>JAHDGB010000082.1 GCA_020627885.1 Flavobacteriaceae bacterium | reverse complement strand
AAAACAAATTATAAAAATGAAAATGACGATTATTATTTTGAAGATTTTGAAATTACGTCTCAATTTAAAGAAGGTCAACGTCTCATAAAAATTGATTCACCAGATATTATAAAAGGAGAACTAAGTGGTAGTTTTAAGTTTGAAGACATAGGGAAATTGGTAGAAAATTCGGTTAAAAGCATTTACACGAATTATGAACCTACAGATATTACTACTAATCAGTATATTGATTTTAACTTTAAAATATATAATAAGATAATAGAAGTGTTTTATCCAGATATTGAAGTAGGAAAAAACACTTACGTTAAGGGAAGAGTAGAAACTGACGAAAAAGAATTTAAACTCACATTTAAATCTCCAGAAATTAAACTAAAAGAATATTTTGCAAATAATATAGAGTTGCAGATTGATAATAAAAACCCACTTTTTAATACTTCAGTAGAAATAGATAGTTTAAATACAAGCTTATATAATATTTCTAAATTTAACTTAGTTAATGTAACACTTAAAGACACATTATTTATGCGTTCTGAATTTAAAGGAGGAGTTAAAAATGATGATGAATATAGTTTAAGTTTTTACCATACTGTTAATGATGAAAACAAATCAGTTGTTGGGTTTAAAAAATCTCAAGTAAAATTTAAAGATAACAATTGGACAATTAATAATACAAAAGACAATTACCATAAAGTAATTTTTGATAGTGATTTCAAAAATTTAAAAATAGAACCGTTTGTTATAAATCATTATGCAGAAGAAATAAAACTGTTAGGAGTAGTTAATAACTCGATAGATAAAGACATAAAATTAAAACTTAAAAATGTTGATTTAGCAAAGATTACCCCTCGCTTAGAAGATGTTTCACTTGAAGGGGTAGTAAATGGAAATTTAAATATTTTACAGCAAAAAGGAAACTATTTACCAAGCTCTAAAGTAACTATAGATGATTTAACGCTAAATCAACAAAATTTAGGAGATTTTATCACTAACATTACTGGTAATACCTCTTTGACAAATTATAAAATAAATGCAGCTATTAAAAATGATGTTTCTAATAAATTTTCAGCTATTGGAGATATAGACGTATCTTCTAAACCATCAATAAATTTAGATTTAGATTTTAATGCCTTTGGTTTAGAGTTTCTAAATCCTTTTTTAGAAGGTATTCTTGAAAATATTACAGGGGATGTTACAGGAAAAGCAAAGCTTATAGGAAGCCTTAATAAACCTAATATGAATGGCGCTTTGAAAATAAATAATGGAAGTTTAGCTATTCCATATTTAAATGTTAATTACAATTTAGAAGAAGAATCATCTGTTACGCTAAATAATCAAACTTTTCGTTTTAATAATGTTGAATTAACAGACATTAAGCATAGCTCATTAGGTACAGTAGATGGAACAATAAGTCATATTAATTTTTCAAACTGGCGCTTAAATTTAAATGTAGACACTCCGAGGTTATTAGTTTTAGATACCAAATATAGCGAAGAAGCTTTATATTATGGTACTGGTTTTATGAGAGGAAATGCAGCAATCATTGGACCAACTGAAGCATTAAAAATAAATGTAATAGGAGCAACAGAGAAAGGTACTGTATTTAAAATACCGCTTAGAGATTCAGAGTCTTTTGGCGATAATTCATTCATTCATTTTTTAACTCCTGAAGAGAAAATAGCAAAATTAGAAGGGAAAGAAATACAGATAAATAATAAGACGGGATTAGAGCTCGATTTTGATTTAGATGTAACCCAAGATGCATTAGTTGAAATTGTTGTAGATCGAAAATCAGGCAGTACTATTAGTGGAAGAGGAGAAGGGGGATTATTGGTAGAAATAAATACTAATGGTAAGTTTAATATGTATGGTGATATCTCAGTTTTTGAAGGAAACTATAATTTTTTATATGGCGGTTTAGTTGAAAAGAAATTTAAAGTTGAACCAGGAAGCACATTGGCATGGAATGGAAACCCATTAAAAGCACTCATTAATGTAAAAGCTGTATATAAAGCAAACACTAACCCATCTGCTTTGCTAGACAATCCAATTAATAGAACTATACCGGTAGAATTAGGTATAAATTTAACAGATGAATTAGAACGCCCTCAGGTAGATTATGATTTTAAATTTCCAACGGTAAACTCTTCAGTTAGGTCCGAGTTACAATATCGATTAGAATCTAGGGAAGATAGAGAAAAACAAGCCCTGTTTTTTTTAGCATCTGGAGGATTTAGTAGAGCTTTAGATAATTTTAATCCAACAGGAACACTTACAGAACGATTAAATAGTTTAATAAACGGTTTTTTTACAGATAGCGACGATAAAATTAATATAGGATTAAATTATGAAACAGGACAAAATAGACCAGATTTTCAAACCAATGACCGTTTAGGAGTTACATTACAAACTCAAATTACGGATAGGGTACTTATTAATGGAAAAGTAGGAGTACCAGTAGGTGGAGCAGGAGAATCTGTAGTAGCTGGAGATGTGCAAATAGATTTTTTACTAAATGAAGAAGGAACATTAACTGCAAAAGTATTTAATAGAGAAAACAGTATTCGTAATTTTGGAGAAGAAATAGGA
The DNA here is from genome assembly GCA_020627885.1 of Flavobacteriaceae bacterium. Taxonomy (GTDB): domain Bacteria; phylum Bacteroidota; class Bacteroidia; order Flavobacteriales; family Flavobacteriaceae; genus JAHDGB01. Next base: position 7,649 of record JAHDGB010000082.1, on the reverse strand, counting down.
TATACTCAAGGGTTAGGAGTTGCTTATTCTGTAGATTTTGATACTTTTGGAGAATTGTTAAGACTGATTTTTAAAAAAAGAAAAGAAACGTCGATAAATAACGACTCAAAAACTGAGTCTAATGATACTCCATTACCATCTGGCATAGGAATTAAGAAAAAGAACTAAAGCATTCTATTTTCCTCAATATTTTATAAAATAGATTAAGCTATATATTCATTATTTTTTTGTTATAAAATTATTAGTTTTAATTTAAGACTACATATCTTAGGATATTTATAATAGAGAAAGGTACATTATAAAAGATTAAATAATTATTAAAAAATAGATGTTAAAATCAATTAAGAAAATTGGAGTCATGACTTCAGGAGGGGATTCGCCAGGAATGAACGCAGCAATACGTTCTGTAGCAAGAACCTGTGCTTTTTATAATATTGAATGTATAGGCATATATAGAGGTTATGAAGGCATGATTGAAGGTGATTTTAAAGATTTAACAGCAAGAAGTGTTAAAGGAATTATTAATAAAGGAGGAACAATTTTAAAATCGGCCAGATCTAAATTATTTAGAACAGAAGAAGGTCGTAAAAAGGCCTATGATAAACTTAAAGAAAAAGACATCGATAGTTTAGTTGTAATAGGTGGTGATGGTACATTTACAGGAGCTCTTATTTTTAATAAAGAATATGATTTGCCTATTATGGGAATCCCTGGAACTATTGATAATGATATTTTTGGAACTTCACATACATTGGGTTACGATACTGCATTAAATACGGTGGTAGATGCAATAGATAAAATTCGAGATACCGCAAGCTCTCATAATCGCTTATTTTTTATTGAAGTTATGGGGCGAGATGTAGGACATATCGCATTAAATGCTGGCATTGGAGCTGGAGCTGAAGAAATTTTAATTCCTGAAGAAGATTTAGGTTTGGAGCGCTTATTAGAATCTTTAAGAAGAAGTAAAAAATCTGGAAAATCGTCAAGTATAGTTGTTGTAGCTGAAGGTGATAAAATAGGGAAAAATGTTTTTGAATTAAAAGATTATGTTGAAGAGAACATGACTGAGTATGAAGTTAGAGTCTCTGTTTTAGGACATATGCAGCGTGGCGGAACTCCTTCTTGTTTTGATCGTGTTTTAGCAAGTCGGATGGGAGTAAAAGCTGTTGAAAGTTTAATTAAAGGAGAAAATAACTATATGGTTGGGTTGTTAAATGATAAAATTACGCTTACACCATTAAATAAAGCTGTAAAAGGAAAAGTAAAAATAAATAAAGAGTTAATACGTGTGTCAGATATAATGACCATATAATTGTATTTAAATTAAAGTTATGTCAAAATTAAAATTAGGGATAAATGGGTTTGGAAGGATAGGACGCATTGTATTTAGAGCAACAATGAATAGAGCAAATGTAGATGTTGTTGCCATAAATGATTTAGTAGATGTTAATCATTTAGCATATTTGTTAAAATATGATTCTGTGCATGGTAAGTTTAATGGTAGTATAGAAGTAAAAAATGGAAACTTGGTAATTAATGGAAAAACAATAAGAGTTACTGCAGAAAGGGATCCTAAAAAATTAAAATGGAACGAAGTGGGAGCAGAAGTTGTTGCGGAATGTACAGGGATATTCAAAACTTTAGAGAAAGCGAACTATCATATTGAAGGAGGCGCAAAAAAAGTAGTAATTTCTGCACCGAGTAAAGACGTACCAATGTTTGTAATGGGGGTGAATGACGATGAGTTAAAGGCATCGAGTACCATTGTTTCAAATGCATCTTGTACAACAAATTGTTTAGCGCCTTTGGCCAAAGTAATAAACGATAACTTTGGTATTGAGGAGGCGTTAATGACAACAATTCATGCTACAACATCTACGCAATATACTGTTGATGCACCTTCCAAGAAGAATTACCGTTTAGGACGATCTGCAATTAATAATATTATTCCTACCACAACAGGAGCCGCTAAAGCAGTAGGGAAAGTAATTCCAGAATTGAACGGAAAATTAACAGGTATGGCATTTCGTGTTCCAATAGCAAATGTTTCTGTTGTAGATTTAACAGTAAGAACAAAAAAAGAAACATCTTTGGATGAAATTAAAAAAGTATTCGAAGCGGTTTCAAAAGATAAATTAAAAGGAATTATGGGCTATACAGATGAATCAGTAGTTTCTCAAGATTTTGTAAGTAACATACATACTAGCATTTTCGATGCTGAGGCAGCTATACAATTAAACCCAAAATTTTTTAAATTAGTTTCTTGGTATGACAATGAATTTGGATATTCTAATAAACTATTAGATTTAGCTGAAAAAATGAACTCATTATAACAATTATAAACTTACAGATATGATTTTAATTGTTGATAGCGGTTCAACAAAAAGTGATTGGGTTGCAGTAGATTCTAAAGGAAATCAATTGCTTGAAAAAGTAAGAACAAAGGGCTTAAATCCAGCAATTCTTTCATCAAAAAAGCTTAAAAAAATAATAAAAAAAAATAAAGATTTAAAAGCACTTAGAAACAATGTATCTCATGTGTTTTTTTATGGAGCAGGATGTGGTACTGAAAGCCCAAAAACTACACTTAAAACAATTCTTAATGAGTATTTTATTAATGCCGAAGTAGAAGTAAATGAAGATACTATGGCTGCGGTATACTCAACATTAAATTGCAAAACAGAAGCAGCTATAGTTTGTATTTTAGGAACAGGTTCTAATTGTAGTTATTTTGATGGAGAAAAACTGCATCAGCGGGTAGCCTCTTTAGGGTATACTATTATGGATGATGCCTCTGGAAATTTTTTTGGAAAACAATTAATACGAGATTATTATTTTAAAACTATGCCAAAGGCAATTCGAGTAGCTTTTAATAATTCTTATGATATGGATGCCGATATAATTAAATATAACCTATATAAACAACCTAACCCCAATGCATATTTGGCTTCCTTTGCCAAGTTTATGTTTTTGAATAAAGATTCAGAATATATAAAAGGGCTTATAAAAAATGGAGTACGACTTTTTATAAAAAACATGATAATGCAATACAACGAAGAGCTTAAAACTGTACCTATACATTTTGCTGGGTCAATAGCTTTTTTTGCCAAAGAAGAAATTATAGAGATAGCGAAAGAGTTTAAATTAAGAATAGGAAATTTTCAACAAAGACCTATTGAAGGCCTTGTAAGCTATCATATTAAAAATTTAAAATAAATATTTATTTTACAGCAATCATGCTAATTTCTACATTAACAAATTTAGGTAAATTAGCAACTTCTACAGTTTCTCTTGCTGGAGCAGTGTTTTCATTAAAGTAGCGACCATACACTTCATTTATTTGCGAAAAATTATTCATATTGCTAATAAAAATAGACGTTTTAATAACATTATCAAAAGTCATATTAGCCGCTTTTAAGACCGCTTTTAAATTTTGCATGACTAATTCTGTTTCTTCTGGTATTGAGTTTAAAACGAGTTCTCCTGTTTCTGGGTTTATAGCGATTTGACCAGAGGTATATAATGTGTTTCCGCTAAGAACTGCTTGATTATATGGACCTATAGGAGAAGGGGCATGCGAAGTAGTTATTATTTTTTTATCCATTATTTTGTTGTTTTAATAGAAGAATAGTTTTTCTTAATTAACAAATCGACCAAGACCAAATCGGCGAAGCATTTTCTTTTCGAACTCCCAAAAGAAATTAAATTGACCAAATAACCATCCATAAGCAACTAATAATATTTGATAGAATATAATACCAATAAAAATAAACAGAAACCAATATATAAATGGATTTAAGTTATCTTTAGTAATACCTAATAATTTTATAATTGGTCGCCCTACAAGCATAGAAGATGAACCTGTAATTGCAAATACGATAAATATTCGAATCATTTCCCATTTGTATTTTACACTCCATTTACTTTCTAATTTTTTAAAAATAAAAAGAGTAAAACGTAATAAAAAAAATGCAATTAAAACACCTAATGCTAGTGTTAGAAATGGATTTAAAGTTTTAGTAAAAGCATAAGATATTTTATAACCAGAGTATATTAAACCAATACATCCAATTATAGGGTAAATGAGTTGCCAATTCTTTTGTATTTCCCAACGGGACTTAAAGTTATTCATTAAAAATATTATTTATTGTACTTTACTAATAAAATGAATATTTCAAGGGGTGTATTAACCAATGCACTCCAATGCAATATTATTTTTATGGCAACAAATATAGTTAATTAAGAGGAACACGACCGCCTAGCAAATTCTGTTTGTATTTATTTTGAAAGTAAATAAAATAATTAAATAATTTATAATTTACATCGTAACCATAGTCTTCATTTTGATTATAAAATATTTGCATTTCGTACAAGTTGGAAGGGTATTTTTGTGGTTGTAATACGCGTGCATTCCATTCTCTAACATATCTTATATTATTATTTTTAAGATGCATTTTGTCATAGAACCCTTTAGGTTTTGCTGTTGAAGTTAACCATGAGTCATACCCAGGCTCTATAATTATAATATCGTGCTCAAGTTGATTGTTAGAAATTTTTATAGTATCATTTTTAGTGACTTTATTATCAAGTGCAGCATCTTTTTCAGGAAGCTTTTCTGTAGATCTACACCCAATAAAACTAAAAGCTATTGCTAAAATAAAAAGGAAACGTTTCATAGTTAAGAATTTTATCAAAATTACAAAATTTATGCTATCCTATTTAAGGATCTTTCAATTAATTTATAAACGCCATATTAAGTCATTGTATGACTTAATATGGCGTTATTTTTTTAAGAAATTATGTTATTATTTTTTTCCGAACAGGCCACCTAATAGGCTACCAATACCTCCTTTTTTCTTATCACCACCTAAAACCATTCCAGCTACATCATCAATAATACTTCCATCTCCATCTGCATCTAAAATTGATGTTAAAAAGCTTTGCTCAGATTGAGCAGAGTTTCCACCCAATAACCCGCCTAACAGCCCAGTAAGAGCAGAAGGGCTAGACACATTTTGTTGTCTTGTCTGTTTACCTAAAACTCCCATTAATAGTGGAGCTGCAACTTTTAATATTTGCCCAACTGAACCAATATCCATTCCAGATTTTTGGCTTAAAGCATTTTCTACATTATTTTGTTTTTCTCCTAAAATATGACCTAAAATTTTGCCTCCGTCATTCATAACATTAGAATCGACCCCTCCGGAAAATAAACCGCCCAAATCATCTAATATACTACCATCGTGTTTTCCGCTTAATGCACTCATTAACCCTTGAGCACCTTCGGTAGTTGAAGCGTTTTTAGCCATAGCTTGAGTTAGTAAAGGCAAAGCCATTGTTAAAAGGCTATTTGTTTTACTGCTGTCTTGCCCTGTAGAACCAGCTACACCATTAATGATTGTTTTTCCAAGATCACTACCTAATAAATCTAATATTCCTGACATTCTTTTTGTTTAGTTTAATTTGTTTATAAATTGAGTTTTTAAATTACAGAAAAACAATGAACAAAGGAAATATGATACTTTATATTTTAAAGAAGGTTTATTATAATCTATGAAACGTTATATTTTATCGACTAAAAGAATTTTTTTTATTTGGTCCGCCAATTCTATTCCTATTCTGTCTTGAGCTTCATTTGTAGCAGCTCCAATATGAGGTGTTAATGAAATATTGCCGTTCATGAGTACTTGAATAGCTGGTTTAGGTTCCTCTTCAAAAGTATCTAAACCTGCAAAAGAAATTTTACCGCTACTAATAGCATCTAACAAAGCAACTTCGTCGATAACCCCACCACGAGAGGCATTTATAATTGCAGCGCCATCTTTCATTAATTCTAATTCAGATTTTCCTATTATATATTCTTTTTGTGCCGGTACATGAAGCGTAATAAAATCGGCCTCTTTTAATACGGTTTTAAAAGGTTTCGTTTTAATTTCAAAATTAATAGACTGTCCATCATAAAAATTAAGTTTTAAATCTATTTCATTAATAGATTTATCTGCAGCAATAACTTTCATTCCCACACCAAGAGCAATTTTAGCGACTTCTTGACCAATACGACCAAAACCAATTATACCTAATGTTTTTCCTCTTAACTCTACACCTTTAGCATAGCTCTTTTTTAATTTTTTAAAGTTAGAATCGCCTTCTAAAGGCATATTCCTATTAGAGTCATGTAAAAAACGAACCCCTCCATATAGGTGAGCAAAAACCAATTCTGCTACAGATTGAGAAGATGCTGCTGGTGTATTAATAACATGTAACCCTTTTTCTCTAGCATAATCTACATCTATATTATCCATACCTACCCCGCCTCTTCCAATAACCTTTAGGCTAGGACAGGCGTCTATGATATCTTTTCTAACTTTCGTAGCACTTCTCACGAGTATAGTATCAATACTATTTTCATTTATATAATTGATTAGTTGTTCTTGTGCTACTTTTACTGTTATTACTTCAAAACCAGAGGTTTCTAATGCATGAATACCACTTTGAGATATTCCGTCGTTTGCTAATACTTTCATTGATTATATTTATAAACTTACAGTTTAATTTTTATGCTTTACTTTCTAATTCACTCATAACCTCTACAAGTACTTTTACACTATCTAATGATAATGCATTGTACATGCTGGCTCTATAGCCTCCAACACTTCTATGCCCATTTAAGCCATTTATACCTGCTTCTTTCCACATGGTGTCAAAAGTTTCTTTTAAGTCTTCATTTAATAGTGTAAAAGTAGCATTCATATAAGATCGATCTTCTTTTGCAGAAAAACCTTTAAATAAAGGGTTTAAGTCAATTTCTGAATACATTAGCCTTGCTTTCTTTTCATTTTCTTTTTCTATAGCCTTAATTCCACCTTGTTTTTTTAACCATTCTAAAGTAAGCATAGACGTGTATACTGAAAAAACAGGAGGGGTATTAAACATACTACTTTTATTAAGATGAACTTTATAATCTAACATTGAAGGTATTTTTCGAGAAACTTTTCCTAAAATATCCTCTTTAATAACTACTAGAGTAGTTCCAGCTGGACCCATATTTTTTTGTGCTCCAGCATAAATTAAATCAAATTGAGAAAAATCTAAAACTCGAGAAAAAATATCGCTACTCATATCACAAACTAAAGGGATCTTAGTTTTAGGAAAACGTTTCATTTGTGTTCCGTATATTGTGTTATTAGAGGTACAGTGAAAATAATCATGATCCTCAGGAACATCATATCCTTTAGGGATATAGTTAAAATTAGCATTTTTTGAGGACGCAACTTCATGGATATCATCAAAAATAGAAGCTTCTTTTATAGCCTTATCACTCCAAGTTCCCGTATTTAAATATGCAGCTCTCTTTTCTAATAAGTTTTGAGCAACCATTAAAAATTGAGTACTTGCACCGCCTTGCAAGAATAATGCTTTATATCCTTTTCCTTCTAAGTTTAAAAGTTCTAATACTAAAGCACGTGCTTTTTCCATAACATCTACAAAAGGTTTACTTCTATGCGATATTTCTAAAAGTGAAAGATTGTCGTTATTAAAATTAAGAACAGCTTCTGATGCTTTTTGTAGTACTTCTTGAGGTAAAATGCATGGCCCTGCGCTAAAATTGTGTTTTTTCATTGTTATTAATGCCGTTTCGATTGTTA
>JAHDGB010000002.1 GCA_020627885.1 Flavobacteriaceae bacterium | reverse complement strand
AGATACAAGTTTGCCTAGTAACGATCATTTTCATCTTATCGATTATTGCATTTATCGAATTAGAAATATATACCGCACAAGAGGGATTGGTGTGGGGCGTATAGAACATTACTCGGTAACCACAGCTGATGCACAAGGGCATGACAATTGTACTACAAAAGGAGAGATGGAGGATATTACTGATACTTGGTCAGTTCCGAATGATGGAATAGACACTTTTGTTCCTATTATACTCAATGTTCCAAGTGGTACAGGGGTAATATTGGGAAGGTCTGCAGTTAATGGGCCTTGCGAAGACAAAGACGATAAAGGAATGAATGGTTCGGTATTTGGTCTTTGGGGCCCAGAACAAGCTTCTAGAACTTTTGCTCACGAAGTTGGTCATTATTTAAAACTGAAACATAAAAATAGCACTGATAATAACTTGATGCAGCAAAGTGGTAGTGTTCCTAGTGGAAATATGAGGACTTCGGTAAACCTAACAAGTTCTCAGGGAAATAAAATGAAAAGCCACTGTTTAACCAATTCTGGTTGTTAACTTTAAATTAAAAACTCATGTATAGTAACGATATAGGAAAAATAAGTAGTCGCACGACCCAAAAAAAACTAATTGAAATTAGTAGTACAAAGGGCGAGGTTATAGAAAAACGAATTAGTGCAATTAATTTATTATCAACGAAGAAAAATATGGATCCCAGTAGCTTTTTTGGAAAAGTTTTAAAGGATAAAAGTGAGCAACCTGTTGTTAAAAGCAATTTAGTTTTAAAATTAGGTCACAAATTAAAATCGGTTCGGACTTTGGAAAACTTCCTAGGAAAAGAACATGTAATGATAAATAGAAACATTCTTCAAGTATTAGCTTATAAGGGTAATGCTAAAAGTGTCGAGAAGATTACGGCTTTTGCTAAAGAAAAAAGAAATAGCGTTTCCGAATTGCGAAAGGCACAGTTTGCAAAAACACTTATTAGCTATCGGCTTGGCGATAACAAAGAAATACTTCCAAAATCTAAACCTGAAGCTTTTGAAAGTTTTAGAGGGATAGAGGCAAAAATAATTAAGAAACAAAAACTATCTGCACTTCAAGCTGCCGAAATTATTGCTGAATTGGACGATGCTTATATGGCGGTTCCATTGGCTGTTGAAAAAGCTCAAAAACTCAATTGCCAAGGAAAGAACCTTTCCCTATTTTTAAACGAAGAAGTGGCAACAAATAAATTCGATTTTAATACCAATGGTATCATAGCATCGATTTCTGAAGATGATTTCTGTCCTGGGGGGCATTTTATAAAATACCATGTGCTTATCAATAAAGATGAAGAAACAGGAAGCCATCGTATACATATAATTAATCCAAACGGACAGGTTCTTATGGAAGGGCCAGCATTAAAAAAAGGAAATCGTTTTTCATTTGTGGTTAAGGCGCTTAAAAGAGCAGGAAGCACTCCCATTTTATTCGATGCTTCGTTCGATTTAAACTCAACTATTATGGATGTTAAGGAGGCAAAATCGGCCACGGGTGTGAGAAAGTCTTCCAAAATACAGCTTACTTCTTTAAATAAGGATTAGTTTTATAAGTGAAAAAGTTTCGTTATTTTTAATATGAATAAGTAGTATTGAAAAAATGAGTTTTTTGAATGCAGAATGGAGGAAATTAGCAATTGCTAATTATGTCATTAACCCAAACACGTTGTCTAAATATATTCCTTTCGGGACAGAACTTGATCTTTGGGAGGGTAAATGCTTTGTTAGTTTAGTGGGGTTTATGTTTGTAAATACAAAATTGATAGGTATAAAAATTCCATTTCATACTAATTTTGAAGAAGTAAATTTAAGATTTTATGTTAAAAGATTTGAGAACAATACTTGGAAACGTGGTGTTGTTTTTATTAAAGAAATAGTTCCAAAACCAGCTCTAACTTTTGTTGCAAATACAGTATATAAAGAACATTATGAAACGTTGCCTATGAGGCATGAATGGATGGAAAACGAAATCCATAGAGTTGTAGAATATCAATGGAAAAAGAATATGCAGTGGCATTTGTTTAAAATAATTGCCCATTTAGAGCCTTCAGAAATTGAAGAAAATAGTGAAATCGAGTTTATCACAGAGCACTATTGGGGGTATGCAAAAGTAAATGAAAAAGTGACTAATGAATATGAAGTTACCCATCCCAAATGGCGTAAATATGATATTATAAGCTCTGAAATAAAAGTTGATTTTGGAATTGTTTATGGAAATGATTTTGAGTTTTTAAATAAGATGGAGCCAGAAACGGTGATGCTTACTGAAGGTTCAGAAATAACTGTTGAAAGCAAAAAAACGATTAAAGAAAATACTATATAGTATACCATTGAAGTAAAATTAAATATACTTTCATTTAGTTTTGTAGCCTATTATTTTTATTAAAAATTATCAGTTCAGTATCACTTTAATTAAGCCCTCTTTACTGCTCTATCCATTTTCTAAAATCGGATGTTGTAGAAGAGCTAGTCATTACTTTTTCTTTGCATCCGGACATGGTAATTAACAGTCTATTTTTAAAATGATTTTCTATATTTTCTATAAAGTTAATATGTATAATTTCGCTACGATTAATACGATAAAACTTTTTAGGGTTTAATTGTGCATTTAGTGCGCCTATACTTTGAGAAATAGTGTGCCTTTTCCCAGTATTATCTATAACAATACAAAAATCGCCAGAGGCTTCAATCGTACTTATATCTACTACATTTAATAATTGAATGCCTTTTGTTCTTTTTATAACAAATCGTTTTTTGTAATTGGTGTGTTCATCTTTTAAAGCCAATTTTAAAGCTGTTATAGTAGAGTGGTCTAATGTTTTATAGCTGCCTTGTTTAAATAGAGATTGGTATTTTTCTATAGCCTTATTAAAATCGTTTTGGGTATATGGCTTTAATATGTAGGCGATACCATTGGTGTTAAATGCTTGAAATAAATAATCGTCGTGAGCTGAACAAAATATTATAGGGCAATTAATTTCAATACGATCAAATAAATCAAAGGAAATGCCATCAAGTAACTGAATATCTGACAATATAAAATCGTATGTTTCAGATTTTAAAAGCCGTTCTCCATCTGTTTTAGACCGAGCCCAATCATGTGCAATTTCTTCAGAGAAAAAAACATGTAAGCAATTAGTAAGTTTTTGGTATGCAGGTATCTCGTCTTCTAAAATTAAAATTTTCATGTGTTTTTATTATTGTTTTTTAATGGTCACATGGTGCATTCATATACTCATTACTTTTTATATTTATAGTTGAGTTATGAATGGTTCATCTGCTCTAATTTTCGTTACTTAATTTAATAATAGGAATCGATATTCTATACTCTGTATTTGTTTCTATAATCTGCACATGCTTATCAATTAATAATTCATAGCGTGCTTTCAGGTTTTTTAGTCCTGTACCCAAAGATTCGGTATTTGTACCGGAATTAGATTTGGAGTTTGTAACTGTTAACCACTCTTCTTCTATTAAAATATCAGTTTTAATTGTTGCATCATTTAGCACTTTATTGTGTTTCACCACATTTTCAAGAACCGCTTGCAAGGCACCTGTAGGGATAAATGTATCTTCTAATGAATTGTTATTTATAATATTAAAATCATAATCGTTTGCAAAACGTGTTTTAATTAAAAATATGTAGTTTTCGGCAAAACGGACTTCTTCAGAAAGCTCCATAACTTCAGCATCTTTAGTACGAATAAGGTAGCGGTAAATTAAAGATAATCTATTAATATATTCTTTCGCTTTTTCAGAATTTGTATCGATTAAACTATCTAGCGTATTTAAATTATTAAATAAAAAATGAGGATCTATTTGGCTTCGTAATAATTTTAATTCGTTTTCTTTTTGCTGTTTTTCAATTTCTAATAGTTCTGTTTTTCCTTCATAAAACTTTTTGGTTAGTAATAATGCAAACAAAAGCGAAATATTTTGACTACACCTATTTATCATTTTTAAAATAAAATCAAACCCTTTGGGGAACTTAGACCAGTCATTATCTCCAGTCCAAAAACCAATAGTGTATTCTATAGCAGTAAAAAAAATCATTATAAATACGCCTAGAAGTGTAAATGTGAAGTATTTTTTTTCGATTACAAATTTTGGAATTGTCCAAAAAATAAACAGATAAATAATAGTACAAGTCGTAATCAGTTCTACAGGGAAATCAATTAGATATTCTATTAGTTTATTCCCATTTCTATAGTAATCCCACGCTTGAATAGTAAAATCGACTATAAAGTAGCAAACTACTAAAAACAGGTCCGATTTATTAAGCTTAGTGTTCATTTATAACCGTTTTTTTATAAAAGAATATTATTCCAAATCCAATTGCTGTCATTAAATATACTAGAATTAGTCTATGAGGAATAAACCTTCCTCCAAATATAATAAGGGTAGCCAAAATTATAAGTATAAACGCCAGCTTGTTTTGCTTAATGTAATTTAAACTAAGAATTAACAACCCAATATTCAAAAAACTGGTTCCAGTAGTAATAAAAGGTTTCCATATGGAAGGAAATTGAGAAATGTGACTTGCAAATTCGTTTCTCATTTCTTGAAAAGTCATATTCCACCATATAAAATCTAATATGCACATTCCTATAATGCATACAGCGCCAATTAAAGCTGTTGGCGCACCTATATAAGTTATTATTTTTTTTGGGAAGTTTACTATTTTGGGCATCATTAATGCTGCGCCTAAAAGAAGAGACCAATGGGCGAAATCGATAGGTTTTAATGCATAAACAAAATCATTTCCTGGAGCTAGTAAAATTTGCCCAACCATTTCAAAAAGTAAACCTATGACAAATAAGATATTATATGCCTTATTGTGATTTAATTTGTCTTCTTTTTTTTGAAAATACAACATTAATACCCCAACTGAAAAGAGAATGTACCCAAGAATTTTTATAAGTAGCATATCTGTAAAAATTAGCCCTCCTATTGCCACTAGAATAGCGCCAAGGTTAAGAAGGGTAAACCCTTTTAAATTACTTTTAAAATAAGCATAAGATACAATTACAAAACCAACAAATGTAAGTGCTGGCCCAACAGTAATAAACACTTGCCATATTGATGGTTCGCTAACCAATTGGTCGTATAATGCATTTTTTGCTTCATAGTTATCTTTAAAACTCCATAATACAAAGTCGATAGCACACATTCCTATTTGAGTAATAATCCCCATAAAAGCGATAACGACACCAATTTTAGACGTTAATCCTTTTACAAAACTTAATGTTCCAGGAATAATTAAAACAACACCAATTAAAAGAGTCCAGTGAATAAAATCAATAGGTTCTAAAAGATTAAATTTATTAGTTAAAGTAAATAATGTTTGAGCGACAACCTGTAATAGTAATCCTAATACAAATAGATAGTCTGTAATCGTTTTATTTTCTCTTAATACCATTTTTGTAGAACTAGTTGTTGTCATCAATTCTGTTTTCTTCCTCTTTAGATGCGTTTCCTCTATTTTTCTTTTTACTAAATTTAGAGCCAAAACTATAGGTTAGTTTTAATTGAATGTTTTGTCTGGAGTCAATACTCTTAATATTTGCAGAAACATTATCGTAATTAACAGTACTTATAAAGCCTCTATTTAGCATTTTGTTGAAACCTAAATTTACTTTTAATTTATCATCAAAGAATTTTTTTCCAAACGAAAAATTTAACCCAGCCAGCCATTCTACATCTAATTGGCCTTCTAAAGCTCCTGTTCCATAATGTCCTTCTAACTCGGCATTAATTTTCCAGGGCAATTCATAACTTGCTTGGGTAAACCAAAATAAACTCCATTTGTTAAGGTCTAACTCTGGCGATAATCCTTTAGACTGAAAATCGTTATAATTAACAATAAAACCAGTGAAACCTTCCACACCTTTTATAAAATCTAACGGGCCAAATAATCTAAAATTCCAGTTCTGTCTCTCGGTTAAATTTATGATAGAACGTTGTATTTGTGCGCTTGCATCGTCTTGAGTGATAAGCTCAAATAAATCATCTTTGGTTTCGCTATACCCAACAGTAAAAAATGGTTGACTGTCGTATGTTAAATTAAACTGATAATTATTGGTAAACGATGGCTTTAAGTTTGGGTTTCCTTGCTCTGACGAGTAGGGGTCGTAAAATGTAACAAATGAGTTTAGTGAGTTGTAATTAGGTCTGCGAATACGGTAGCTATACGATACACTTGCTCCTAACTTTTCGTTAATTTTTCTACTTAATGATGCGCTTGGGAATAATTTAGAAATTTTACGTACTCTAGTTTCATTTGTTGTTGTTGAGGTGCCTTTTGTATTACTATCTTCATATCTTAAACCACCAGAGAAAGACCATTTTCCTTTGGTTAAGTTAAGCTTAGAATAGGCTGCAAAAATAGTTTCATCGACTAAAAAACGATTACTTTGATTGGTTATAAGATCGAAGCCTCCAGAATTGTTTTGTAAAAAAGTACGTAAATCGCTATCGGTATTTACTTGTGCATATTTGCTACCTACACTTAATTTTAAATCGTCTGAAAATAATCTAGAATAATCTGCCTTGTAAGTTTTTATTTCATAATTTCCATCTTGTATGTAGCGTTGGCTCGTAAACGGAATTGTACTACCAGGCAACTCAGAAAGCGTATTAAAATTATCGTTTGTATAATCTACATAATTAAAATCGACAACGAGTTTATGGTTTTCATTTTTAAACTCATAATAGGGGTTAATGTTAAATACTACTTGATCACGATCAAAACTATTTTGAGACAATAATGTATTCGTTTCAGTGTCATTACTAATTGCAGTAGAACTGGTAGAAACCCTATCAGATTTGGTTGTATTTCTTCGTGTTCCAAGACCTATTGAGTGTTCGTTAGTTATATAGTAATCTATACTGGCACTTGCATTTATTCGTTTTGGATCATAAGGAGATATTGTTACTTGGTCGTACACTTCGTTATCAACACTTCGTTTAATAAATAAGTCTTCTCTCCAAGTAGGGTTTGAAAACCCTAAGCCAGCTTGCCAATTTAACTTGTTTTTATAACTTGCTATAGAAGCACTTGTGCCATACTCAATACCTTCATCTTCTCCTACCCAGGTTGTAATATTTCCATGCGTTCCTAATTGTACATTTTTCTTTAAAATTATGTTTATAATAGGCCCAGAACCTTCGGCATCATATTCTGCGCCAGGCTGCTCTATTAATTCTACACGAGCTATATTATTAGCAGGCATATCTCTTAGTAAGGTGTCCATGTCCATATAATCTGTAGTTTTCCCGTTAATAAGAATACGAACATTATTTTGCCCAGCATAGCTTATACCATTGTTGGTTACTATAATTCCAGGAACACGTTTCATAACGTCTTGTAAGTTGGTGTTTATCAATTCAGACTTTTCTAAATCGACAATCAGTTTTTCAGCCGTTTGTCGTATTACTGGGCGCTTTGTTTTTATAACAACTTCCCCAAGGGCTTGCGCTTCTTCTTTTAAAGTAAAGTCAAGAATTTTGGTTGTTGTTTTAAGATTGAAAGGTTCTGTTTTTTCGGTTTGAAAACCCAGCATAGAAACTTCTATCCAATAGTTTCCATCTTTTATGGCTTCAAAAATATAATTTCCATCGTCATTACTAATTACACCTGTAATAGGTATTTCATTATCAACTTCATGTAAAATAATATTAGCAAATGGAAGTGCTGCTTCTGGAGCTTCAGTAATTATTCCTTTTATTGTGTTTTGAGCATTTGATGAGAATACTAACAAGAAAAGGGTAATAAAAGTGTTGATTTTAAAATTCATATTGTTCGTTTTTTTGACAATACGAAGGTGTCGCTTTTGTTTAAAGTATTATAGTCAATTCTGATAAACCGGGTTAAAAAGAAGTTGAAGGTGTGTTTTCCTTCTATAAAAAGAAGACGTTATTTTTTTTAATTGGTGTTAATATCTATTTGTTTTCCAATGTAAACCAAGGAATAGCCTTTCTTTATTGTTTCTACTTCTGTGTTATATGAAGAAATGATATGAAACTCTCCATCAAGGTCTTTTATAAATAATGGAATGGTATTTATATCATTATTTGTAACTTGAATTAAACGGTTATAATGGGCTTTATCAATTAACACTATTTCCTGTATAGTTGGGTGTTTTTTAACAACCTCAGTTAAACGAATATAATCATCGGTATGAGAAAATAAACCTTCTTTAGGGTTATTTTTATTATCTTTCATTTCTTTGGTAGATACCAATCTAAATGCTCCGTTTTCACCAAATTGATCTTTAAACTTGTTAATAGCATATTTATTAATTTCTGT
Organism: Flavobacteriaceae bacterium; assembly: GCA_020627885.1. GTDB lineage: Bacteria > Bacteroidota > Bacteroidia > Flavobacteriales > Flavobacteriaceae > JAHDGB01. The sequence goes on along the minus strand of JAHDGB010000002.1, from coordinate 42,607 downwards.
ATTCCCTGTAAGCGCCATTAGATAGCCTATATCGTTTAATTCAATATTGTCTGTTAGTGTATCAGAATAGATGTTTGTCGCTATGGCTTCTAAGCCTAATTCATTGGCTTTTTCAATATTAGTTTGATTGCTGTCAATGAGTACAACATGTCGTCCATTAGATTCTAAATAATTTCCAATTATACGAGATACTTTTGAAGCCCCAATGATTAAGATACCACTGCTTTTTGTTAAAAACACACCTACTAATTTGGCAAATAAACGCGCAGTTGTTGCATTTAATAATACGGTTCCCAATACAACTACAAATACTAGAGGGGTTATGTATTCTGCGCCTGGAACACCATTTTTTGCTAATTTTAAACCAAAAAGAGAGGCAATACCTGCTGCTACAATTCCCCTTGGCCCTACCCAACTTATAAATAGTTTTTCTTTTAGTTTCAAGGAAGAACCACGAGTGCTTAAAAACACACCTAACGGCCTAACTATAAATATTACAACAGCAAAGAGTGCAACAGTTTTCCAATTGTAAATTAATAGTAACTCATCAAAATTAATATTAGCAGATAGCAAAATAAAGAGTATTGAAATGAGCAATACGCTTAAAGACTCTTTAAAATATAAAAGTTCTTTAATATAAGAAGATTCAGAGTTTCCTAATACCATACCCATGACCACAACTGCTAGTAGGCCAGATTCGTGCGCAAAAGCATCAGACAAAACAAAAACACCAAGTACAGCAGCTAAAGAAAATACATTTAAAAGGTAGTGTGGCACCCATTTTTTGTTAATTATAAAATTCATAGAATGAGCAAAGGTAAATCCAAAAGTAGCTCCAAATAATATAATTTTTCCAAACTCTATTAAAGCAGTTATTGTGAATTCTCCTCCTGCATCTACACTAATAAATTCGAATACCAAGACGGCAACCAAAGCGCCTATTGGATCTATTAAAATGCCTTCCCATTTTAAAACAGCCGAAATGTCTTTTTTAAGCGGAATATTACGTAAAATTGGAGTAATCACTGTTGGTCCTGTTACAATTATTAGACCAGAGAATAAAAATGAAATTTTCCAACTTAGACCAAAAATATAATAAGCAGCTATTCCTGCTCCCAAAAAAGTTACAAGTGACCCTAGTGAGATTAATTTACTTATAACAGGTCCAACATTTTTAATTTCACTCATTTTTAATGTTAACCCACCTTCAAAAAGAATAATACTAATGGCTAATGATACAAAGTAGAATAAACTTTCACCAGGAAATAAACCTTCGTTTCCATTCCATATAGGCTCTATCCATTTAGTGCCATCTTGACTTAGGAACTCTGCAGCAACTGGGCCCACTAATAACCCTATTAATATTAATGGTAAGATGGCAGGTATTTTAAACTTCCAAGCGACCCATTGTGCTAATATTCCTAAAATAATAATCCCAGCTAATTCTAACATTCTATTTTATTTTTTCATGGAAATTAATCATTTTGTTAAAATCTAACTCTATTGAGCATAAAATTTTTATAAAAAGAGTATCTTCCCTTCCAAAATTTTTGAAGATAAACGAAGTGTCTATAAAACCATTTAATGTTTTAGGAATTGGAGTTGCTTTTTCTCCAAATTTAAAGCCTAACTTGTATGAAGCGTCTAGACTAGCGCTGTTTTTTAAATCGAAATTGGTTTTAATTCATGTTGGAGAGCAATCTGAAGACAAAATAAAAACACTGAAAATTATTCTCAATACGTTTAAAAAAGACAGCCTAAATTATGAAGTTGTATTCAAAACAGGTAAACCAGTAGATGTTATTTTATCTTCTGCTGAAGAAAAAAAGGTTGAACTCTTAATTTTAGGAGCATTAAAACGTGAAAATTTCGTGAAATATTATTTAGGTTCTATTGCGCGAAAAATTACTAGGCGAGCTAAGTGTTCTATTTTATTACTTACAAACCCTTCAATTAACCGTATTCCTTGTAAACACATTGTTGTTAATGGACTAGAAGACTCAAAAACAATACAAACTATTAGTTCTGCTTTTTATGTAGGGAAACAACTTAATGCTGAAAAAATAACAATAGTAGAAGAGATTACGCAAAACCAAGTCGCCATTAAGATCGACGACGATAAGTCTCTTAGAAAGGCAACCATTATTAAAGAGCGTATTAGATTGCGAGAAAACACAAGGGTTAAACATATTATAGACGATATTCCTAAAGAATACATTGAGAACATTTCAATAAAATCACAACCTATTTTTGGTAAAAGAGGGTATTCTATAGGGCATTATGCTCAAATATCTAGGGCGGATTTATTAGTTATGAATGCCCCTGCAAAAATGTCGTTTTGGGACCGTTTATTTCCTCATGATATTGAGCATATTTTAACAGAATTACCAACAGATGTATTAATAATTCAATGAGCACTAAAAAAAATAACAACGTTAGTTTTTTTAAAGCACTACCTAAAAATATTTTTTCAGGTTTTGTTGTTAGTCTTATTGCTTTGCCTTTAGGTTTGGGTTTAGCTATGGCTAGCGATGCACCGCCAATTGCTGGTATTATTGCTGCAGTAGTTGGAGGCATAACTGTTTCTATATTGGGCGGAAGCCATGTTACTATTTCTGGTCCTGGTAATGGTTTAGTTGGGGTTCTTTTGGTAACAATAACGACATTAGGTATTGAAAGCGCCTATGCAGCAATTATTTGCTCTGGCGCTTTATTATCGATTCTTGGTTTTTTAAGGTTAGGAAAATTAGCCGACTTCTTTCCTTCTTCAGCTATTCAAGGCATGTTGGCTGCTATTGGTCTTATTATCTTAGGGAAACAGTTTCATATTATGTTGGCCCATAAAATTAAACGAGAAGATACTATAGATTATTTATTAGAAATTCCTTTTACAATTAGAGATGCTATTTATTATACCAATGAAGGTTTAATTTATGCTGCTATTGTTGGTGTTTTAAGTTTTGCTATTATGATGTTCTATTCAAAATTAAGGAACAAATATCTGCAATTAATACCAGCTCCAATGTGGATTGTAATTATTTCTATAGCCATTAGTTATTATTTTGAGTTAATTGCACTTAAAAAAAACCCCATTTCATCTCAATATATGATATCTGGTATTCCTGAATTTTCAGAAATTATTAATCAGCTACCAACAATAAATTTTAGTAAAACAGGAACTTTTCCCTTTTGGACAAGCGTATTAGCGCTAACTCTTATAGCAAGTATAGAGTCGCTTTTAAGTATTAAAGCTGTGGATAAATTAGATCCAGACAAACGACGTTCTAATGTTAATAGAGATTTAAAAGCTCTTGGATTGGCTACTATTGGAAGTGGTTTTCTTGGAGGATTAAATGTAGTAACTGTAATTGCACGAAGCTCTGTAAATGTCAATAATGGAGGAAGTAACCGCTCGGCTAACTTTTTTCACGCTACTTTTTTAGTCATTTTTATAGTATTATTTAGCTCTCAATTAACTCGAATTCCTTTACCAGCATTAATGGCTATATTAGTATATACGGGATACAAACTTGCTTCACCTTTAACAATCAGGAATATTTTTTCAATAGGTAAAGAACAACTTGTTATTTTTTTCGTAACACTTATAGTTACCCTTAAGGTGGGGTTAATAACAGGAATTGCCTCCGGAGTTATTATAACCTTCATTATCCATATTATAATTAATAATAGTTTTTCTATATTTTTTCGAAACGTTTTAAAACCTAATGTTTTAATGTATGCAGAAGAAGGTGCTCAAAACGACTATTATATTAGTGTAAAGCATTTTTGTAGTTTCTTAAATTTTTATAAGCTTAAAGATAAGTTAGATGCTATTTCAGAAGACAATGATGTTATTATCGATTTTTCTTTATGCGAATTCGTAGACCATACTGTTATGGAGAGTCTTAATAGTTATCGTGAATTGTTTTCTAAACGAGGAGGGCATTTAGATGTTGTTGGGTTAGAAATGCATGATACCGATTCTAAACACCCTTTTGCATTAAGACGATTACTCCCAGTGCCAAATATTATTAAAAACAATCTTACTAAAAGACAGAAAAATATGGCTGTTTTGGGGAAGAGTTTTCATAATTTAAACTACAATTCTAAAAAACAAAAAGACACTCATTTTTTAAACAATTACCTGTTTTTTAAAACCAAAAAAATTAACTACATATACAACCAAGTATCTAATAAAGAAAAGCCTTTAAATTTGTTTGATATAGAGTTTTCGGAGGGAGAGTTTATAGCTAAAGAAGTTATACGCTCTACGATGCTTCACATTAAACTCGATAAAAAAATTCCAGAATTTACTCTCGATCGCGAAGGATTTTTAGAGAAAGTCTATGCTTTTGCAGGGTTTAAGGATATTATTATACAAGAGGACAATGATTTTTCAAAACATTTTTACCTTTTAGGTGAAGATGAAGAGAAAATTAAGGTGTTTTTCAATAAAGAAATTACTCAATTTTTTGAAAGTAATCCATATTACCACGTAGAATCTAATGGTCATAGTCTTTTAATTTTTGGCAAAGAACGTTTAGCGAGTATTAAAGAAATAAAAGCACTTTTAGATTTTGGTAAACGCTTGCAAATGGTATTAAATTAAGCCCTAAAACGTGTTTATTTAAATAATTACAAGTTAAAAACGATCTTAAAGGCTTTTTTTTATCATTTACATAAGTCATTCTTAAAAAATGCGTTTTTCATCAAAAATGGCTGTAATCTCAATGTTCACAACGTTTAACTTAAAAACAATTTTTAAAAACTCATGAATTGGTAGTCTAAATTCATGAATTTGGACATGCTCTTCTTGTTTTTACCTTAAACAAGGCCTTACATTTGCCAAAACAAAAAATAAAATGATTTATTGATTGGTTGTGTTGAAAGAACAAATACGATGCTAGCTCGTATTTGTTTTATATTAAAAGCACAATTTATCATTTTATAAATAAACCGAATTATTAATATTATGAAAAAGACTTAAAAGCGTTTTGTCTTTTAAGAACAAAAACACATGAAAAAGACACTCTTTATATTAATACTATTTTTTTACTTTACTATAAACCATTTGTATAGTCAAAATGGAGGCATAGTAGAGGTAAAATCCATACAAACATCATCATTGGTTTTTAATGATACGATTAAGTATAAAAGTAAAAGCACTAAAAAACTTAGTGATAATAGTATAGCAGTAAATAAAATAGCTGAATTAAATGCTACTGATTATAGTGCCGTTTCTAAAAAAAAATTGCATTATCGTATTAATAAAAGCATATTTCAAAAACGAAAAAAAACTATTAAAAGAAAAAAAATACCGAAACCATACTAAAATATACTTCTCTTAAAATATTAAATATCAGAAATTAGCGAAGTACTAATGCTAAGCATAATAAATGACTATCAAAATACCATAGTCAACTTTAAACATGGTTGGTACTTTCGGTACACCCCATTTCCTTTTTTATTTTCGTTTTAAATACGACAGCATGCGGTAATTGCTAAAAAGGCATAAACCACATACGGCTCCTCATTAATATATCTACATCTTCCCATTTGTGTATTGATCGAAATAGAAACGTTGTTGAGTTCCCAAATCTAAAGAAGAGTTATATTTTAGAAGCTAACCTTCATACATTCCATGTTTTTTGGAAAGGCCAGAATACATAAATTCTAGCATTAACTAATACAATTAGCTAACAAGTACTTACCATTACATTTTAGTTTTTGTAGATACAAAAATATATATATGCAAAAAATGTCTTCAATTTTGGTAAGGGAATTATAACTTTGCGCGTCAAAGCTATAGTGTTGAATTGGGTTAAAAAATGAATGTAGTTAAATTAGTAATACATATAGAAGCAGTTTAATCATTTTTTTTAACCTATTGCTTGCTAATAATAATCAAAATGTTTAGAAATAAAATGAACTTATACCCTATAAAATCAGGCAATTTTAAATTAGATGGAGGCGCTATGTTTGGTGTGGTACCAAAATCATTATGGTCCAGAACTAATCCAGCTGATAATAACAATATGATAGATATTGCAGCTCGTTGTTTATTAATTGAAGATGGCAAGCGTCTTATTTTAATAGATACAGGTATGGGAAATAAGCAAAGTGATAAGTTTTACGGCTATTATAATTTATGGGGAGATGATAGCTTAGATAAATCTCTTGCTAAAAAAGGATTTCATCGTGATGATATTACCGATGTGTTTATGACGCATTTACATTTTGATCATTGTGGAGGAAGCATACAATATAATAAAGACAGAACGTTGTTAGAACCTGCATTTAAAAATGCACAGTTTTGGAGTAATAAAAACCATTGGGATTGGGCGACACAGCCAAATCGTAGAGAAAAGGCCTCTTTTTTAAGTGAAAATATTTTGCCTATGCAGGATTGCGAACAATTAAAATTTACTAAGCTCCCTAAAGATGGAGATGTTTTAAAAAACTCGGCATTAGGTTTTGATATTTTCTTTGCTAATGGTCATACTGAAAAACAAATGATTCCTATGATACAACATGGCGAAAAAACAATATGCTTTATGGCCGATTTATTACCAACTGTAGGGCATTTGCCCATTCCTTATGTAATGGGCTATGATACAAGACCGTTACTAACAATAGATGAAAAAGAAAAATTCCTGAATTTCGCAGCAGATCATAATTATTACTTATTTTTGGAGCACGATGCGCATAATGAAATTATTACTGTAAAACATACCGAAAAAGGGGTGCGATTAAAAAACACCTATACCTGTAAAGAGATCTTTAACTAAACATAAATTAAAAATGAATTTTATTAATAAACCGATATGGTTTTCTGCAATGGCAGGAATATTACTATTTAGCTGTGGCGGAGGAGTGGCTCCAATTCTTTCTACTCCTATAGAAAATATAGATAAGACTCCATTAAAAGAAGGAGCTTTAACCGAAGCTGAAAAGAAAAATTGGGGTCATTTAGATCTTAAAAGAGATACGATTCCAGGAATGAGTGTCGATAAGGCTTATTCAGAAATTATTAAAGGAAAGAGAGGGCAAACTGTAATTGTAGCAGTTATAGATTCTGGGATAGATATTGAGCATGAGGATTTAGATGGTGTACTTTGGACAAATAGAAAAGAAATCGCAGGGAATGGAAAAGATGATGACAATAATGGTTATGTAGACGATATCCATGGTTGGAATTTCTTGGGCGATGGTTATAATGAACAATTAGAATTTGTTCGTTTAGTAGCAAGTGGGAATACAAGTGCTCCAAGATTTAATGAAGCTAAAGCCGAACTTGAGAAAAAGTATAAAGAAGCCAAAACTAATAAAGAGCGGTATGATCAGATTTATCAACAAATTTCTGAGGCTCATAATACATTAACCGATCATTTTAAAAAATCGGATTATTCACAAGAAGAAGTTGGAGCTATAAAAACGGAAGATGAGAAGCTAAAGAAAGCTGTACAGATGGCTAATTTTGCTTATAGTAATGGTTTAGAATCTATGGAAGGTGCTTTAAAAGAAATTAAAAGTGGTGTCGAGCATTTTACAGACCAATTAAACTATAATCTTAACAAAGATTTTAAAGGACGTAAAACAAACGATAATATTAACGATTTAAATGATATCGGTTATGGTAATGGCAATGTAATCCCTGTAAAAGAATCTGAAAGTCATGGCACTCATGTAGCAGGTATTATTGCCGCAGAACGAAACAATGGCAAAGGAGCAAATGGTGTTGCAAATAATGTTCAAATAATGAGTTTGAGAGCTGTGCCAAATGGAGATGAATATGATAAAGACATTGCTCTGGCAATTAGATATGCTGTAGATAATGGTGCGAAGATTATAAATGGTAGTTTTGGTAAAAGTTACTCTCCTCATAGCGATTGGGTAAGAGATGCTCAAGCTTACGCTTCTAAAAAGGGGGTTATTTTTGTTCATGCTGCAGGGAATTCTAGCGAAAATATTGATGTTGCCTCTAATTTTCCAGAGGACAATGTAAATAATGGCCCTGAAGTTTCAGAAACTACTATAACGGTTGGAGCTTTGGCGCCAAAATATGGTAGCGAAGTTGTTGCTGGTTTTTCTAATTATGGAAAAAACAATGTAGATGTATTTGCTCCAGGAGGAAAAATATATTCAACAATTCCAAAAAATAAATACAAGCCTAATAGCGGCACATCCATGGCTGCACCTGCTGTGGCAGGTGTTGCGGCATTAATTATGTCTCAATACCCAAAATTAAAAGCTAAGCAAGTAAAACAAATCATTTTAAATTCTGGTTTGTCAATATCGACTAAAGTTGTTGTTGGAGGAGATCCTAACAATGTAAAATCGCTTTCAGATATTTCTAAATCTGGAAAAATGGTAAATGCTTATAATGCCTTAATAATGGCTTCTCAATTACAATAAAGAGATGTAAAAATAGAACTAATAATAAACAACTAATTAAACAACCCTACAACCAATGAGTGATGCTCTAAAACATGAATGTGGCATAGCACATATTAGACTTTTAAAACCCTTAGAGTTTTATAAAGAGAAATACGGAAGTGCTTTTTATGGTGTGAACAAAATGTATTTACTTATGGAAAAACAGCATAATCGAGGCCAAGACGGAGCTGGGTTTGCTAGTATTAAGTTAGATACTAAGCCAGGCGAACGTTACATTAGTCGTGTACGTTCTATTGAGCAACAACCAATTCAAGATATTTTTGCACAAATAAATGAACGTATTAATAAGGAATTAACGAATCATCCAGAATATAATGATGATGTTTCACTACAAAAAAAGAATATACCATATATAGGAGAAGTTCTTTTAGGACATGTACGTTATGGTACGTTTGGAAAAAATAGCGTAGAAAGCGTACATCCTTTTTTAAGACAAAATAATTGGATGCATCGTAATCTTATTTTAGCAGGAAACTTTAACATGACTAATGTTAAGGAACTTTTTAAAAACTTAATCGATTTAGGGCAGCACCCAAAGGAATATACAGATACAATTACCATAATGGAAAAAATAGGTCATTTTTTAGATGACTCTGTTAGTAAAGTATATAAAAAATTAAAGAAAGAAGGTTATAGCAAAAATGAATGCTCTCCATTAATTGCCGAGCGGTTAAATGTTGCTAAAATTTTGAAAAGAGCTTCTAAAAATTGGGATGGAGGTTATGCTTTAGCGGGTCTTTTAGGTCATGGGGACTCTTTTGTTTTGCGTGATCCGGCTGGGATTAGACCAGTTTATTATTATAAAGACGATGAAGTAGTTGTTGTGGCTTCCGAGCGTCCTGTTATTCAAACTGTTTTTAATGTTGATTTTGATAACGTTAAAGAATTGGATCCAGGGAAAGCCATTATTATTAAAAAATCTGGAGATGTTTCATTTAAAAGAATTTTAGAACCTTTAGAACGTAAAGCTTGCTCCTTTGAGCGTATTTATTTTTCTAGAGGTAGTGATGCGGAGATATACCAAGAGCGAAAAGAGCTTGGTAAATTGCTAATGCCAGAAGTTTTGAAAGCGATAGATAAGGACACTGCTAATACAGTATTCTCTTATATCCCAAATACTGCAGAAACATCATTCTTTGGAATGATAGAAACCGTTGAAGAATTTCTTAATAAAAGGAAAACACAAGCGATATTAGATGGTGATGGAAACCTTACTAAAGAGCAAGTTGTAGAAATTTTAAAAGAGCGTCCAAGAATAGAAAAAATAGCTATTAAAGATGCTAAACTTAGAACTTTCATTACAGAAGATAGTAGTAGAGACGATTTGGTAGCCCATGTTTACGATGTTACTTATGGTGTTATAAAACCTACTGATAACCTAGTAATTATTGATGATAGTATTGTTCGTGGAACAACTTTAAAGAAAAGTATTATAAAAATGATGGATAGACTACACCCTAAAAAGATTGTAGTTGTATCTTCCGCACCGCAAATACGTTATCCCGATTGTTATGGTATAGATATGGCAAATTTAGAAAGTCTTGTTGCATTTAGGGCAGCTCTAGAATTGCTTAAAGAAAATAACAAATATAGCCTTGTTGAAGCGGTTTATAAAAAATGCAAAGCGCAAGTAAACCTGAAGGATGCTGAGGTGAAAAATTTTGTAAAAGAAATTTATAACAATTTTACCCCAGAACAAATTTCTGATAAAATTTCTGAATTGTTAAGTGATGAAAGTGTAAATGCTGAGGTAAAAATTATTTTTCAACCAATTGAAAACCTTCATAAAGCTTGCCCAAATCATATAGGAGATTGGTATTTTACAGGGAATTATCCTACCTCTGGAGGAAATAGAGTCGTAAATAGGGCATTCATTAATTTTTATGAAGGAAATAAAGAGCGTGCTTATTAAAATGATTTATCACTTAAACAGAAATAATAGCGTTTAATCTAATACTTTATTTTAGTATTGATTTTAAGTATATATTTACAATACCATTAACATAAGTAGGTTAAGTTCATGGTAGATTTGGGGCAAAAAAAGGTGAACATCTGTTCGCCTTTTTTTATACACATTCATTTTTTTAATGCCTCTTTTTCTCATACAAATTAAATTTTTTTACTGTTTATATTCTAGCTATTAAATCTTATCATAGAGATATATTCTTTTAAAATATAGATAACATTATACTTCAGCATATTTAATGCTCTAAATTATTAAAAAACATTTTTGATATATTTATCTTTTATCAGAAAACTCGGTTAAACCGATTTTTTGACAGTTTAACTAATTTTAGTGGAATAGAGTTCTATCTTAATTATATTTGAACTTACCATAACATAAGTAGGTTAAGTTCATGGTAGATTTGGGGCAAAAAAGGTGAACATCTGTTCACCTTTTTTATTTATAATTGTTTTTGTTATAGGAATCAACTAAAAAATAAAACCAGCTAGTTATACATAACTAGCTGGTTTTATTTTTTAGTTGATTATGTGTGAAGCTAACTATTTATTTCGCTTCAACATAACGACGTTCAACCTCATTCCAATTAATAACATTGAAAAAAGCCTCTATGTAATCTGGACGTCTGTTTTGATAATTTAAATAATAAGCATGCTCCCAAACATCTAACCCAAGTATAGGAGTACCCCCGCAAGAAACATTAGGCATTAATGGGTTATCTTGATTTGGTGTAGCGCATACTTCAACTTTACCGCCTTTATGTACACATAACCATGCCCAGCCAGAACCAAACTGTGTTGCTGCGGCTTTACTAAAGGCATCTTTAAAAGCATCGAAAGAGCCATAAGCTGCTTCAATAGCATCTTTTAAGTCTCCAGACAAACGCCCTTTACCTTCAGGATTCATTATTTCCCAAAATAAAGAATGGTTATAAAATCCACCTCCATTATTTCTAACACCTTTATTATTCATATCTAAATTAGTAAGGATTTCTTCTATACCCTTTCCTGCAATATCAGTCCCTTCTATAGCAGCATTTAATTTATTGGTATAGCCTTGATGGTGTTTTGAATGATGTATTTCCATTGTACGAGCATCAATATGAGGCTCTAAGGCATCATAAGCATATTTTAATTTTGGTAATTCAAAAGCCATAATTATAATTTTAATTTGATTGTTAATATTATTAGTGATTCCAAAATTACTGATTAAAGCCATCAATAAAAAATTAATACTTTTTAGAATATGTTTTTAGTAATACTTTAACAGCAGAAGTATTGATAAATTTGCCAAAAGGTTTATACTTTGCCTAAACAAAGATTCTGTTTATATGTCTAAACAAACGCCATTCATTATATACGATGCTTCTGCTGGCAGTGGTAAAACTTTTACATTAGTAAAATCGTATTTAATCGTTTTGTTTAAAAGTGATAGGAACGACGCCTTCAAATCTATTTTAGCAATTACCTTTACTAATAAGGCAGTTGCAGAAATGAAGTCTCGAATTATAAAAAATCTTACCGATTTTTCTAATCCAGAAATTCTTCAAGAGCCTACACTAATGTTTAATATAATTATTGAAGAATTGGTAATAGATAAAAATAAGCTACACCATAAATCAAAAAACATATTAAACCTCATTTTACATAATTATGCTGCTTTCGAAATTTTAACAATAGATGGATTTACTCATAAGCTTATTCGCACATTTGCTTACGATTTAAAATTGCCTTTAAATTTTGAAGTTGAATTAGACCAAAATTCAATACTAAATGAAGCAGTAGATAGTTTAATTGCTAAAGCGGGTGTAAATAAAAAATTAACTAAAGTTCTGGTAGAATTTGCTATTGAAAAAGCGGATGATGACAAAAGTTGGGATTTAACAAGAGATTTTAATGATATTGCCAAAACACTAATTAATGAAAACGATATTGCTTTTGTAGAGCAGATTAAGGACAAAACCCTTGATGATTTTGATTTATTAAAGACACTTGTTAAAGATTTGATTTACAGTTTAAAAAATGAAATAATAAATAAATCTGATAATATTCTTAACTTAATAAACGAATCTGGTATCGCCGTTGAAGATTTTAGTAATAAATACTTGCCCAATCATTTTACAAAACTTAAAAATGAAAATTTCAATATTAAGTTTAATAACAAATGGCAATATATACTTTTAGAAGGAGGAGTGTTGTATCCAAAAAGAGTAAGTGATGATATTGCTACTATTATAAACACAATGCAGCCTAAGTTACTATCTGCATTTATCAAAACAAAAACAGCGGTTTTTCAACACAAGTTTTTGAGCTCTTTTTACAAGAACATAACGCCATTATCTGTTTTAAATGCAATTAATAAAGAACTTAATACATTAAAAAAAGAGCAGAATAAAATACTCATTTCTGAGTTTAACACTATTATTAGGAAGGAAATTAAAGGCCAACCAACACCTTTTATATATGAGCGTTTAGGAGAGAAGTTTTCAAATTATTTTATTGATGAATTTCAAGATACTTCAATATTACAATGGGAAAACTTAATCCCTTTAATAGATAGCTCTATTTCTGGAAAAGAAAAAGGAAGTGTTATGTTAGTTGGTGATGCCAAACAGGCCATTTATAGGTGGAGAGGTGGTAAAGCTGAACAATTTATAAATTTAAGTAATGGAAAAAGCCCTTTTTATGTAAAACCTGAGTTAAAACGGCTTAAAGAAAACTATCGCAGTTATGAAGAAATTGTAAGTTTTAATTCCAGTTTTTTTTCTTATTTAGCTAATAATGCTTTCTGTAATAAGGACTATTCTAGCTTATATACAAATTCAAAACAAAATACAGTAAAATTAGAAAAAGGATATGTAAACCTAACATTTTTAGAAAGCCCGAAAGACGAAGATTATACAGAGTGTGTCTTAAAAACAGTTAGTAGTTGTATTGAAAATGGTTATAGTTATAAAGATATATGTATTCTGGTAAGGAGTAAAAAATATGGTGTTTCTATATCTAAGCTTCTTAGTAAGCATAATATTAAAATTATCTCTGCAGAAACTCAACTTATTAAATATTCGAATGAAGTAAAATTGATAAATTCGGTATTAAACTATTTAATACAACCAAACAATGACCTTTTAAAATTAAATGTTCTCTATTACATCTCTAATAGCAATAATATTAAAGATAAGCATGCTTATTTTGAATCACTTGCAAATAAGCCAATAGAGATTGTTTTTAAGAGTTTTGAACGCTTTAATATTATATGTAATCCAAAACAACTGTCTCATTTGCCACTCTATGATTTGGTAGAAACAATTATTAGAACATTTCATTTTGCAGAAACTTCGAATGCTTACATACAATATTATTTAGATTTTGTTTTTGAATACTCCCAGAAAAAAACGACAGACATAGCATCTTATTTAGAATACTATGAATCGAAAAAAGAAAATTTAAGTATTATTTCTCCTGAAGGGCAAAATGCTGTTCAAATCATGACTATTCATAAATCTAAAGGGCTAGAGTTTCCAGTAGTTATATTTCCCCATGTAAAAGAGTATATCTATGACCATAAACAATCTAAAAAATGGTATGCTATAGATCCTAAGGTGTATAATGGATTTTCAACAACATTGATAAATTATAATAGTGATTTTGAAATGTATGGAGACCAAGGTAAGGAAATACAAAACATTACTCAAAGCCAATTAGAGTTAGATAATATTAATTTACTGTATGTTGCCTTAACAAGGCCAGTTGAGCAATTGCATATCATTTCAGAAAAAAAAGAAAACCCAAAATATTTTTCAGGACTTTTTATTAATTATCTAAAAGACCAAGGGGTATACGATAAAAACCAAGAGAGTTATAGTTACGGCACTCCTTTAAAGAGTTTGGCTAAAAATATATTAGAGAATAATACCCAAGAACAGTCTTTGTTTATTTCTACATCAAAAAAAGAGCATAATATTAAAATAGTTACGACTTCTGGTTTTTTATGGGATACAATGCAAGAAGATGCTATAGAAAAAGGAAATCTTATTCATGAAGTTCTTTCTAAGATAGTAACAAGTAGCGATGTTGATATTGTTATAAATAGTTTTGTTACTTCAGCTATAATAGATGAAACTCAGGCAATAGAAATTAAAGAAACTATAATGGGTATTGTTTCACACCCTAAACTTAAACTGTATTTTAATAACGATGATATTATATATAATGAGCGTCCAATATTATCGAAATCCGGAAAAACACATATTCCAGATAGGCTAAACCTCAACAAGAAAAATGAAATCGTAATAATAGATTATAAAACGGGTTTAAAAAGCCCAAAGCATCAACAACAGCTATTCGATTATCAGGAAGTTATTGAGAGTATGAAATATCATGTATCAAGCAAAATATTGGTATATATAAATACAGCCATTGAAGTTGTACATGTTTAAATAATTGATCTAAGGCCCCTTTAATAGAACACGGCTTTTTTTATACTAATTAGATGTGTTATTGTTCTCATTTCATATAAATTTGCAAAAATATTTTTCACTATGTATAGTAATATAAAGGATCATTTAGAAAAAGAAATACAAAGTATAAAAGACGATGGGTTATTTAAAGAAGAACGAGTAATTACCTCTCCTCAAGGTGCGGAAATCACCCTAAATACAGGGCAAAAAGTGCTTAACTTTTGTGCAAATAACTATTTAGGTTTATCAAGCCATCCAGAGGTTATTCAGGCAGCGAAAGACGCTATGGATAGTCATGGATTTGGGATGTCTTCTGTTCGTTTTATATGTGGTACTCAAGACATACATAAAGATTTAGAAAAAAAAATAGCTAATTTTTATAGTACTGAAGACACTATATTATACGCAGCGGCCTTCGATGCTAACGGCGGAGTATTTGAACCTTTGTTAGGAAAAGAAGATGCAATTATATCGGATTCATTAAATCACGCATCAATAATTGATGGCGTTCGTTTATGTAAAGCGGCTAGGTATAGATATCAGAATAATGATATGGCAGATTTAGAACAGCAATTAATAACTGCTAACGCTAATGATGCAAGATTTAAAATAATAGTTACCGATGGCGTGTTTTCTATGGATGGATTAGTAGCCCCGCTTGATGAAATATGTGATTTAGCTGATAAATACGATGCTTTGGTAATGATAGATGAATGCCATGCTGCTGGTTTTATAGGAGAAACAGGGAGAGGAACACTAGAAGATAAAGGTGTTTTGGACCGTATAGATATAATTACTGGCACACTAGGAAAAGCACTTGGTGGAGCAATGGGAGGATATACTACAGGCAAAAAAGAAATTATAGAAATACTTCGTCAGCGATCGAGACCCTATTTATTTTCAAACTCTTTAGCCCCAGCAATTGTTGGAGCATCAATTAAAGTATTTGACTTGTTGGAAAATGACACCACACTTAGAGATAAATTGGAATGGAATACTAATTATTTTAAAAAAGGAATGAAAACTGCAGGTTTTGATATAGTAGATGGTGATTCTGCAATAGTTCCTGTAATGTTATATGACGCAAAACTCTCTCAAAAAATGGCAAATATGCTTTTAAAAGAAGGAATTTATGTTATTGGTTTCTTTTTTCCGGTTGTTCCTAAAGACAAAGCTAGAATTAGAGTGCAACTTTCTGCGGCACATGAAAAAGAACACTTAGATTGCGCTATATCTGCCTTTATCGCAGTTGGACGATCATTAAATGTTATTTAAATTGTTAACATCTAGTTAATATCTAAAAAAAGAAATAATTCAAATATTGAATATTTTTATATATTTGTCTTTGTTAATATTATTTAACAACTTAAATTTGCTTCTAATTTAACACTTAAAATTAAATATTTGAATATGAAAAATCTTAGCAGATTATTGTTCACAATGTTGCTTGTACTAAGCTTCAGCAACGTTAATGCACAAGATGAAGACAACCCTTGGGCTGTAAACTTTGGTGTAAACGCTGTTGACGTTTATCCAGTCGGAGAAGATACACCACAAGGTGATTTCTTTGATGAATTTTTAAACGTAGATGACCATTGGAACATTCTTCCATCTCTATCTACAATTTCTGTATCTAGGTACATCGGGAATGGATTAACTGCTCAAATAGGGGGGTCTTTAAACCAAATTAAAAAATGGGGTCAATTTGAAGATAATGTTACCGCTATGGTTAATGATTTATCTTATTACGCACTTGATGCTAATGTTCGTTATAACTTAACAAAAACGAAGTTACAGCCTGTAGTAGGTATTGGTGGTGGTTATTCTTGGATTGAAGAAGGACCATACAATACATTTTCTACCTCTTCAGGATCTAACAATACAGTTGGAGCTGGAACTTTAAATGGTTCTTTAGGGTTAAACTACTGGTTTACTGATAACATTGGTTTATCTATAGAGTCTAAATATAAAAATTCTTTCAAAGAATATTTAACGTCTCATTTCCAACATTCTGCAGGAATCTCTGTGAAATTCGGAGGAAAAGATACTGATGGTGATGGTATATACGATAAAGACGATGCTTGTCCTGAGGTTGCTGGTTTAGAAGAATTTAATGGTTGTCCAGATTCTGATGGTGATGGTATTGAAGATTCTAAAGATGATTGTCCAAATACTGCTGGTTTAGCTGAATTGAACGGTTGTCCAGATTCTGACGGTGATGGTGTAACTGACGCTAAAGATGATTGTCCTACAGTTAAAGGTCTTAAGGCTTTAAGAGGATGTCCAGATGCAGATGGCGATGGTGTGACAGATTCTAAAGATAAATGTCCAAATGAAGCGGGTCCTGCTTCTAACGATGGATGTCCAGACCCAGATACAGATGGCGATGGTGTAAAAGACAGAAACGATAAATGTCCTAAAGTAAAAGGAACTGTAGCTAATGATGGTTGTCCAGAAGCGGCTCCAGAACCAACTCAAGAAGTTATCGAAAAATTAAATAGCTATGCAAAGATTATTTTATTCGATACAGGAAAATCAAGTTTCCAAAGTCAAACTTACGAAGTGCTTAAAAACATAACTGCTATTCTTAAAGAATATCCAGAATCTAAGTTTACAATTGAAGGTCATACAGATAGTGTGGGTAGTAAGTCTTCTAACCAAAGATTATCTGAAAAAAGAGCTAATGCTGTAAAAGATTACTTAGTTAGTAACGGTATTGCTAATGATAGATTAGTAGCTTACGGATTTGGAGAAGAGTATCCAATAGATAGCAATGCAACTAAAGCAGGTAGAGCTAATAACAGACGTACAGAAGTTAAACTTAGAAAATAAGTAATAACTAAGTATAGTACATACTTAATAATTTAAAACGCTTCGATATTTTATTATCGAAGCGTTTTTTTATTCCTTAATGTTTAAGCTAAAGGCTATAAAAACTATTATTTTTGAAATATGAAACCATTCATTTTTGATGTACTATATTTTTTACAGCAAAAAAATGCTAATTTTTCTGAAATTACATTTATACTGCCAAGTAAACGGGCAGGAACAGTTTTAAGATCAGAATTATCAAAAATTATACATGAAACAATTTTCTCTCCTAATATTATAAGTATAGAAGAGTTTGTAGAGCAATTATCGAATCTGAAAAAAATAGGTAATATAGAGTTACTATTTGAATGTTATTCGGCTTATTGCTCAATCACAGCTGCTAAAGAACAAGAACCATTCAATGTGTTTTCTAAATGGGGACAAATTTTACTTCAAGATTTTAATGAAATAGACCGTTATTTAATTTCAAATAGCAAAATATTTAATTATTTAAAAGCCATTCAAGATTTAAATCATTGGTCTACAGATATAAATAAAACAGAATTTATAAATAATTACCTTTTATTTTGGGATAAATTGCCAAAATACTATGAAGAGTTTTCTAATAAACTACTTCAAAAAAAAGTAGGTTACCAGGGTTTAATTTATAGAAAAGCTGTAGAAAACCTTGATTCATATATTGAAAAAAACAAAACCTTAAAGCATGTCTTTTTAGGATTTAATGCATTAAATAGTGCAGAAGAGACCATAATTAAAGAATTATTGAAGAATGAAATGGCAGAAGTTTATTGGGATATTGATAAACACTTTATGTCAAACAAGCTCCACGATGCAGCATTATTTACTAAAGAACACAAAAAAAATTGGAGTTATTATAAAACAAAACCTTTTACATGGATAACAAATAATTATTGCAGTAAAAAAAATATAACTAGTATCGGCATCCCAAAAAATATAGGGCAAGCAAAACAAGTTGGAATAATATTAAAAGAATTAATTAAAAATAATAAAGATTTAAAAAGTACAGCTATTATATTAGGAGAAGAAAGTTTATTAATTCCAATACTAAATTCCATTCCCAAGGAAATTACGGCATTAAATATAACTATGGGCTTACCTTTAAGATCTATTCCTTTGGCTTCACTATATAATAAGTTATTTACTCTTCATAAAAAAACAAATACTTCTTTTTACTATAAAGACGTAATCAGTATCTTATCAGATCAATTTATAAAGCCTTTATTTTACGATGGTGAAAAAAACCATGCAGTTACAGCTATAGAAAATATAAATAAAAATAATATTACTCACCTTGAATATGAGCAAATAAAAGCACTAATAAATTACAACGAAAATGTAATAGCATCTGTTTTTGGATCGTGGAATAAAACAACTCAGAATGCTATAAATTCATGCCTAAGTATTATATATAGTATAAAAAAGTATTTAGATAAAGATAAAAGTAATAACCTATTAGCATTAGAGTATGCTTATAGGTTTTATCTTCTGTTCAAAGAATTATTAAGGCTAAATAGCCTTCACAATTACATAAATAATATTGCTACATTATTCGAAATTTATAAAGAATTGTTAAGTAGTGAAACTTTAGATTTTAAAGGAGAACCCTTAAAAGGCTTACAAATTATGGGGATGTTAGAATCTCGTGTTTTAGATTTTGAAACTATTATTATTTCCTCTGTAAATGAAGGAATTCTCCCATCTGGAAAAAGTAACAATTCTTTTATTCCTTTTGATATTAAGTTAGAAAATAAACTACCAACTTATAAGGAAAAAGACGCTGTCTATACGTACCATTTTTATCGATTATTACAGCGTGCTAAGACAGCGTATATATTATATAACACGGAAACCGACGCGCTAAATAGTGGTGAAAAAAGCCGCTTTATAACTCAACTAGAATTAGAAGCAGTTCATAAAATAAATCATAAAATTGTAATTCCGAAAACACCAACTATAACGGAAATGACAAATGAAGTTGAAAAAAATGAAGCAATAATAGATTGTTTAGTAACATTATCTAATAAAGGGTTTTCTCCATCATCATTAACCAATTATATAAGAAACCCTATAGACTTTTATAACGAAAAAATTTTAAATATAAACACTCTAAATGAAGTAGAAGAAACAATAGCTTTTAATACATTAGGTACAATTATACACAATACTTTAGAAGATTTATACCGCCCTTTACAAAGCCAATATTTAACCGTAACTGTGCTTAATGAAATGAAAAAAAAGATAGCACAAAAAGTAACTCATTTTTTTAAGGAAGAATATAAACAAGGAAATGTTACCACTGGTAAAAACCTTATTATTTTTGAAATTGCTAAACGTTATGTTTTAAATTTTGTAAATAAAGAATTACAAAGCATAAAAGCAGGAAATACGATTAAGATTTTACATATTGAAACAGCAGAAAAAATATTAATTAATATCCCAGATTTGAAATACCCGGTTTATTTAAAAGGAAAAGTTGACCGAGTAGATGAATTTAACGGCATAAATAGAGTAATAGATTATAAATCTGGTATGGTAAAACAAGAGCACTTAACAATAGAAAATTGGGACGATATAACAAAAGACTATAAAAAGTACAGTAAAAGCTTTCAGATTCTTTGTTATGCCTTAATGTTAAGTAAGAAAGCTGCTGTTAGTTTGCCAATTGAGGCAGGGGTTATTTCGTTTAAGAACCTAAAATCTGGGTTTTTAAAATTCACAAAAAAAGATAACAAAAACAAAAGTTCATTAATTAATAGCGAAATACTAGATGCATTTGAGAAAGAACTTAAAAAGTTAATTATTGAAATTTACGATACCAATGTTCCTTTTGTCGAAAAGGTGATAGAAACTAATTAAAATAAATCACTAAAAAAGGTGATCACAAATTATGATCACCTTTTTTAGTTTTTATAAAATTTAATTTTTTATTTCAATATAACTTTTTTAGAAAGTTGTGTTTTATTGTCCAAAACAACATTTACAACATAGGCCCCAGCAGTAAACGCATTTAAAGAAAGTTTTCCAGAGTTTCCTAGACTAGTTTTCTTTAATACTTCTTTACCAGTTACATCATATATTTTTAATTCTTTAATTGCAGATCTTGACCTGTCGGATTTAAACTTTAGAATGTTATCTATAACAAATAACTCATAGCCTTCTTCTTCAAAGTTTGGAGTAGATAATAGGCTCGATTTCTTAGAAACTTCTATTAAATACTCTACAGCTAACTTGGCAAATTTAAAAGCATGTGTTGCATCTCCACTAGGGACATTTTTCATCAAGTCGTTATTTTTGTGGTATATCGAGTTGTTTTGCTGAAAATCGCTGAAAGAAGATTCAAAAGGGAAGGCCGTTTTATAGCCATTCTCAAACCAATACCTATGATCTGAACAACCATAACCACAAGTTGTAGTGCTATATGTAATTTCATCATTGCTGGTTGATCCGTGGTAGGTATCTAATAATTCTTTAAAGAAACTAGTTAAAGTTGGGTCAATAGCATTAGTGTCTGAAACAAAATAAACATCTTTTGTGGAGCTTTTATAATTAGCCATATCAAACTGTCCTACAGCAACAACATTTACATTATTTTGTCCATATCTACTCGCGATGTCTTTAGATCCGTATAGCCCAACTTCTTCTGCTGCGTATGCCATAACCTCTATTGTTCTTTTAGGTACAAAGCCAATTTCAAGAAGTGTTCTTGTAGCTTCTGTTATTACAGATATTCCTGAAGCATCATCATCACCACCTGGAGCTACATTATTCCCTTGACTAGAAGTAGAATCTAAATGCCCTCCAATAATGACAAATTCATCTGGAAGTTCTGCACCCGTAATCGTCATTACAACAGAGTTCATTGGCGTACTATCACTTGCATTACTGTGATCAACTAATCTTACGCTAATATCGTTTCTGCCATAAGTTGTTGCCATAGCTTCCCACTTAGCTTTTAAATCTACTGCAGCTCTTTGAGCCGAAGCTGTGGTATGGTATCTGGTACCATAACCTTCTAATTCTTCAATTTGAGCTTCTATATTTGATTTGTTAATTACTCCTAATGCCATTTCAACAGTTTCGCCTTCAGATATAGTAAAATTCATTTGTTGTACTCGTTCTGTCCTAACGTGTCTAATTTGTTTTATCGCATCGATCGCATTAGAAGCGTTTAGGTAGCCCGGACCATGAGTTCCTCTTAAATCGTGTAGTAAATGAGTAGCTTCTTCACTAATATTAACAGCAGCTTCTTCATCACTAGTTGCTAATATCTCAATCTCATTAGGATTTGATTCATTTATTTCTAGAGCATCTTCTAGAGACATTGTTCCGTAAATGGTTAAGTTTTGTCTTTCAGGCACAGTTAAATTGTCCTGAGCGTTTAGGTTAAATATTGTCGCACAAAACAATACCGCTATTAGTGTAATCTTTTTCATTTTTATAGTTTATTGGTTATTTTTTTTATTAAGTGGTTCTCTTCTTTAACAAAGAGAGATTACAAGTATACGTGCTATTGTGAATAATTCAAACATAAATCGATAACGATGCGTTTTTAATGGTTTATTAGTTAATTTTTGCTAAAAGTTAAATTTATAATAAAAATTTTGTAAATAATAAAACTGTAATTCTAAATTATGATTAAAAAGAGTAAAGTTTAAGAGTTCTATTTTAAACCACCTAATACGAACACAGGCTACAAAATCTTTTTCCAAAATAGTGTCTTTCTCTCACAGCTTATTAAAAAAGCCTCTTTTGCACAGGGTAAACACATTTAATTTTTTTGAATTTTTAAGAAAATAACATATTCTATTAATAGCACATTAGAAACCCTTAGCCATTTGCATGTAGGGATAAAAAAATAATGATTTTGAATCCAGTCATCAATTTAACATTACTTTTCTCATAAAATATTTTAATGAGATATAACATATTACTATTAATGGTAAAACTATAAGAGGAGCTAAAACAAAAAGTAACCCTAATTCAATTTGCCCTTATATTTTAACAGCATAAGCTACAAATCAAGGACTATCTTTAGGTCAATTCAGAGTAGATGACAAGAGCAATGACATAACCGCTATTCCAAAATTATTAAAAGAAGTATTTATTAAGGCAGTATCATTACCATAGATGCTATGAGGTGTCAAAAGGCTATAGTTGAAGAAGTTATTAAAACGAAGCAGATTATATAATTGCCGTTAAAGGGAATCAGAAATCATTAGAAACGGCTATTGAGCATACGATACGTTTAGAAAAACTACTCAATTTTTAAATGTGTTTGCCCTATCGTTTACGCCTAACGGCACATATCTAACTTTTCTTAAATCTTGTAGTGCCTCAAACTCATCAGCGGCATATCTATATCCTGGTCCATGACCTTTTAATTCATGTAATAAATGCGTAGCCTCTTCACTTATATGTACAGCAGCTACTTCACCATTTATTTCAAGAATTTCGATTTCATTGGGGTGCGATGCTTTTATTACTTGAGCGTCATCAAGTAACATATTTCCATATATTGTTAAATTTTGTTGTTGGGCATTTAAACTCGTTACAGAAATATAAAGCAACATTGCTATTAGTGTAATCTTTTTCATCTTTATAGTTTAATGGTTATATTTTTATAAAGGGGTTCTCTTCTTTAGCAAAGAGAGATTACAAGGATACATTCTATTATGAATAATTCAAATATAAATCGATAACTATATGTTTTTAATGGTCTATTGGTTAATTTTTGATAAAAGTTAAATTTATCGTAAAAATTTTTATAATTTGAAAAATTGTAACTCTAAAATTATGATTAAAAGAATAAAGTTTAAGGGTTCTATTTTAAGCCACTTAAAACTAATACAGGGTATGTAGGCATATGAAAATCTTTTTTCAAAATGGTGTTTTTTTCCCATAGTTTATTAAAAAAACCACGTTTTCGCCTAACAACACATATTAAATCTGGGTTATAGTCTTTATAATGCTCTAAAACACCATGAAAAGTAGTTGCGTTTTCAGATTTTATAGTGTTAGAAATTAATTCTTTTATACCGGCTCCAATATTAAAATCGCCATCATTATAAAATGGCGTTTTCACCAATAAAAGAGTAACATCAGTCAGGAATTTATTTTTAATTACCTTTAAGGGTACTAATGCATCTGTTTTTTTTACAATTGCAGATTTTATTGCAAATAAAATAGATTTTATAGGTTTGTAAATATAGTTTTCAGGTACAATTAAGGCAGGGATATTTGTTTGCTTTATAATTTTCCCTGAAGTTTTTCCTAGATATACTGTTTCTTTAATAGAATTTATACGAGGCTCTAATAGGATAAGATCTATATTTAATTTTTTTGAAATCAATTCTATAGTACTTACTAGTTTTCCTTTAAAGGTTTTTACGACTACCTCAACGCCTTTTTTATCAACTTTAGACACATGGCTGTTTAAAAAATCTAAACTTTCTCGCTCTAAAATCGGATCTATTTTTATCATTGTACCCGCTTTAGTATACACATTATAAACTTGTATTACATAAACTTTTGCGCCAAACTCTTTCGCAAAATCTATGGCATATTGTAAATGACTTTGTGCGTTTTTAGAAGAGCCTACAGGAACAAGAATTGATTTCATATTGAGAAAAATAAAAATAATTAATGATTTTAAAAATAGAAGTTTAGACAATGCTTCTTCTATTTTAGATATGCAAAAATAAATATAATGTATAATTTTTTGCTACTATTTTTGCATAAATTAAGTTATAGATATTTACTATGCTTCTATAAAATTAGACTTGCTTTAACAGTATATGATGTCTAAAAAGTTTTACGACCTTAGCAATCTATAAACATGTTTTTAAATAATAGACCTTTATTTATTAATATCTTAAAGTAACGTGACTAAAAGCTTAAATTTAAAATCCATAAACAAATTAGCTATTCCAGCTTTAATATCTGGGATATCTGAACCTATTCTATCTTTAACCGATGCTGCTATTGTTGGTAATGTAAATTTAAACCCCACCGAAACATTAGCAGCAGTAGGAATAGTTACGACATTTATGTCTATGCTTATATGGGTGTTTGGACAAACTAGAAGTGCAATTTCATCTATAGTATCTCAATATGTAGGAGCCAATAACATTCAGGCTATTAAAACACTTCCAGCTCAAGCCATTTTAATAATTAGTTTATTAAGCTTCTTAATAATTGGAATAACTTACCCTTTGTCTGAGTTTATTTTTAAACTATACAATGCTAGTGGTGTAATTTTGCAATACTGTGTAGATTATTACGAGATTAGAGTGTTTGGTTTTCCTTTTACGTTATTTACTATTGCTGTATTTGGAACTTTTAGAGGGTTACAAAATACTTATTACCCCATGTTAATAGCCATTATTGGCTCGTTATTAAATATTGTTTTAGATATCGCTTTTGTTTATGGGGTTTCTAATTATATTCCTGCTATGCATATTCAAGGCGCTGCATATGCAAGTGTAATTGCTCAATTAATAATGGCTATATGTTCTGCATACTTATTACTTACAAAGACGAGTATTTCTTTAGTTGTAAGTCTTCCTTTTAACTCAGAAATAAAACGGTTTTTGATAATGATAGGAAATTTAATTGTTAGAACATTAGCTTTAAATACGGCATTGTATTTTGCAACGTCATTTGCCACTGCTTATGGTAAAGAGTATATTGCAGCCTATACCATAGGTATAAATTTATGGTTTTTAGGAGCTTTCATAATTGATGGATATGCTAGTGCTGGAAATATTTTATCAGGAAAACTATTGGGAGCAAAAGATTATAAATCTTTAATTGCATTAAGTAATAAACTCATTAAATACGGTATTTTTATTGGTTTTTTAGTAGCGATTATTGGGGGCATATTTTATTATCCTATTGGAAGAATTTTTACCCAAGACACAGCTGTTCTGGGTAAATTTTATAGTGTTTTTTGGTTAATATTAGCAATGCAACCCCTTTGTGCTTTAGCTTTTATTTTTGATGGAATGTACAAAGGTTTGGGGAAAATGAAAGACCTTAGAAATTTACTGCTGTTATCTACAATTTTAATATTTATCCCAACGCTTTATATTTTAGATGCTCTAAATTTTAAATTGTATGCTATTTTCATAGCTTTTACCTTATGGATTATTGCTAGAGGGTTTCCTTTAATTATAAAATTTAGGAAAGAATTTTTACACCGCTCTCAAAACACCTAACTTTACAATCTTAAATAGTACAATAAGTATGGATATTTTAAATTTTTTAGGAGGCAATGGCCTATTCCTTATTTTGGGTTTAGTGCTAATTATTGTATATTTTTATAATCGTATTAAGCGTAAACGATGAGTAATATTCGCATTACAAAACAATTCTCTTTCGAAACCGGTCATGCACTTTATGGTTATGATGGAAAATGTAAAAATGTGCATGGTCATAGCTATCGTTTAAATGTTACTGTTATAGGAACTCCTATTAGGGATACGGAAAATGTTAAATATGGAATGGTTATTGATTTTAGCGATCTTAAAAAAATCGTAAAAGAAGAAATTGTAAATGTCTTTGATCATGCCACGGTTTTTAATAAAAATACACCACATATAGAACTAGCGAAAGAATTACAAGAACGAGGTCACAATGTTTTGTTGGTAGATTATCAGCCAACTAGCGAAATGATGGTTGTAGATTTTGCTGAAAAAATAAAAAAGCGATTACCAGGAGCAATTAAACTACATTCTTTAAAACTACAAGAAACGGCGACTTCATTTGCAGAATGGTTTGCAAGTGATAATGTTTAAATAGCGGCATTAAGGCAACTACATTCTTTTTTTGCCTATATAAGAATTATTTATATTTACCATATGCAAATTCCAAAAGGAAAGAAAATATATTTCGCATCAGATAATCATTTAGGTGCGCCTACTAAAGCCGAGTCTCTTCCACGCGAAAAAAAATTTGTTGCTTGGTTAGATGAAATTAAAGAAGATGCTTTTGCTCTTTTTTTGTTAGGCGATTTATTTGATTTTTGGATGGAATACAAAAGAGTTATTCCAAAAGGGTTTACTCGTACTTTAGGAAAATTAGCCGAAATCAGCGATTCAGGAATCCTTATCTACTATTTTGTTGGAAATCATGATTTATGGATGAATGGTTATTTTGAAGAAGAACTTAACATCCCAGTGTACCATAAACCTAAAGAATTTACATTTAATAATAAAACCTTTTTCATTGGTCATGGCGATGGTTTAGGCCCTTATGATAAAGGATACAAAAGAATGAAAAAAGTGTTTACTAACCCTATAGCTAAATGGTTATTTAAACGTGTTTTGCATCCAGATTTTGGCATGCGTTTAGGACATTATTTTTCTGTAAAAAACAAGCTTATATCTGGTGATGAAGACGCTAAGTTTTTAGGAGAAGATAACGAATGGCTGGTCGTGTACTGTAAGCGAAAATTAGAAGAAAAACATCGCGATTTTTTTATTTTCGGTCATAGACATTTACCTCTTGATATTAATTTAAAGGATGGTTCAAAATATATAAACCTTGGCGATTGGATTACCCATTATACCTATGGGGTTTTCGATGGAGAAATCATGACGCTTAAATATTTTTAAATAAACCTTATATCCTACCACAAGTTCTTTTATGCGGACTCTGCATTCTTGAAACAAAATGTTAACTATCCTGTAATAGGAAATCCAAAGTAAAAATATCCAGTACACCATCTGCATATAATTTATTTTTTTCTTCAAAATCTTTCACAGCTTCTGAAGTTATTTTTTCAAAAACACCATCTAAAGGAATGTTATAACCCTTTTTAATTAATAATTTTTGCACTTCATAAATAAAAGCACTCTTCTCTCCTAATCCTATACTTTGGGATGGGTTAAACAAACTTTTAATCTTATTTTTTTTTAATGTTTTTTGATACGCCTCAAATGTAATTCCTTTCTGTTCTATAAATTTAATTTCTTCATTTGAGAGCCCATTTTTTTTCAATAATTTCGACTGCTTCAACAACGTTTCATAATATTTTACTGTAGCTAATTTACGAGCATATTCTGCTACTTTCATTCTTGTAAATCCGTCATCTTCTGTTGGTTTTATAACATCTATTTCATTGGCATTCCATTGTGTAGAAACATAAGTATTTAATGCTTCTACTGCATCATAATAATTCATTACCATTTCTTGATTATGGTAATTTATATCAGCGCTTTTGCTTACAACATATTTTGTTTCAGTAGAATTAAATCGTTTGTATTGCTGGTATTTTCCAAAAGCAATTAGAGCAATTATAATAATAGATACACTAATTAGAATTTTCTTCATTTATATTATTTTTTTGAGTGTAAATTATTTTTAAAATTATAAAAAATGCGGTCAATATTATCCCTTTTACCCTTTATTTTTATCTAAATCGGCGGTCAAATCTAATTTTCTAAATGAAGGTAATACCAGACCAGTAGTAATAACGGTAATTAATGTCATTGTTCCTCCAAAAACAACTGCAGTTACTGTACCCATTAACTTTGCTGTTACCCCACTTTCGAATGCTCCTAATTCATTTGAAGATCCTACAAACATAGAATTTACCGAAGCTACTCTTCCTCTCATTTCGTCTGGAGTTTTTAATTGAAGAATAGTCTGCCTAATAACCATTGAAACACCATCTGTTACCCCACTAAAAAATAAAGCTAAAACAGATATCCAGAAAACTGAAGACAATCCAAATACTATAATGCAAATTCCGAAACCAAAAATTGAAGCTAATAACTTCTTTCCTGCATTTTTACTAATAGGAATATAGGCCGTAATTAACATGGTAATAAATGCACCTACTGCAGGTGCGGCACGAAGTATTCCAAACCCCTCAGGGCCAACTTTTAAAATATCTTGAGCAAAAATTGGAAGTAAGGCTATTGCCCCTCCAAAAAGTACAGCAATCATATCTAAAGTTAAAGCGCCTAAAATAGCTTTGGTTTTATATACAAACTTAATGCCTTTCTTTAAACTTTGCATAACAGGTTCTCCAATTTTTGGGTTAAGTATTGGTTTTCGTTTAATCTGAAAAACAAAAAACAACGATACCATTACCAAGCAAAAAACCAAACAAAGCGCCCAGTGCACACCTATTTTGTATATTAAAAACCCTGCTATTGCTGGCCCTAAAACCGAAGCCATTTGCCAAGTAGAGCTGCTCCATGTTGCAGCATTAGGATACGCTTTTTTAGGAACAATTAAAGCAATTAAAGAGAATATGGTTGGACCAAAAAATGATCTTAAAAACCCACCAAAAAATACGAGTGCATATATGAAATATAAAACCGTATTAGTAGACCAATCTTTAATAATTTCTGGCCATGTTAATAGAAATAGACCCAAACTAATTAATGAAAACGCAGCAATACATAACGCTAATAAATTTCGTTTTTCTTTTTGATCTACAATATGTCCTGCAAATAAAGCCATACTAAGAGCAGGGATAATTTCCATAAGCCCAATAAACCCCAACGACAAAGGGTTTTTTGTAAGGCTATACACTTGCCATTCAATAACGATAAACTGCATAGACCAAGCAAAAACTAATATAAAACGCATTAATAAAAAAACATTAAATTCTTTAAATCGTAATGCTGCGTATGGGTCGTTTTTAGTCATATTACTTTTTCATCAAAAACAGTTATAACTCTTTAATGTCTTTAAGTTTTAATTGTAAGCTTACTTTTCCCTGCCATTCATTTTCATCAATAGCATAAACGGCTTTAAATGGTTTTTTATTAGTTATTAAGTCGAGTTTTTTTCCTAGACCAAAACCTATGCAAACTAATTTTTGAGGTTCGTTTTGGGTTACAGTAATTCTTAAATGACTTTTATCTTCTCCTACACATTTACCATAACCAGTATCTTTTAACCCTTCTGTCATAAAAACAGGAGCTCTGTTTTCTGGACCAAAGGGCGCAAATTGTTTTATAACCCTCATCAATTTATTGTCTATTACATTAAGCTCAATTTGTTGGTCTATGTTAATTTCAGGAGTTAATTGGTGTTCTTTAATAGTGTTAGAAACCACTTCTTCAAATTTAGCTTTAAACGCATTGTAGTTTTCTTCCTTTAGTGTTAAACCGGCGGCATATTTATGCCCCCCAAATTGTTCGATATATTCGCTGCAAGCTTCAATTGCATTATATACATCAAACCCAGTTACAGAGCGTGCAGATGCAGCTAATTTATCACCACTTTTTGTAAATACTAATGTGGGCCTATAATATGTTTCAATTAACCTAGAGGCTACAATACCAATTACGCCCTTGTGCCAATTTTGGTTATAAACCACAGTGGTAAAGCAGTGTTCTTCATTTTTGTCTTTTATTTGTTGTAATGCTTCTTGTGTTATTTGTTTATCTGTATCTCTACGACTCGTATTAAATGTTTCTATTTCTTTAGCAATAGATTCAGAATGTGCTATGTTAGTTTCGGTTAATAAGTCTACAGCATATTGTCCGTGTTTCATTCGTCCGGCAGCATTTATTCTTGGTGCAATAATAAACACAACATCAGTAATTGTTAGGGTTTCTTTTTTTATCTGATTTATAATAGCTTTAAACCCAGCTCTAGGGTTTTTATTAATAACTTGTAATCCATAATATGCTAAAATTCTATTTTCGCCAGTAACAGGGACAATATCTGCACCTATAGCTGTAGCAACTAAATCTAAATAAGGAATAAGGTCGTTAATGGTTTGCCCTTTTCTAGAGGCTAAAGCTTGAATAAGTTTAAAACCGACGCCACAACCACATAATTCATTATAAGGATAATAACAATCATTCTGTTTAGGGTCTAAAATGGCAATGGCTTCAGGTATTTTACTTCCTGGTCTGTGATGATCACAAATAATAAAATCGATCCCTTTTTCTTTAGCATAAGCCACTTTATCGATTGCTTTTATGCCACAGTCTAATGTAATTATTAAAGAAAAGTCATTATCTGAAGCAAAGTCTATTCCTTTGTATGACACCCCATAGCCTTCGTCGTAACGATCCGGGATATAGGTTGCAATATTTGGATGAATTGTTTTTAAATACGACGACATAAGCGCTACAGAGGTTGTGCCATCTACATCATAATCGCCATAGACCAATATGTTTTCGTTATTAGTAATGGCCTGCTCTATTCTAACCACAGCTTTTTCCATATCCTTCATTAAAAACGGATCGTGTAAATCGCTTAACTGTGGTCTAAAAAAAGTTTTAGCGACATCGTAAGTTTCAATACCACGTTGCACTAAAAGTGATGAAACAGTAAAATCGGTATTAAGCACTTTAGACAAAGCTTCTACTTTAGAGCGTTCAGGCTGAGGTTTTATTAGCCAACGAGTTTGCTTGTTTTTATTTTTCAAGGGAGTAGAAATTGCTTGTTTAGTATGCTCAAGATTCATAATTTTTCACAGTACGTTCTAGGTTATTCATTATGAAAATGTACTGTAGTTTTTACTACGGCAAATTGCCTAAACATTTCCATGACACCGCAGTATTTATCTACCGAAAGTTTTACGGCTTTATTTATTTTATCTTCTTCTAAGTTTGGGCCATAAAAATGATAATTTACAGTTACAGTATGGTATGTTTTAGGGTGCTCGTCTGTTAATTCTCCAGTAGTTTCTATTTTAATATCGCTTACTTTAGATTTCATCTTTTCTAAAATAGAGACAACATCTAAGCCAGAGCACCCAGCTAAAGACGATAACATTAAAGCTTTAGGTCCTAATGGCTTAACTATTTCGTCTTTTTCAGACGATTGACCAACATGGAATGTATATCCATTAGGGTTATCACTTTCAAAAATTAAATTTTCTTTCCAAACTGTTATTGTTTTATGCGACATAATGCTTAGTTTTTTCTATATTTCATAATTCAAAAATACTATATAAAAATCAAATCAATATGCCTTTAGTAACACCATTATCTGCAAATCACGATACGGAAACTAAAGAATTAGCGGCATTCTTTAATGAAACATTAGGGTTTTGTCCAAATTCAGTTTTAACGATGCAACACCGCCCTGCGATTAGCAAAGCTTTTATTAATTTAAACAAAGCAGTAATGGCCAATGAAGGCCGTGTTACTTCTGCTTTAAAACGTATGATTGCTTGGGTAAGCAGTAATGCTACTGGCTGTCGTTATTGCCAAGCCCATGCTATTCGTGCAGCCGAACGTTATGGAGCAGAACAAGAACAATTAGATAATATTTGGGAATATAGAACACATCAAGCATTTAGTGAGGCAGAACGTGCAGCTTTAGATTTCTCTTTAGCGGCTTCTTTAATCCCTAATGCTGTAGATGAAACGATTCAAAAGCGTTTACATGAGCATTGGAATGATGGTGAAATTGTAGAAATGCTTGGAGTTATTTCTCTATTTGGTTACCTTAATCGTTGGAACGATTCTATGGGTACTACTCTAGAGAATGATGCTGTTGATAGTGGAAATCAATACCTTGGAAAACATGGTTTTGAAGTTGGAAAACACGTGTAATCTCCGATTGATACGATTTTAGAGCTGTGAATTTATAATTAAAAAATGCCTCATAGGCTTTAAAATGCTATGAGGTGTTTTTTGTTATATTTAGTTTTTACTCATAAAAGTATTCAATAGTAGAGTCTACAACACCATTTTCTTTAAAAATAGCTTTTATAGGATAGTTCTTATCATTGTATGTGTATTCGTACTCAAAATGATAATCATTAACACCATCTTCTTCATAAATATTTGTAGGATTGTTTTCACCTGTATTAAAATCTATTTCATTTAATAACATTTCATCTAGTGTTCTTAGCACTTCAATGGCATGTATATTTTTAAATAAACCATTACTATTGTCGTAATTATAACTAATGTATATACTGTTGTTGTCGTAGTCTTCGCGAATCCTGTTTTTATTTTCATAAGAATGCCCAACTTCCCCTTCATATGTTGGAGTATTATTTGGCACTTCTTTATAATACTTTATTATTAAATCGTTGTTTTCATTGTATGACACATCATGTCTTATTGCATAGGGCCAACCGTCGTATTGTTCGGTATACGATACTAATTCGTTATTAAAGTTATAATTAAAAGAGGTATTTATAATAACATTATTATTATCCGTTGGAAGATTACCAGTTTGTTCATAAATGTTTACTAGCAGGTCATTTTCATCATAAGTTAAAATGCTACTATCATTAACGATATCGCTATCTACAGTTATTTTAATTAATTTATTACCATCGTAAGTGAAATTTATAATATGTTCTCCTCCCGAATACGTTTCGACTATTTTTTTAACAAGTAACTTCTCATCTGTTGAACTATCTGTACTATAATTATTAGTAGTGGTTTCATTGTCTTCCCTACAATAAAATACTAGGAAAGAAACAACGAATAGGTAGGTTAGTTTTTTCATTTAGTTTTAGGTTTGGGGTAAAATCTTAGTTAAAGATAGCTTTGCAAATAAATATGTTTTTTAGTCTAAAAGCAAATAATATCGTTCGGACTATCATTTTAAAAAAGCGGCAATTTTGAGTTTTAGTTCGGGTAAAACCAGTTTTTCAAACCAAGGATTTTTGGTTAGCCAAAATCGATTTCTGGGCGATGGGTGGGGGAGTGTAAAGTACTTTGGTAAATAGGTTTTATAGCTGCTAACTGTTTCAGTAAGTGTCTTTTTAGCCTCTTGTTTTAAGTAATATTTTTGGGCGTATAACCCTATTAATATTATGAGTTCTATATTTGGCATTTGCTTTAATAAAAGCTCATGCCATTCTGGAGCACATTCGGGTCTGG
The DNA here is from genome assembly GCA_020627885.1 of Flavobacteriaceae bacterium. GTDB lineage: Bacteria > Bacteroidota > Bacteroidia > Flavobacteriales > Flavobacteriaceae > JAHDGB01. Next base: position 9,054 of record JAHDGB010000002.1, on the reverse strand, counting down.
GGGGTAAATCGCCAGTTTTTCCTTTGCCAGGATAACAAAACCCCATAGGCATAATAGCAAACTTTGTTTCGTCATAAAAAACCGTATCTGTAACGCCTAGCCATTTTCGCAATTGCCTCCCACTAACATCGTCCCAAGGAATTCCTGAGGCATGCACTTTTGTTCCTGGCGCTTGGCCAATTATTACAATTTTAGAATCTTTATGCATTGAAATTACAGGCCTTGGTCCTAACGGTAAATGGCTTTTACAAATGCTGCATGTTCTTATTTTATTTAAAAGGGATTCCATGTCTTAAAGACTAAAAATGCTTAATTGGTACTAACCGTTTTTTTATTGTTTATTTTCCCTCCAACCACAATTACGATCTCACCTTTAGGAGGTTTATTAGCATAATGCTCTAAAACAGTTTTTGCAGAACCTCTAATAGTTTCTTCGTATAATTTAGTAAGTTCTCTAGATACAGAAACAGGGCGCTCTTCACCAAAATAGTCACAAAAATGACTCAATGTTTTTATAAGCTTATGAGGCGATTCGTAAAAAATTATCGTTCGAGTTTCTTCGGCTAATATTTTTAAGCGGGTTTGTCTTCCTTTTTTTACAGGCAAAAAACCTTCGAATACAAATTTATCGTTAGGGAAACCACTATTTACTAATGCGGGTACAAAGGCAGTTGCGCCTGGTAAGCAGTTTACTTCAATATTATTTTCTACACAAGCTCTAGTTAATAAGAACCCTGGGTCTGAAATTGCTGGTGTGCCTGCATCACTAATTAGGGCTATAGTTTCTCCATTTTTTAGCCGCCGTATTATATGAGTTACCGTTTTATGCTCATTATGCATATGGTGACTTTGCATATTAGTAGTAATTTGATAATGTTTTAGTAATTTACCTGAAGTACGAGTATCTTCAGCTAAAATTAAATCTACTGCTTTAAGAACAGTAATTGCTCTATAAGTGATGTCTTCTAGGTTTCCTATAGGAGTAGGAACAATATAAAGCTTACCCATTAACTTTTTCTTTTTTCCTAATAAGTAGCATTAAAAGTATATTTAAGTTATCGTATATCGTTTTTATACCTAAAAACTTCAGATGGTAATTATTAATCAAATTTTGCTTCTATAATTTGCATAAAGCGTTCTTCGTATTCTTCTTTGTCTTCCCATTTATTATAATCTGGCTTAACCATATCTGTAATAAAACGCTGTGCTTCAGTAAAGGAGTTAACAGTATTTAATTGAGATATGACCCGATCATAATCGCCACTTTCACCATTAAACAAATGCTTTATAAATGCTAATTTATCATTTAGCCCTATATTTAAGCCTCCAGATTTAAGTTTATCATTTAATGATTTTTTATCGTCTTTTTCTTTTATAAAAGTATCGGTTTTTTTCACTTTATCAAAAACAGGAATATCTTTAAAATCGGCAGTTATGTCTTCTAAATCATTTTTATGTAATTGCGGGCTATTATCATTGGTAACAGCTTCTATTAAAGCATCTACTTGTTGAGTTTCTTGGGGCATTTGAGCAACAATGTCTTTAATTTTTTCCATAACAGGTTCCATTATAGCATCATCTTCAGAATCGTCCAGGTTAACATAAACCTTGTCTTCAACCTCTATTGAGTCAGTCACTTTATTATTAAAAGCAGTGTCTAGCATTCCAAAAAAAGAGGATCCATTTCCTATTTTGGGTAAATCTTCTTCGAAATTTTCTTGAGCAAATTTTAATACGGTCAGTTTTTCGTATAAAATAGAAACTTCTTTATGCATTTTATTAACATCTTCCTTTCCTCTCAATTTTAGAATCTTATGTGCAATACTCATTAATTCTGATTCTAACTTCTTCTTCATATTAAATTTAATTTTTGTATTTAAACATTGTAGGCTTTTGTTTTTTTATAAATTTGAGCCACCTTTATCGAAATGACATTTTACCTCTATGAATAGAACGAAAAAAGAACAATTAATTGCATTAACGTTTTATTTTTATTGGTATTTTAATCAATTTAGTGCTAAAATTACGAAATGTTTCTTGAAAATACAGTAAATCAAAAAGAACAATTTGGTTGGATTGAAGTGATATGCGGATCCATGTTCTCTGGAAAAACAGAAGAATTGATTCGAAGGTTAAAGCGTGCGCGGTTTGCAAAACAGAAAGTAGAAATTTTTAAACCCGCTATCGATGTGCGTTATGATAATGAAATGGTAATTTCACATGATGCAAACGAAATTCGCTCTACGCCAGTACCAGCTTCAGTAAATATTCCTATTTTAGCAGATGGTTGTGACGTTGTAGGTATTGACGAAGCACAATTTTTTGATGATGAAATTGTTCGTGTTTGCAACGATTTAGCAAACAAAGGCATTCGTGTAATTGTAGCAGGGTTAGATATGGATTTTAAAGGAAAACCTTTTGGGCCAATGCCAAACCTAATGGCTACGGCCGAGTATGTTACTAAAGTTCATGCTGTTTGTACCCGAACAGGAAATTTAGCACAGTTTAGTTATAGAAAATCGAAAAATGAAGACCTTGTTTTATTAGGAGAAACAGAAAATTATGAACCGCTTAGCCGTGCAGCATATTATAAAGCTACAATGCCTGAAAAAATAAAACAGATGAAGGTGAGTGATGCAAGAGATCTCTCAAAACCGAATAAAAAAGATGTCTGAAGTACAAGAAACTATTCTTGAAATAGATTTAAAAGCTTTAAAACATAATTTTAAGTTTATTAAATCTAAACTTAGTAATAACACTAAACTTTTAGCTGTTGTTAAAGCCTTTGCTTATGGTGGTGATGCAGAGGTTATTGCAAAATATTTACAAGGCTTAAAAGTTGATTGTTTTGCAGTAGCTTATGTTTATGAAGGAGTGGCATTAAGAAACGCAGGAATTACTTTACCAATTTTAATATTACACCCGCAACCCATAAACTTTGATTTGGCCATTAAATACAATTTAGAGCCTAGTATTTATTCTCTTCGTACGCTAAATTATTTTATTAGCGCTTCAAAAAAAAATAAACAATTAGACTATCCAATTCATATAAAATTTAATACTGGGCTAAACCGATTAGGTTTCGATGCATCAGAAATAGCATCTATTTTAGAGAAACTAAAATTAACAAAAACATTAAAAGTAAAATCACTTTTCTCTCATTTAGCAGCAAGTGAAGATTTAAATGAAGTGGCATTTACTAAAGATCAAATTAATATTTTTAAAACGGTTACCACTACATTTATAAAACAGTTAGGCTATACCCCGGTATTGCACCAATGTAATACCTCAGGTATTATAAATTACCCTGAAGCACATTTCAATATGGTAAGAAGTGGTATAGGTTTGTATGGATATGGTAACGATCCTCAAATAAATAAGCAACTAAAACCGATTGCTACTTTAAAAACGGTCATTTCTCAAATTCATACTATTAATAAAGGAGAGAGTTTAGGTTATAATCGTGCTTATATCGCTTCTAAAACAACAACAACAGCAACCCTTCCTATAGGTCATGCCGATGGCATTAGTAGAAACTATGGTAATGGTAATGGCTATGTTGTTATTAATTCTAAAAAAGCACCAATTATAGGTAATGTTTGTATGGATATGATTATGGTAGATGTTTCCAATATAAACTGTAAAGAAGGAGATGAGGTTATTCTTTTTGATAAAGAATTTACTGCCGAAGATTTAGCACAAACCATACAGTCTATTTCTTATGAGTTACTCACCTCAGTATCTCGGCGAATAAAACGAGTGTTTTATCGGTAATTTCTATTTATTTTGCAAAAATTGTTAAAGCATGTTAAAATAAATTAAGTACATTGTGAGTACATTAATTAATCATTAACTAATTAAATTTAAAAACATGTTAAAAGAATTTAAGGATTTTATTATGACAGGAAACGTTGTTGAGTTTGCTGTCGCTGTAATTATGGCTGGTGCCATTGGAGCAGTTGTCACCGGATTTGTAAACAATATTGTTATGCCATTTGTTGGCCATTTTTCTGGTGGAATAGATTTCGCAGATAAAAAAATTGTTTTAGATGAAGCAGTTGTAGATGCAGCAGGAAAAGTAACCTCACCTGAAAATGCAATTATGTGGGGAAGTTGGATTAATACTATTATTAACTTACTAATTGTAGGTTTTGTAATGTTTATGATTGTAAAAGCATACAACAAAATGAAAAAACCAGCTCCAGATGCACCACCAGCAGGACCAACAGATAACGAACTTCTTATGGAAATTAGAGACGCTCTAAAAAAGTAAGACCAATTTAAAAGTATAAAAACCGGTTTTGAGTATCAAGGCCGGTTTTTTTATATAAGAAGTGATTTAAACTTTTTTCAATTCGCTATAAAAATGTCTTTTTTCACTCAATTTTCGTCTTTTTCTTACTTCGTAGCGCTTCTATGAAGTGCAAAAAACACTTCAATTGATCAAAAAATTACTATTTTTCGCTAGAATCAAAAAAGTTTAAACCACCTCTAATACAAAATCGTAAAGGCAAAGCGCTTTTTTGTTAAAAGACCTCATTTTTAGAAATTTGAAGTCTTTTTTTGGTTTAAATGTCTAATTTTGTAATACTAAACAAGTGTTTAGTGCATATACGATAATTGATTAACATAAATAAATATAAGATAGATAATGAAAGTAGCTGTTGTAGGCGCCACAGGCATGGTAGGCGATGTAATGAGAACTGTACTTGAAGAACGTAATTTTCCAGTAACCGAATTAATTCCTGTTGCTTCAGAGCGCTCTGTAGGCAAAAAAATAACGTTTAAAAACCAAGACTATACCATAATAAGTTTAGCAGATGCAGTTGCAGCAAAACCAGATATAGCTTTATTTTCAGCAGGCGGAAATACTTCGTTAGAATGGGCTCCAAAATTTGCTGAGGTTGGTACCACTGTAATTGATAATTCTTCAGCATGGAGAATGGACGAAAACAAAAAGTTAATTGTTCCAGAAATTAATGCGTCTGAATTAACAGAAAGCGATAAGATTATTGCTAATCCAAATTGTTCAACTATTCAGATGGTTATGGCCTTAGCACCACTTCATAAAGCTTATAAAATTAAACGTATTGTTGTGTCTACCTACCAGTCTATATCTGGAACTGGCGTAAAAGCGGTACAGCAGTTAGAAAATGAAATGGCAGGAATTAAAGGTGAAATGGCTTACCATTATCCTATACATAAAAATGCGATTCCTCATTGCGACATTTTTGAGGAAAACGGTTATACCAAAGAAGAAATGAAATTGGTTCGCGAAACACAAAAAATTCTTAATGACAAAACTATAGCAATAACAGCAACAGCAGTAAGAATACCTACTTCCGGTGGGCATAGCGAAGCCGTAAATGTTGAATTCGAAAATGATTTCGATTTAACTCAAGTGCGTCAATTATTAAATGAAACCGATGGCGTAGTAGTTCAGGATAATACCGATGTTAATACCTATCCAATGCCTTTATATGCAAACGGTAAAGACGATGTTTTTGTTGGTCGTATCCGTAGGGATGGATCACAACCTAATACCTTAAATTTATGGGTGGTAAGTGATAACCTCCGTAAAGGAGCTGCGACAAATACGGTTCAAATAGCAGAATATTTAGTAAAAGAAAACCTGCTAAAAGCAAGACATATAATTAGTTAATAGTCTAAATTTCTATTAGAATATTGAAAAGGTTTTACTTTAAAATTAAAGGCTTATGTTAATATATAACATAAGCTTTTTTTATACTTTTAGGGCTGAAATAAAACTAATTATGAAAAAAATAGCATTTTGCTTATTAATATTATCACTAGTTATGTCTTGTAAAGTTGCAGTAAATTATTCTGACACAAAAAAAGGGAATACAATTACAAGTTATTTTGGAACAGAAGTAAAAGACCCCTATCGTTGGTTAGAGGACGATAGAAGTACAGATACCGAAGCATGGGTTAAGGCCCAAAATGAAACGACTTTTAATTATTTAAACAATATTCCATATAGAAAAGAGCTTAAAGAACGTTTATCGAAATTATGGAATTACGAAAAAGTTGGTGCTCCATTTAAAGAAGGCGATTACACCTATTTTTATAAAAATGATGGCTTGCAAAACCAGTATATCCTTTATCGTTATAAAACAGAAGCCGACCCAAAAACAGCAACAGTATTTTTAGATCCTAATACGTTTAGTAAAGATGGTACGACTTCACTTGGAAGCACCCGTTTTTCAAAAAATGGAAAAATGCTAGCTTATAGTATTTCAGAAGGTGGTAGCGATTGGCGAAAAGTTTTAATTATGAATACGGAAACAGCTAAAATTGTTGAAGATACATTAGTCGACATTAAATTTAGTGGCATTTCATGGTATAAAAACGAAGGGTTTTATTATTCTAGTTACGATAAGCCTAAAGGCAGCGATTTATCTGCAAAAACCGATCAACATAAAGTATACTATCATAAACTAGGAACAGCACAGAAAAAAGACAAATTGGTTTATGGAGGTATTCCTTCAGAAAAACACCGTTATGTTTATGGTAAAGTTACTGAAGATAATCGGTATTTAATTATTTCTGCCAGTACGTCAACTTCAGGAAATAAATTGTATATAAAAGATTTAACTAAGCCAAATTCTAAACTTGTAGAAATTCTAGGAGATACTAATAGCGACACTTATATTATAGAAAATGTAGGGAGTAAATTATTTTTAGTAACTAATTTAAATGCTCCTAATAAAAAAATAGTAACAGTCGATGCTGCAAACCCAACACCAAAATATTGGGTAGATTTTATTTCAGAAACAAAACATGTACTAAGCCCTTCTATTGGTGGTGGGTCTTTTTTTACAGAGTATATGGTCGATGCCGTTTCTAAAATATTTCAGTATAGTTATGATGGTAAATTAATTAGAGCGGTAAAATTACCAGGTGTAGGAACAGTTAATGGGTTTAAAAGCAAAAAAGAAGATTCAGAATTGTATTATTCTTTCAGTAATTATATTATTCCTGGGAGTATTTATAAATATAATATTGAAAATGGAACATCAGAATTATATCGTAAACCAAATATAGACTTTAATACAGAAGATTACGAAAGCAAACAAGTATTTTATAACTCTAAAGACGGTACAAAAATACCCATGATTATTACCTATAAGAAAGGCATAAACCTTAATGGGAAAAACCCAACAATCCTTTATGGCTATGGAGGTTTTAATATTAGCTTAATGCCAACTTTTAATGTGGCAAATGTAGTATGGATGGAACAAGGAGGTATTTATGCCGTTGCAAATTTAAGAGGTGGAGGCGAATATGGAAAAGCATGGCATAAAGCAGGCATTAAACTTAAAAAGCAAAATGTTTTTGATGATTTTATTGCAGCAGCTGAGTATCTTATTGCAAACAACTATACCTCTTCTAATTATTTAGCAATTAGTGGGCGTTCTAATGGAGGGTTACTTGTTGGTGCTACTATGACACAGCGTCCCGATTTAATGAAGGTAGCATTGCCAGCAGTTGGTGTTTTAGACATGTTACGTTACCATACTTTTACAGCAGGAGCAGGATGGGCTTACGATTACGGAACGGCTGAAGATAATGAAGAAATGTTTAAATACCTTAAAGGCTATTCTCCGGTTCATAATGTGAAACAGAATATAAATTATCCTGCTACTCTAATTTCTACTGGCGATCATGACGATCGTGTTGTACCAGCCCATAGCTTTAAATTTGCAGCAGAATTACAAGACAAACAATCTGGAAATAACCCAACTCTAATTCGTGTCGAAACAGATGCTGGCCACGGAGCAGGTACACCAGTAAGTAAAATTATAGAACAGCACGCAGATATTTTTGGTTTTACATTGTATAATATGGGGTTCGATGTATTGCCAAGTAAAACAAAATAAAAGCTAAATTAGTATAGTAGATATCTTAATCGTTAGAACGCGGCTAAACCCTATTACATAAGTCATAAAACGTTAAAGGAGTTCATAATATAAGCTTAATAACCATAAGAGGTTTCGATAAAAAATGCTTCAGGTAAAAAACATTTCTTTTAATTACACTAAAACTTCCGTTTTAAGTACTCTTTCTTTTAACGCAAAACGAGGAGAACATGTGTCAATTATAGGAGAAAGTGGTTCTGGGAAAAGCACTTTGTTAAAATTAATTCGTGGCGAGTATGATTTAAATGAAGGTCAAATTTTTTGGAAGGATAAAGAGATATTAGGCCCCAAATTTAATTTGGTTATTGGCTACGATTTTATGAAATATGTGGCGCAAGAATTTGAATTAGATCCCTTTATTTCTGTTAAAGAGAATATAGGCCAGTTTTTATCTAATTTTTACCCTAGCGAAAAAAATGAGCGGGTTGCCGAGTTATTAAAAGTTGTCGAATTACAAGCATTATCTAAAACGAAAGTGAAATTGCTTTCTGGCGGCCAAAAACAACGTGTAGCATTGGCTAGGGCCCTGGCTAAAGAACCCGAAATTCTTTTGTTAGATGAGCCGTTTAGTCATATCGATAATTTTAAAAAACAATCGTTAAGAAGAAGTGTGTTTAGGTATTTAAAGGAAAAAAACATTACCTGTATTGTAGCCACTCACGATAAAGAAGATGTTTTAGGTTACGCAGATAGGATGATTGTTTTAAATAATACTACTATAGCTGCAAATAATTCGCCAGAAGAATTATATAGCAATCCAAAAACATCTTTAGTGGCCTCTTTTTTTGGAGAATTTAATAGCATAAATAATGAAATTGTTTATGCTAATCAATTAAAAGTGGTTACACAATCTCATCTAGAAGCCACAATTATACAATCTTATTTTAAAGGAAGTTATTATTTAATTGAAGCCAATTTAAATGGGAATGTTGTTGTTTTTGAGAATGAAAATAATATTGGCAAAAACACTACAATTTTTTTAAATTATTACCCTTTTAAGTCTTAATTACAAATAGTGATAATAAAAAGCATGATTTTTTAAAGAATCCTTATTTTATCACGTTTAAACTCATTTTTACTGTTGTCCAAATTCGTGAATTTGGACTACTACTGT
>JAHDGB010000081.1 GCA_020627885.1 Flavobacteriaceae bacterium | reverse complement strand
AAAAATATTTTATCCAGATAATTATCGGAGCACTCAATATGCATATTATTTTAATGTTATTCAATTTTAACTTTTGTTGGAGGTTGCATTACTTCACTGCAATTCGGGCAGGTCCGTTTATGCTCATTACTGTAATAGTTATCAAAAATTATAGGCATATCTGTTTCGATGTTTTTAACAGTAAAATCTTCTTCATACAATTTGGTAGTACAGTTTTCGCAAAACCATAATAAAGCATCTTTCATGCCTTCGGGGCGCTTATATTCTATTACTAGGCCAACTGTATTAGCATTACGTTGCGGAGAATGAGGAACCTTTGGCGGTAGCAAATAAATGTCACCTTCTTTTATATGTACATCTTTAGGTGTACCATTATCTATAATTTTTAGGACCATGTCGCCTTCTATTTGATAGAAGAATTCTGGCGTTTCATTATAATGATAATCTTTTCGGCTATTTGGACCACCTACTACCATTACGATAAAATCACCATCTTTCCATACACATTTATTACCAACGGGCGGTTTTAGTAAATGGCGGTTTTCATCAATCCAAGTTTTAAAATTTAATGGAGAAACTAATTTTGTCATGAGTTTAAAATATTTACATTATAAAGTTACAAAGATTTTGTTCTTCCGCCATCAACAGGAAGGTTAATTCCATTAATATATGCTGCAGCTTCACTAGCTAAAAAAGTAATAGCATTTGCTGTTTCTTCGGGTTTTGCAAAGCGTTTTGCAGGAACATAACCTTTCATAATAGAAATCATTTCTTCTTCAGAAGTATTCGCTTTTTCTGCTTTTATTTTTACGATTTGATCTAATCTGGCTGTGTCTGTAAACCCTGGTAATACATTATTAACAGTTATTCCGAAAGCGCCTAACTCGGCAGATAAAGTTTTACTCCAATTTGCTACCGCATTTCTTATTGTATTACTTACGCCTAATCCAGGAATTGGCTCTTTAACTGAGGTAGAAATAACGTTTATAATTCTACCAAATGCTTCACTTTTCATAAAAGGTAAGGTTTGCTGAAGTAGTATTTGATTACAAATAACATGCATATTAAAAGCACTAATTAATTCTTGAGGAGCAGCACTAGATAGGGCACTACTTTTAGGCCCGCCAGTATTGTTTATTACTATATGAAACCCTTTTTTTGTTTTAATATATTCAGAAACTTTAGCTTCTAACTCTTCAGGTTTTGAGAAATCTGCAACTATATAGTCGTGATTTCTATGAGAAGGTAACTCATCAATTACTTGTTTAAGTTTCTCTTCATTTCTAGCAATCAATGTTATATTAACACCTTCTTCAGCTAATGCAATTGCTGTTGCTTTACCTATGCCTTGTGTACTTCCACAAACTAAAGCATTTTTATTATTTAAGTTTAGATTCATTTTTTTTTGAGATAGAAGAAAAAAGAACAGAGAAAAAGACTTATTTTAATGTCTGTTTTCTACAAACTTTAATCTAGATTTTTAATATTTAATACACACATTCTTTGCTTCTGTGAAAAAACGTAAGGCTTCAAAGCCACCTTCACGGCCAACTCCAGATGCTTTCATACCTCCAAAAGGAGTCCTTAAATCTCGCATCATCCAAGTATTTACCCATACAATACCAGTTTGTAATTGGTTGCTTAATCGCATAGTACGTTTAAGGTCATTTGTCCATAATGTTGCTGATAAACCATATTTTACTTTATTAGCCATCTGTAGTACCTCTTCTTCAGTTTTAAATGGCATTATGGTAACCACAGGACCAAAAATTTCTTCTTGATTAACACGGCATTCATCATTTGGTACTTCAATAACAGTGGGTTCTAAGTAATAACCATTTTCGTAGTTTTTAATTGAAATAGAATTACCACCACATAGAATTTTTCCTTCTTCTTCTTTTGCAATTTGTATATACTGTTTTACTTTTTCTATATGAGGTTTTGAAACTAAAGCTCCTATTTGAGTAGAATCATCAGATGGATGCCCGACTTTAAGTGATTTAACTTTTTGTACAAAATCGGTTTTAAATTTTTCGTAAATAGATTCTTCTATAAAAATCCTACTACCACAAAGACATATTTGGCCTTGATTAGCAAATGAAGAATTTACAGTTGTAGCTAACATGTTTTCATAATCACAATCTGCAAAAATTATATTTGGGTTTTTTCCACCTAATTCTAAAGAAAGCTTTTTAAACATTGGGGCCGCAACCTTAGCAATATGCGCTCCAGTAGCAGTACCACCAGTAAAAGAAATGGCTTTTATATTTGGATGTTCAATAATGGCTTGACCTGTAGAGGTGCCTAAACCATGAACAATATTTAAAACCCCTTCTGGTAGCCCAGCTTCATTGCAGATTTCTCCTAACAAATAAGCTGTCATTGGTGTTATTTCACTTGGTTTTGCAACTACACAATTTCCTGATGCTAATGCTGGTGCAATTTTCCATGTAAAAAGGTATAATGGAAGATTCCAAGGAGAAATACAACCAACAACACCAATGGGTTGTCTTAAAGTAAAATTTATGGCTTGCTGACCAACACTTTCATGACTTTCGCTAGCAAACTGAGTAATAGCATTACCAAAAAACCTAAAATTGCTCGCAGCTCTAGGAATGTCTATTGTTTTAGCTAAACTTACAGGTTTACCGTTGTCTTTACTTTCGGCTTCTGCAAAACGTTGTAAATTAGTTTCTAATAATTCTGAAATTTTTATAAGAATACGACTGCGTTTATCTAACGTGGTTTGCGACCAAGTTGGGAAAGCCATCTTTGCAGCTTTGTATGCTTTTTCAACATCTGTTTTTGATGAATTAGGTATTTGGCCATATATTTCGCCATTTGCAGGACAGTAATTGTCTAACCATTCATCTTTTTCAGGGTTTTGAAATTGACCGTTTATATAGTTCTTAATGTTCATTTTTATATGCCATTACCTTAATTTCTACAACTAAATCTGGATGAGGCAATTGGTGTACAGCAACAGTAGTTCTTGTAGGACCTGTGTTTGTATCAAAAAACTCAGAATACGCTTTATTGTAACCAGCAAAGTCATTCATATTTACTAAAAAAGAAGTAACATCTACAACATCTTTTAAAGATGCACCTTCTTTTTCTAAGTTTTTTTGAATGTTTTTAAGGACTTCTCTGGTTTGGGTCTCTATATTTAAACGTTTGGTTCCCATTTCATCAATAATGTCTACACCTGCAATTGAATTGTCAGGTCGTCTAGAACTGGTACCTGAAACAAATATGAAATTTCCAGCTTTTTTTGTATGAGGGTAAGCTCCTCTTGGTGTTACTATTTTTTCCATAATTTAATATCTCTATTCTAAAAAGAATTCTAATTAAAGTATACTAATTGTATTTTTTAAACGATTTTAATGTTGAAGTGTTTTAGCAATTTTATCTTCATTTAGAATCGTTTCGGTTTCAGATTTTATATTTGCTAAAAGTTCTTTTAAATCATTATTCAAGTCACTTTTTTTATCTGCAATCATATTTAAAATAGCTTTATCCTGTGCTCGTCCCTTTTGTAAAGCTTCATTGTAGCTTATGTTTTCATTAAAAGTAACCATTGAGTATTTGGAATAATACTCGGTTGGAAATGTTTTTTCTAAAGCCATTTCTAGGGTGCGTTTTTCTTTAAAAATAGGATTTGCAACATGATCTCTCATTTCGTAATAATTATCAATCGCCAAATCTGCAATCGCATCGGTATCTTCTTTTCTAGATTTTTCATAAACTTTGAAAATGGTTTCCCAATCGCCTTCATATTTATCTAAAATAGCATCAAATACAGTAACATCTTCAAAAGAAGCATTCATCCCTTGCCCGTAGAAAGGAACAATGGCATGGGCGGCATCTCCCATTAATAATGTTTTATTTTTGTATTGCCAAGGGGAGCATTTTACAGTACCTAAAGCTCCAGTAGGATTATTAAAAAACTCTTCAGCTATATTAGGTATTAAAGCTAAAGCATCTGGGAACTGTGTTTCAAAAAAGGTTTGTATTTCTTTTTCTGTTTTAAGGTTATTAAAGTTATAAGGGCCTTCATTGTAGCTTAAAAACAAAGTAACAGTAAAACTACCATCTAAATTTGGTAGTGCTATAAGCATATAATCGCCTCTGGGCCATATGTGTAAATGGTCTTTACTAATTAAGTGTTTTCCGTCTTTTGAGGCAGGAATTTCAAGTTCTTTATAACCGTGCGTTAAATAGTTTTGAGAATAACTAAATAGAAATTTACGCTCTAAGTAATAACTTTTTCTTAGTGCAGAACCTGCACCATCAGTTCCAAAAATGACATCGGCAGTAATTTTAAAATCAGTTTTGTTTTCATAATTATAAAAAGATGCTGTGTTATTTTCAATGTCTATTGTTGTGCACCTTTTGTTAAAATGTATGGTTAAGTTGTCATACTGATCTGCTTCTGTAAGTAATAAGCCGTTTAATTCTCCTCTAGAAATAGAGTTAATATACTCATTGCTTCGTCCTGAATAGTTTGAGTTAAAAGTATTTCCTTTTATATCGTGTATTAAGCGACCATACATAGGTATGCATAGTGGCTTTACTTTATCTTCTACACCAGCTAATCGAAGCGCTTTAAGCCCTCTATCTGAAAGCGCTAAGTTAATAGAACGTCCAGCAGAAATATCTGTAGTTCTTAAATCGGGTCTGCTTTCATAAACAGTAACGGTATAGCCGCGTTGAGCTAATCGTAAAGCTAAGAGTGAACCACAAAGCCCGGCACCTACTATTACTATATTTTCTTTATTATTCATAAAACCTTATATGCTCTAAAGTGTTTTTTGTTATTGTTCTAATTCATAAGGAAGTAAAACTAATAAATACACTATTTTAAAACAGTTTTTAATTTTTTTACCATATTAAATACATCTTCAAATGTATTGTATAATGGAGTAGGAGCACAACGAATAACATCAGGCTCTCTCCAATCGGTTATTACACCTAATTCGGTAAGTTTTGTATGTAATACTTTTTTTGCATTTTTTACTTGAATTGAAAGTTGACAACCACGTTCTGTTGGGCTACTTGGTGTAATTATTTTTATATTAGGGTTATTTAGTTCATTAACTAAAAATTCAAAATATCCTGTTAACTGTCTCGATTTTTCGACTAATTTTTTCATACCAACTTCATTAAACATATCGGCAGAGGCTCTAATGGCTGCCATAGATAAAATGGGCGGGTTACTAAGCTGCCAACCTTCAGCCCCTTTTAGTTGATCGAATTCATCACGCATATTAAATCGTGTTTCTTTGTTATGGCTCCACCAACCTGTAAATCGGTTTAATGTTTTATCGTTTGCATGTCGTTCGTGTACAAAACATCCGCTTAAGCTCCCTGGTCCAGAATTCATGTATTTATAGGTGCACCAAACCGCAAAATCTGCTCCAGAATCGTGCAGGTTTAATTCAACATTCCCAGCACCATGAGCACAATCGAAACCGACCATGCAACCATGTTTATGAGCCAGAGATGCAATACGTTTTAAATCGAAAAACTGACCGGTATAATAGTTTACCCCTCCAATCATAACTAGAGCAATTTCATGGCCTTGAGCTTTTAAAATTGATTCTAAGTCTTCATAACGAGCTAGCTCTTCATTTTCTCTAGATTTCCATAGTATTAATCCTTCTTTGTCATTGTATCCGTGATGGCGTAATTGCGACTCTACAGCATATTTATCGGAAGGAAAAGCATCACCTTCAATTAAAATTTTATAACGTTTTTTTGTGGGTTTATAAAAGGAAACCATCATAAAATGAAGGTTAGCTGTTAAGCTATTCATAACAACTACTTCATGAGGTTTAGCACCAACAACATTTGCCATGCTTTCGGTTAAGAACTCGTGGTAATGCACCCATGGATTTTTGCCTTCTGTATGTGCTTCGACTCCAAGTTTTGCCCAATCATCAAGCTCTTGTTCAATGTATTGTTTTGTTGTTTTTGGCTGTAGTCCTAAAGAATTTCCACAGAAATAAATCAAATTATTTCCGTTATTGTCTTTAGGGATATGAAATAAATCTCTGTAGTGAGATAAGGTATCTGCTTGATCTTGCTCTTTGGCAAATTCAAGTCCTAATCTATAGTTAGACAATTTTTTTAGTTTTTGCGTTTCGAGCAAAAGTAAGAATTATTTGTTTAGTAATAAATTAAAATGCTGATTGCAAAACTATTTTGTAATTATATTAATATTGTTAAAATAGAGATGCCAATTTGAGTTTAATCTTTTATGACTTGTAGCAATTTTTAAGCCATTAATATCTTTATAATTTTCCCATTTTGTAATTAAAGATGGTGCCTTGCTATTACCTTGTCTATACACCCATTCTTTAATGATGTAATTATCATCATAATAAAAATCGTAAGAATCTCCTGGAGTATACCCGCCTTCTTTTGGGTAAAGTAAAGTGATTTTATTTAAAAAAGTTTTATCAATTAATGATGTTGCTTTAATTGGTTGCGATATGATTGTATTTTTATCCCATATTAAATTAAAAGGGGCAAGTAACCAATATTTATCGTTTATAAAGCTTTGGTCGGTACGAATAGAAACACTATCAACTTCAGTAGTATAATAGCTGTATGCCGTATTTTTATTTTCATTTATAGTTACTTTGTTTTTATAAGGTTCCCATTTCCATTGCCTTTCATAGTGATTCGAGTCTCTGTCTACGTTAAATGTAAATTCTATTGAAATTACATTTTTCCAATTTTTAAAACCATGAGCATTTGCTATTTTCTCAGCAACAGATAAATTTGTAGTTTTGGTTTTATCTTTTTTACAAGAGGTTAAAAGAATTAAAATACAGGTATAATAGATATAACGCATATGTAATTTTTTACCAAAGTTAATAAATTAGGAATAATAAGAAAGTTATAAAAAAATGGATGATAATACTGATTATTTTGAAACGAATAAAGACTCCTGGAATAAACGGGTTGCAGTACATACAGCTAGTGAGATGTATGATTTAGAGTCTTTTAAGAAGGGTGATTCTTCATTAATGAAGTATGAAATTAGTGCGCTAGGAGATGTGAAAGGGAAATCGATATTGCACTTGCAATGTCATTTTGGACAGGATACTTTAAGTTGGAGCCGATTAGGTGCTAAATGTGTTGGAGTAGATATTAGTAATGTTGCTATTGAGTGCGGAAAAAAGTTGAATGAGGAATTAAAGTTAGATGCCAAGTTTATTGCTTGTAATGTGTTAGATGCGTCTAATTATATTGAAGATCAGTTCGATATTGTTTTCACTTCTTATGGAGTTATTGGGTGGTTACCAGATTTAAAACCTTGGGCAAAAATGATTGCCGAACGTTTAAAACCAGGAGGTGTTTTTTATATGGTAGAGTTTCACCCAATAGTATGGATGTTTGATTATTTAGAAAAACAACCTGTTATGAAATATGCTTATCATAGAAAGGAAGTTATTCATGAAATATATGAAGGGACCTATGCCGATGAGTCTGCTAAAATAAAAGGAGAAGATTACACATGGAACCATAGTTTCAGTGAAATAATTAATGCTTTAGTAGAGTCTGGATTAACGATTAATTATTTAAATGAATATGACGAGAGTCCATACAATGTATTGCCAAATTTAAAAGAAACCTCACCAGGTTATTATACTACTAAAGATAAACTTTATCCTTTACTATTTGAAATAAAAGCTACAAAATAGGCATATGTCTAAATAATAACGAATTATTAATTGCGATTATTTTAATGGGGAGTTTTTAAAACTTCTGGCATTTTTGCTTGAAAACGTTTTAACCTAGGTAGAGATATTTTTTTTATATAATCTTGGTTTGGGTGGAGTCTTTCGTAGTTTTGATGATAATCTTCTCCTATCCAAAATTTTTGAAATCGAGACACCTCGGCCGCAATTTTTATGTTTAGTTTTTTAGTAAGTGCTTCTTTTTTTTCAATTATAATGGCTTTTTGGATCTCATTTTGATAAAAAATAATTGACCGATATTGAGATCCATGATCTGGGCCTTGCCCATTAATTTGACTTGGGTTTTGTGATGCAAAATAAATATCGACTAAAGTAGAAAAAGAAACAATTTTTGGGTTGTAAATTACCTCTACAGTTTCTGCATGCCCAGTTTTGCCAGTATTACTACTATTATAAGTTGGATTTTTTGTATGACCGCCAGAGTACCCATTAAAAACTTCTGTTACTCCGTTAACACTTTCGTAAATAGCTTCTACACACCAAAAACAACCACTAGCAAAATAAGCTTTTGTTAATCCTTTTTCTTGAGGAATCTCTGTAGGGGTTAGTTTGTTGGTTTTTTGTTGAGAGGGATTTCTTTGAGCTTGATTTTTACAACTAAAAGCTATAATTGTTATTAAAAATAAGAGTGTTTTTTTCATATAAAGTATATTAAGAGTCTTGTACTAAACTTTATGTCGTTTTAAATTTAAAAAACTTAAAAATCAATTTATAAACTTTACTAATAAAATAATGGCTTATATAAAAAAAGCTTCTGTAAAAAACAGAAGCTTAATGTTATTATTTAAGATAAGGAAGGTTAAAGTCGTTTAAAAAACTTAGCCATTTTTTCTTTTTGTTCTTGAGCTAAAAGTTCGTCTACAAGAATTCTTCCACTATGTTCATCTGTAATTATCTTTTTACGAGATCCGATTTCCATTTGTACTTGTGGTGGAATTGTAAAATAAGAACCACCGGAAGCACCTCTTTCAATAGGTACAACTGCAAGACCATTTTTTACATTGTTACGAATACGATCGTAAGCAGCTACTAAACGGTCTTCAATTTTCTTTTTATAATCTTGAGATTTTTTTATTAACGCAAGTTCTTCTTTTTCAGTCTCGGCAAGAATTTCTTGTAACTCACCTTTTTTGTGCTTTAAATGTTCTTCTCGACTTTTTACATGTGATTTAGTTTTGTCGATAACCTCTTTTTTCTGCTCAATTTGCACTTTAAATTCTTTAATGTGCTTTTCAGCCAATTGAATTTCTAATTCTTGAAATTCAATTTCTTTAGTCAATGAGTTAAACTCTCTGTTATTTCTAACATTTTTTTGTTGCTCACTATATTTTTTAATTAAAGCTTTAGATTCTTCAATTAAATTTTTTCTATTACTAATGTCCGAATCAATAGTGTCTAAATTTGTTTTTAGCTTTTCTAATCTTGTATTAAGCCCAGCAACTTCATCTTCTAAATCGCTAACCTCTAAAGGGAGCTCTCCTCTAACATTTCTTATTTCATCTATTCTAGAATCGATTAACTGTAAATCGTATAAAGATCTTAAACGATCTTCAACTGTTACTTCTTTCTTTGCCATATTTAAAAATACTTAACTGGATTGGTATTTGTTTGTGATAAAATGATTGCAAAATTAGTGATTTTTTTTGTAAGAATTGAGACTAAACCATTTTTTGTGAACTGTTCGCTTTCATAATGACCAATATCTGCCAAAATAATAGCATTTTCTGCCAAAAAGAAGTCGTGATATTTTAAATCGGCAGTTATAAAAATATCTGCGCCTGTTGCTTTTGCATTTTTTATAGCAAAACTCCCAGACCCTCCTAAAACAGCGACTTTTTTAATGGGCTTATTTAGTAGTTTGGAGTGCCTTATCGTATTGGTATTCATTTTATCTTTTAAATAGGATAAAAAGGCATTTTCTGTCATAGACTTTTCTAGCTCACCAACCATTCCCATGCCTATATTTTGATCCATATTTTCTATAGTAATAATTTCATAAGCAACCTCTTCATAAGAATGACTATTAAATAATGCTTTTAATATTTTTGATTCTAAATGTTTGTTGTAAAGTACTGTAATTTTAGTTTCAACTTCATTGTGTTCTTCTTTTTTTTCTCCTTTAGTAGGGTTGGAGTATTGATTGCCTTTATAAGTTCCTACTCCATCAGTATTAAAACTGCAATTAGAGTAATTTCCAATATTTCCTGCTCCTGCTTTAAATAATGCTTCTCTAATTTTTTTAGCTTCATTTTTAGGAGCGTAAGTCGTTAATTTTTTTAAGGTCTCAGTTTGTGGGATTAAAATAGATTTATTTTTAAGGTTTAAAGTATCACAAATAATTGCATTAACTCCATTCTTAGCATTGTCTAGGGCTGTGTGTATGGCGTATATAGCAATATCGTGTTTAATCGCTTTTAAGATAACACGTTCTACATAGTTTTTACCTGTTATTTTTTTTAATCCTTTAAAAATTATTGGATGAAAGCTAATAATAAGATTACAATTTTTATCAATGGCTTCATCCACAACAGTTTCTAAGGTGTCTAGAGTTACTAAAACATTGGAAACTGTTTGTTTGTTGTTTCCGACTAATAAGCCAACGTTATCGAAACCTTCAGCATAAGCAATAGGTGCTTGGGCTTCAATGATATTTATTACTTCTTGTACAATCATATATTATTTTTGAATTAACACTCCTAAAATATCGATAATAATAAATTTAGTGTTATAACAAAGATAAAATTTTTACTTTCGCTTACATGCAATTATTACGTTACATT
>JAHDGB010000080.1 GCA_020627885.1 Flavobacteriaceae bacterium | reverse complement strand
GAAAATTGAGTGAAAAAGGACATTTTTATAGCGAATTGAAAAAAGTTTAAATCACCTCAAGGTATTGATAAGTTACAATTATAAGTTTAAGGCTGTAAATTTTATGGACTTCATTTATAATTGTGCTTCTTATCCTAAAATTGCAACTGTAAACAAAATGAGTTTTTACATATTAATAAGTTCAATATAGTAGAGTAACTTACATTAAATGCTGTTTTAGAGGGGCTAAAAATCTAAATAATTAATATTAAATGTATTGTTTAATAAAGATTTCATAACATCTGGATTGCCATTAGTGTAAAATAAAGGATCGTTTTTTTTTGCTAAATCATTAATAAGCTGTTCTTTTTTTAAAACGGCTTTAGTTTGTTTTGCTACAGCTTCGCCAGAGTCAATAATTTTTACATGCTTTGGAAGCAGTTTAATAAATTGAGGGATTAAATAGGGATAATGAGTACATCCTAAAACCAAATAATCGATATTAGCCTCTTGCATAGGTTTTAAATATGTTTTTAAAAGAAGAGTCATTTCTAGAGAGTTAATTTTTCCTTTTTCTATTAACTCAACAATACCCTCGCCTTCTTGTTCAATAATACGAATGCCGTTACTGTATAAGCTTGTAGTTGTATGAAATAATTTGCTGGTTAACGTCCCTTTTGTGGCTAATATACCAATAGCTTTAGTTTTAGAGTTAAGTGCGGCTGGTTTAATTGCAGGTTCTATTCCTATAAACGGAATAGTGTATTTTTTTCTTAATAGCGAAATAGCATTGGTTGTAGCTGTATTGCAGGCAACAACAATAAGTTTGCAGTTTTTTTCTAAAAGGAGTTCTGTATTTTTTATACTTAAATCTATTATTGCTTGTTTTCCTTTAGGGCCATATGGGGCATTAATACTATCTGCTAAATAGATTGTTTTTTCATAGGGTAATAGTTGGTAGAGTTCTTTCCAAATGGAAGTTCCTCCAACACCAGAATCAAATATACCAATAGCTTGTTTGCTCACTTTTTAATACCTTTTGTGTATAATATAGTCATAAAAATAAAAGCCACCTTAAGATTCATTTCCTAAGGTGGCTTTTTATGGATAATATCGTTTTAATTAAAATCCTAATTCTTTTTTTACATCGGCCATGATATCTTTACCATCAGCCATAATTACTCCGCCTTGAGACGAATCTAATACGTATGTAAATCCTTGAGCTCTACCTATTTTTAAAATAGCAGCTTTAGCTTTTTCGGTAATAGGTTTTAATAAATCAAATTCCTTTTTTTGAAGCTCTTGCTGTGCCTGTCCTTGAAATTGACGAATATTTTGCTCTTTAGTCTGAACTTCTTGAACACGTTTCATATTCTCTTCTTGAGTTTGAGAAGCAGACTCTGCATCATAGCGTTTTGCTAACTTGTCTAATTCTTCAGCCATAGATTTTATGTCCGATTCGTATGTTTTTGCTAACTTCTCTACTTCTGCTTGAGCACTTTTAGTCGCTGGCATTGATGCTACTAACTCTTGAGTATTAATGTGAGCTATTTTTGTTTGAGCTTGTGATAAACTAGTCGCTCCAAAAAATAATACTGCAGCAAATAATAGGGTTTTAAATTGTTTCATTGTTAAAATAGTATTTGTGTGTTATAAATTATTAATTGTCATTAGGAGTCTCCTCATTTGGAATCTCTTCTTTTTTATCTTTTTCTTCTTTTTTGTCTCTTGCTTTTTCTCGTTCTTTTTTTGCTTTTTCTCGTTCTTCTAAAATTTTCTTTTTTCTTTCTGCTAATTCTTTTTTTCTTTTTTCTCTATCTGATAATGCTTTTTCTTTTCTTGCTTTTGCAGCATCAGTTTGTTCATTAACTTCTACAATTACATCTTCTTTTTCAGCATTTTTCTTTTCTGACTTAGATTTAGCTTGATTACGTTTTGAAGCTCTTTTAATGGTTCTTAAAATTTGCTCACTCATATCAAATCGTTCTGCAGAATATAGCATAACAACATCGGCAGATTTGTCGAATACAAAATCATATTTTTTTGCTTTAGCTAAATCTTGAACAGCTTGAAAAATTTGATCTTGAATGGGCTGCATTAATTGCTTTTTTTGAATCATTAAGTCGCCATTAGGTCCAAATCTTTTTTGCTGATAGTCTAAAACTTCTTTTTCTTCATAAAAGAGATCCTCTTCTCGTTCTTCTATTAATTCTTTTGTTAATAAAGCTTTTTCATTATTAAGTTCACTTCGTTTTTGTTTTACTTGGTTTAACTTAGTTTCGATTTCACTTTTCCATTTTTTAACCTTCGATTCTAATTGAGAAGTCGCTTCTGCATATTCAGGAACATTTTGTAAAATATATTCTGTATCAATATAACCTATTCTAACACCACGTTGCGCATTAACTAAAACAGGTATTGATATTAGTGCCAATAAAAAAAGAACTTTTAATTTCATCTGTTTATTCATTTATTTTATTCATTAACTCTATAAAAACTCAAAAACAGACAGGTAATTGTTTTGATTCTGCCTTTTAATTTTTGATGTAATTACATCAAAATAACGAATTTTAAATTTAAAATTTTAATTCTTGAATCAAATTATCGTTATTGTACATAGAAAATATCATGCCAAAAAATAAATGTCTTATTCTTTTATTTAAATTTTATGTTTAAAACTGTTGCCCAATTATAAAATGTGTTTCCCAACCATTCTTCTTAATTTGGCCAGGTAACGGATCAAATCCGTGACCAAAATCGATACCAAGTAAACCAAAAGCAGGCATAAATATTCTAACACCAAACCCCGCAGATCGTTTAAGGTCGAAAGGATTATAGTCTTTAAATTCATTATAAGAAGCACCAGCTTCTAAGAAACTTAAGGCATATATTTTTGCTGTTTGTTTTAATGTAATTGGATAACGTAATTCTAAAGAGTATTTATTATAAAGTGCGCCTCCATCTTGCGGCGATAATCTATTATCTGGATAGCCTCGAAGCGCTACGTTTTCTCTTCCGTCTAAACTTCCCACTCCTAAACCACTACCTCCAAGAAAAATACGTTCAAAAGGAATAACTCCTCTATCTTGGTTGTAGGCACCTAAAAATCCAAATTCTATACTAGATTTGAAAACGAACTTGTCTACAATGTTGGTGTACCAATCACCTTTAAATTTAATTTTATAAAACTCTAACCATTTAAATCGTTCTTGATCTATTTCAGAAACTCTTTTTGAAGCGATATTACGATTGTTAATGGATTCATCAGAATTATTAATAACAGCAATTTTTTCATTTCGTTCTGCTAATAATGATTTATAATCTACGTTATTAAATAACGAATAAGGTAAAGATAGTTTTGCTGAGACTAAGAAATTTGAACCCCCCATTGGAAAAACGGGGTCATTAAATGTATTATTACGACTAATTCCTGCAGTGTATGATAAATTGTTAGAATAGCCATCTCCGAAAGTAAATAGACCAGTATTATAATTTTTTAAATCATAATGTTGGAAACTTAGTGCTTGAGATAGGGTAAAATAATCGTCAGGAACAGAGAGTCTCTTTGCTATACCAACAGTAATTCCAGTAATGTTAAAACGCCTGTCTTTGTCTGCGTTACGTGTTATAGGGTTATATAAAAACTGTTTGGTATGCGATAAAGAGGTAGAAAACTGTACCGGTTTTTTTCCTCCAAACCAAGGTTCTGAAAATGAAAAGCTATAAGTTTGAAAGAATCGACTTGCTTGTAAGCGTAAGGCTAATTTTTGGCCATCGCCAGATGGAATTGGCCTATACGCGTCTTTTTTAAAGATGTCTTTTATGGAGAAATTATTAAAAGCGAGTCCTAAAGTTCCTATAAAGCCACCACCACCATAACCTCCTTGTAATTCTATTTGGCTAGATCCAGATTCTACTACCGAGTATTCCATATCTATAGTTCCATCTTCTGGGTTTGGGTTATTAAAATTTGGAGTGATTTGTTCAGCATCAAAAAAGCCGAGTTGACTTAATTCTCGAATAGTTCTTACAACATTTGCTTTACTATATAATTCTCCTGGTCTTGTACGAATTTCTCTATAAACAACATGGTCATTTGTTTTGTCATTGCCAACAACTGAGACTTTGTTAAAATAAACAGGTTTACCTTCTGTTATTCTTATTTCCATATCAATAACGTTTCCATCTGCACTAACCTCTACTGGGTTTATTGTAGAAAATAAATAGCCATTATTTTGATATAAGTTTGTAATATCGTCTGCATCAGGTTTAGAATTATCAGCAATTCGTTTTTGTAACAATACACCATTATAAGTGTCTCCTTTTTCTATTCCAATATAGCGTCGTAGTAATTCATCAGAGTAAACAGTGTTTCCAATAAAGTTAATGTCTCCAAAAACATATTTGTTGCCTTCTTCTACTTTTATATTTAGAGAAATGGTTTTATCGTCATTTTTTACAAGATTGTTTGAAATAATTCTAGCATCTCTATATCCATTTTCTTTATACTTCTCAATGACTTTAGTAAGATCTTCTTTAAAATCTTTTTCGATATATTTTGAGCGTTTTAAAACCCGTGTAACTTTTTTCTGTTTGGTGTTTTTCATGGCTTTTCTTAGCTTTTTGTCACTAAGAATTTCATTCCCTTCAAAGTTAATATTATCAATTTTTACTTTTTCTCCTTTATCTATGGCTACAACCATATTTACTAAAGATTTATCAGCAATGATGGAGTCTTCTTTAATTTTTATCGTATTAATATTTACTTTAGAGTTTAAATACCCGTCTTTTTTGTACTTGTTTTCAAGATATATTTTTGTCGTAGTAATTAAGTTTTCGGTAACCTTCGATCCTTTGTCTAGTTTATTATCTTTTATAATGCCTTCAAATTTCCCTTTTTTTACCCCAGTTATTTTTACCTCGTTAAGTTCTGGTAAATCAGATAGTCGTATTTCTAACCAAGCAGAATCTCCTTCAGTTTTTATTAAAAAGATGCCTATATCGCTAAATAAATTAGATTTCCATAATTTTTTTACGGCATTGCTAATTTCTTCGCCAGGAATATTAATAACGTCTCCTTTAGTTAATTCTGAATAAGTAACAATGGTTTGAGAATTAAATGCGGTATTGCCTTTAACAACAATATCTGCAATAGTATATTTTTTTGCATTTTCAAAAGGGCCCTCTTGAGCATTAGATATTAAGCTACATAATGCAATTATAGTAATAGATAGGTGCCTTATTAAGGTTGTTATAGGTAGTTGTTTAGTTAATTTGTTCACTTGTTTTCCCAAATCGTCGTTCTCTTTTTTGATATTCTACAATTGCTTGGTAGAGATTTTCTTTTGTGAAATCTGGCCACAGAATAGATGTGAAATATAGTTCTGCATATGCTATTTGCCACAATAAGAAATTACTTATTCGTTGTTCTCCACTTGTTCTTATAATTAAATCTACATCTGGTAAATTTCGCGTGTAAAGATGATTATTTATTAACGATTCATCAATACTTTCTGAAGAAATTATATTATTTTTAACTTTATTACTTATTTCTTTGAAGGCATTTACTAACTCTTCCCTCGATCCGTAGCTTAATGCTAAGGTAAGCGTCATATGGGTATTGTCTTTAGTGTGTGCTATAACCTCTTTCAGTTCACGGTGAACTTTATTAGGAAGTGCATTTAAATTACCTATAGCTGCTAATTTAATATTATGGTCAGAAAGAGTGGTTGTTTCTTTTTTTAAGGAAGAAACTAGTAAACGCATTAAGGTATCAATCTCTATCTTAGGTCTATTCCAGTTTTCTGTAGAAAAGGCGTATAAAGTGAGGTTTTTTATTCCTAATTCGGCACAAGCCTCTACAGTTTCACGAACTGCTTTTGTCCCATTTTTATGCCCAAAGGCTCTGAGCATACCTTTTTGTTTTGCCCAACGACCATTGCCATCCATAATAATAGCAATATGCTTAGGCAGGCGACTTGTATTTATAGTTTCTTTTAAATTCACTTTAATTAGAGCAAAAACAGGGGTTCCTCCCAAAAGTATAAGTTAGCGTAATACCAGTAAACATATACCAGTCGTTATTGTTTATGTTCCCAAAACTATATAGGTCTCTATTTTCTTCAAAATCAGGAATACTTCCGTCTAAAGAATCTGAAAACATATAACGGGCTCCAATTTCAATTCCTAAAATAATTTTAGGAGATAATGTTGTTTTGTATCCTAGAGCAATTGGGATTCCAATATCCCATGATGACGTATCTGTAAATTGTTGTCTGGAAGAACCAAAAAAGAAGTCGTCATAATTAGTTAATACTATTCCTGTAGCAATATAAGGAGTCGAAACTTTTCCACCATTGTGTATGTCAAAATCTAAAAAAGTATATTCTATTCCGAAAGACAATTCTAATATTGAAGAGTTAAATTCATAATTACGCTCAATACGACTAGGGTCATCAGATTTATTGTCTATCCCTTCAAGATCAGTAAATAATGCTGAAAAACGATAAGAATGTCTTGGGCTTCTATTCCATTTATATACTCCTCCAAAGGCCAGGTTATTTGGAGAAACATAGTTTGTAGATCCAACATCACCAATAAAGTTACTTCCTCCTAAAACTAAACCCAACTCATGTATTTGTGAGTGTCCATAGTTAAGACTTAAAACTGTAATTAATATAAAGGTTAAATATTTCATGAATCTTTAAAGTTTGCAAATATAGTAAATAAGATTAGCCTATAATAATTTGAATAAAATAGTTCTAGATTTTTAAACAGTTTTTAAGATGAAATATTGTCTAATTACGCTTGTCTTCTCCCCAAAGCAGTTTTTTTCTTAGAGTATCTAAAAAAGATTTATTGTTTAATTCTATCATTTTAATAGTAAAAGATGCTTTTTTTATGGTTACAATCGTATCTTTAGATAGTGTGGCAATCCTGCTATCTAATGAAATTAAATAATTGTTTTCACGACCATCTACTCTCAATTGTATGACTGTAGAGTCTTCTATTATTAAAGGTCTTGCACTTAAGTTGTGGGGGGCAATAGGAGTTATTACAAAACTAGTTGCATCTGGTGTTATGACTGGGCCTCCGCAGCTAAGTGAATATCCAGTAGAGCCCGTTGGAGAAGAAACAATTAAACCGTCACTCCAGTAGGAGGTTAGATATTCATTATTTAAACGAGTTTCAACAGTAATCATAGAAGTTGTATTTTTACGACTTACTGTAATTTCGTTTAATGCAAAATTTAGTTGCGAAATTTCTTTATTTTCATTAGAAGTTTCTACGGAAAGTAATGAACGCATAGAAAGTTTGTAATTGCCATTAAAAATAAAGTCCATCGCTGTTTCTATCTCATTATTTTGTATGGTGGCTAAAAAACCTAAGCGTCCTGTATTTATTCCTACTATTGGAATATTTAAGTCTTTTACATGAGTTATTGCTCTTAGTATGGTACCATCTCCTCCAATGCTTATAAGTAAATCAAAAGAGTTGTCTAGTGCTGTATATGTTTTATAGTTTTCGCTATTGGTTATGTTTTGCTTTATCTCTTCAAACAAATCATGATTTATATAAGCAGATGCTTTTTTTTTATGTAAAACCTCAAGAAGCGTGTCTAAAGAATTTTGAGATTTTTTTTTATAAAACTGGCTGTAAATAGCAATTTTCATCTGTTTGTGCTTATTGTTTTTTATAGGTCATATGGAATAGCCATTCAGTCATTTTGTTATATATTTAAAATTAGTTATGGTTGCTTCATAATTTTACATGTTGAGATATTTATTCAAATAATCCGAGCGATCTTTTAAGCTTTGTAAATAAGAATCTTCTTCATGGCCGGAAACTATGTTATAACTATAACGTCTAAACGTTTGCATAATATCGTTAAGACCTGTGTTTCCAATTTTCAAGGTAATATGGACGACATCATTTTCTATTTTCGAAATAAAAGCCCCTAAAAGTTTACCATTATTTGACTCTACAATTTGACTTAACTCGCTAAAAGAATAATCTGATAAACCTTTTTCAACGACTAAAATACCACCAGCTTCAGCAAAAAAAGGGGTTTCATTAAACAAGCCAATAACATCATTTAATTCATAATAACCTAAATAGTCGTTACTGTTATCTAGTACAGGCATTATATTCGTTGCATTTTGAGCAAAAGCTTCAAGAACATCTAACCAATTAGTCGTTTCTCTAACAAAAAAACCATCTATAGTATATGCAAGTTTACTTAAGGAATCATTACAGTTAAAACAATGAGCATCAGTTTCTGAAATACTACCTAAAAAAACACCTTCTTTATTTTTTATTGGAATATGTGAGTAGGTTAATTGATTAAATAAAAGTTGTATTTCGCTTACTTTATCTTTTAATAATAAAGGGGTTATATCATTAATTATTAAATCTTGTAATACCATAGTTTAGCTTTTATCTTTAGCTGCAAAATAATTAAAAAATAATATAATCACCCTGTTATACTTCGTATTTTTGTATGAAATCACTTTAGTTTATTTTTTTGAGTTCAAAATGAGAATTTATTAAGCTCAAGAAGGGGATTAAAAAGAGTAAAAAACATAAAAGAAGAATGACTAAATTAAGTGTAAATATTAATAAGATTGCGACTTTAAGAAACTCAAGAGGAGGCAATATGCCTAATGTAGTTCAGTTTGCTAAAGATGTTCAACGATTTGGTGCAGATGGTGTAACTATTCATCCTCGTCCTGATGAACGACATATTAAGTATAAAGATGCATATGATTTAAAACCTATTGTTAATACCGAATATAATATAGAAGGTAATCCTATACCAAAATTTGTAGATATGGTTTTAGAACTAAAGCCAACTCAAGTAACTTTAGTCCCAGATGCAGTAGATGCAATAACAAGTAATTCTGGTTGGGATACTATTAAAAATAAAGTCTTTTTAATGGAAGTCATTTCAGAATTTAATAAAAATAATATTAGAACATCAATATTCGTAGATCCAGAGTTAGAACAAATAGAAGGCGCTAAGGCTACAGGAGCTAATCGTATAGAGTTATATACAGAAGGCTATGCACATCAATACAGTATCGGAAATAAAGAATCTATATTGCCTTATTCTAAATGCGCAAAATTAGCTCATGAAATAGGACTTGGTGTAAATGCAGGACATGATTTGTCGTTAGATAATATTAAGTACTTTAGAGAAAATATCCCTGAATTACTAGAGGTATCAATTGGACATGCTTTAATACATGAAAGTTTATATTTAGGTATTGAGAATGTTGTTAATATGTATAAAAATAAGTTGAAACTGTCTTAAAATTTAATGAACTAATGATTTTGCATTCAAATATATTTGGAGAAGGAAAGCCGTTTTTAATCTTACATGGTTTTTTAGGAATGGGAGATAATTGGAAAACATTAGGTAAATTATTTGCTGAAAACAATTTTGAAGTTCATTTAATCGATCAGAGAAATCATGGAAGAAGTTTCCATAATGATGAGTTTTCTTATGAAGTACTGGTGGATGATTTAAAAACCTACTGTGAAGAAAAAAAGCTTGATGATATTATTCTCTTGGGGCATTCCATGGGAGGGAAAACTGCAATGCTTTTTGCAACATCATACCCTAGTATAGTGTCTAAATTAATAATAGCCGATATTTCTCCTCGGTTTTATCCAATACACCATGATGCCATTTTAGAAGGGTTAAGTGCTTTAGATTTTACAGCGATTACATCACGATCTCAAGCAGACCTATATTTGTCTAATTATATTTTAGAACCTAGTACTCGTCAGTTTTTATTAAAAAATTTATACTGGATTGAAAAAGGAAGACTAGACCTTCGGGTAAATTTAAAAGTTCTTAAAGAAAATGTATCAGAAGTAGGAGAGGCTTTGCCTATACATGCGGAGTACAAGGGAGAGGTTTTGTTTTTAAAAGGAAGTCGAAGTGAGTATATTGCTATGGAGGATGAGGTCTTAATTAAAAAACATTTTTTTAAAGCAAAAATCGAAACAATTGAAAATTCAGGACATTGGTTGCATGCCGAAAACCCGAAAGCCTTTTATAAGGCAGTAATTAATTTTGTAAATTCTAGCACATAATAAAAAATAAAACTATGAAACTCATTATTCGTCTTATACTAAACGCTATAGCAGTTTTCTTTTTGGCCCATGTTTTAAATGGAGTGCATGTAGATAATTATATTACAGCAGTAATTGTAGCATTGGTATTGTCTGTTTTAAATCTTTTAGTAAAACCAATATTAGTAATTTTAACATTGCCGGTAACCATAATTACATTGGGGTTATTCTTACTCATAATTAATGCAATAATTATTTTTATAGCCGATAAATTGATCGATGGTTTTTCTGTAAGTAGTTTATGGACAGCGATATTATTTAGTGTTCTTTTGTCAATCCTACAATCGTTACTTCACTCATTTATGAAAAAAGATAAAAAATAGCTGAAATACAACAGCTTAAAAACTTTGTTGGAGTGTAAAAAAGTCATACTTTTGCACTCCAATTTTTATATCAATACACAATGAATATTACGAGAGAAAATATTGATGCATTAAATGCTGTAGTTAAAGTAAATATTGCTAAAGATGATTATAGTGATAAGGTAGAAAAAAT
>JAHDGB010000079.1 GCA_020627885.1 Flavobacteriaceae bacterium | reverse complement strand
TTGAGCTTAGTATACTTCCATAATTACTCTTGCGCAACAGATGCGACAGAACCATATTCTAGATACAGTACCACTCAATACAAGAGTAGTAGAAGAATGGAAAGCAAAAGCAGGGACGCGAAAAACAGTAATATTCTGCTCCGACATAAAACATGCTTCAAATGTAACTGACGCTTTTAAGAGGTCAGGTGTAAAAGCAGAATTAGTAACTAGCTTAATGACTAGTGAGGCAAGGCAGCAAGTTCTGCAGGATATAGAAACAGGCAAAGTGCAGGTTCTAGTCAATGTTGCTATTCTAACTGAAGGCTGGGATTATCCGCCTATCTCATGCGTGGTGTTGCTTCGTTGTAGTTCCTATAAGTCTACTATGATTCAAATGATTGGTAGGGGCTTACGCCCTATTGATGCAAGCATTTACCCAAATGACACCAAGACTGACTGTATCGTATTAGACTTTGGCATATCTACTATCTTGCATGGTAATTTAGAGCAAGAAATTAAGCTAAAAGAAGAATTAGCCAAGGAGCGAGATACATGCCCAGACTGCAAGAAGAAAATACCTTTAAGTGCTGAAGTTTGTCCTTTATGTAATGCTGATATTGAGGAAGCGGAAGAGCAGCAGAAAGTAGCTAGAGAAAAACGCATATTAGAGCGTTTCGTCATGGCAGAGATTAACTTGTTAGAGAAATCGCATTTTGCATGGACAGATTTAAGATTGCCTAATAAAGCAATGATAGCTGCTGGATTTAATGTTTGGTGTTGCGTGCTAGAATATGAAGGAAAGTGGTTTGCTATAGGTGGAAGAAAGCAAGGTGGTAATATAGATACAGAGACTACCATAGTTCATAAAGGTGGTAAGTTACAAGCCTTAGCTGCTGGTAATGACTTCTTATGTAAGTATGAGACTCATGAAGCAGCGAGTAAAGTAGGAAGATGGAGGCATGAGAAGCCTACTACAAAACAACGCAAATGGTTACCATCTCAGTTTAAAGGTGTACGTAAGATAACCAAAGGTGATGCTAGTGCAATACTGACTTATAAGTTACAAGCATACAATGAGATAAAGCATGCTCTTAGTGGTGTTGCTTAGTTACATAGGAAAGTAGAAATATATAATTATAGTATTATAAAATAGTATCTTTATATAAAAATATAATTATACTTAGCTATATTAAGTAAATAATTAGATCCATGACCAAAATTATATCCTTACTAAATCAGAAAGGCGGAGTTGGTAAAACAACCTTGAGCACTAATATAGCTATGAGCATAAAAGAGCATGGTAAAAAAGTATTGCTTGTGGATTCAGACCCTCAAGGTAGTTTACGTGATTGGAATGAAGCTAATGAAGGAAAGCTAATATCCGTTGTTGGACTAGATAGGGAAACACTAGCACAGGATATAGAGGCTGTAAAAAATGGTTATGACTATATTATTATAGATGGTAGTCCTCAATCTGCTAAATTAGCAGGAGCAGCAATAAAAATCTCCGATCTTGTAATAATTCCAGTAACGCCTTCGCCTTATGATGTATGGGCGTGTGCTGATTTTATAGAAATAATCAAAGCACGTAATGAAGTAACTGATGGTAAGCCCAAAAGCTATTTTTTAATTAGTCGCTCCAGAACTGGTACTAATTTAAGTAGCGAAATAACAGAAGCATTATCTGGTTACAATATGCCAGTATTCAATAGCCGTACTGTTCATAGAGAAGTTTATGCTAAAACTGCCTCAGAAGGATTAACAGTCCATAATGATAAAAAAGCAGTTGAAGCTATAGAAGAAATTACCAGCATAACAAAAGAAATATTGGAGTTGATCTAATTATGGCGTTTAAGGCAAAAACAAATAGTAATAAGCATAAAAGTCATACTGTACAAGATGCTATTCATG
This sequence comes from Flavobacteriaceae bacterium, assembly GCA_020627885.1. Taxonomy (GTDB): domain Bacteria; phylum Bacteroidota; class Bacteroidia; order Flavobacteriales; family Flavobacteriaceae; genus JAHDGB01. Next base: position 8,773 of record JAHDGB010000079.1, on the reverse strand, counting down.
AAGCAACTAAGGATGAGATGGTGGGGCTAAATGTAAGAATATCTATAAACAAAAGAGCTACATTTAAAGCAAAGTCAGCAACAAATAATGAAAGTATGCAAGATGTAATATTGCGTGCAATAGACAAATACATAGAAAAGTAGAAAGTAATAATTATATTAAAGTAACATTATACAAATATATAAAAATATCTTTGTATATAAATACAGCCTCTAAAAACACCTAAGAAAATTACAATATTCTATCTAATGCAACTATACTGGACTAAGAAGAGCAAATACTACAAGCTGATAGAGCAAAGGACTTTATTTGGTACAACTGACATAGTATGTGTTTGGGGTAAACTTGGTGGTAACTTAGGCGGTTACAAAATAATCCCTTGTTCTAGTAAAGAAGAGGTTGATCAAATTATAGATCAGATAAGCACTAGGCGTAAATATAGAGGGTATAAAAGTGCTAATATATAGCCTAGCAAGGCATTTCGTGGTCGGATACAACTTTAGGTTACTATTGAAGTGGTTTAACTTCTTTATGTCTATTTTCACTCAAAAATATACAATAATTTTAAGCTGGAAGACTAGTTTAGAGTCAGTCATATAGTTTAATACCATTATGCTAGTTCAACTCTTTAAACTTAGTTTTTTGCTTTTATATATTGAAAACTCTTGAATTACATACTAATACTGTAAATTGTAATATTATAATCATATCACAATAATTACTATGTCGGATCAAAAAGTATTTAGTAAAGAAGATTTACAAACTATAGAAAGAATGGCATCTACCACTTATATTAATGATATTTGTGAATACTTTGGGATTAGTAATCAGCATTTTCGTAATTTAAGAAAATTTAATCAAGAAATTGAAGATGCTTTAAATAGAGGATTCAATAAAAGGGGTCCTGATTTTTATGAAAGGAAATAGATTAAGCCGGTCTACTTGTGACAGTAATGTGCAAAGTATTAGAAAGGTCAATAATTAGTAGTAGTGGGAAAATAAATTCTGCTATTGTTAAAGCTTTGAAAAGTTTACCAATCCCTATTAATTTAGATTGTGCTGCTTTTGTTATTGAGAACGACTTATTGAATACACTTAAAAGCCCACGTTGGCTTAGTACGGACAACAGCTTAGCAAAGTCTTCTACATTAAGTGCAGCAGGGTGTTATACAAAAGAAGCAAAAAATGCTTTATCATTACACCCAATATATACATGCCTTAAAGCAATACCTTATGCGCAAACTAATCAGAAAGGTTATCTACTTACACGCTTCTTCCCACATAAAATAGCAAAACCGATACTACTTCAAGAAAGTGTGGTAAAGTTTGTTAAGGCTATATGCTTTAATTACCCATCATGTGAACCTAAAGGGTCTTTTTCTAGTTCAGATCGAGCTATGATGGAAGATCTTAAGCTATCAGGAATAAGGATATATTGGCAAGATCCAGTGTCTCAGAATTTGCTTGAATATATGGGGCAAAATGAACAAAGTTCTGGAATTTTTATGCCAGCTAATCGTTCACGGCAGATAAAAGAATTTACCACAGTAGGAGTATACGGCTCTAACCTTCAATCAAGAAATATTAAATCTATACTTTATGAATTATTAAGAGGGTTGATACAAATGCAGTCATTATGTAATCACAGCCTGTTAAATTTACAACGTGAGATACGTTTAGTTACAGGAGGTGGCCCAGGAGTTATGGCTATTGCAAATGAGGTAGCTAAAAATTTAGGACTTTTATCATGCGCACATATTGTTGATTTTATTAATCCACAGCATAGAGTTGTAAATGAACAAACTCAGAATAATTTTATAGATGCTAAAATCACTTACCCACTAAAAGAACTAGTACATAGACAAGGAAACTTTCAACTAGATTTGCCAATTTTTTTTGAAGGTGGTATTGGTACTGATTTTGAGTATTCTATTGAAGAGGTCGGTCGCAAGACTGGTGCACTCCCTATTACCCCTGTTCTTCTAATAGGAGAAACTAGTTATTGGAAAAGAAAAATAACCCACCGCTTTCGTTTGAATATGGAAACAGGTAGTATTTCTGGGTCTGAATGGGTTAGTAATTGTTTCTTTTGCGTACAGAATGCAGAACAAGCTTTATCAGTATATAATGATTTTTTTTATCATAAATTACAGATTGGATTAGAAGGACCTATCTTTTCTGATGGTTTTAGAGTTTTGTAAGTAAGTATAATCACTAATAGGTTTGTTATATGGATTAATGTTACGCTTGTAGATTAAATTTTAACATTGGACTAATAAACAAATATGACCAATTATAAAACAGGTATTTTGTGCAACCGAATATAATTATGTATTTGAAAGTACTAAATATACCCTAGAGTTTAAATACTTTCTATAATTATAAAATATAAATTGATTATAATAATGCATTGGCTTACAATTTAATAAAATTAAAAAAGGTATTAAATTAACTATGAAAAAGAAAGGAATTAGAGAAAATTTAAAAAGCTATGAAAATGATTTACAATCAATAATTAGTACAGTTAATCTAGAAAATTATCATAATGAAAATAATTATAATCTATTATCTCAAGTATTAAATTTTATAAAAAGCAATACTGATAATCTTAATTCTGAATCATTAAAGCAGGTTATATTTTTACTTGGTGCAACAGGAGCAGGTAAAAGTACTTTATTGAATTATTTGATGCTAAAAGATGCAAAATTTATATTAGCTGAAAATAGTGAAGATGATATTCAATTATCTCCAGAAATAAAAACAGGTATAGAAATAGGCAATGGAGAAGGTTCAACTACGTTATTCCCTAATCTAAAAACAACTCCATTTGGAAATTTTTTAGATTGTGCAGGTGAAGGAGATACAGGAGGAATACTTGCTGAAGTTATTAATTCTATAATAAAAAGAAAGCTTGCTAGCAATGTTGAGCAAGCAAAAATATTATTTGTATCACAGCAAGTCAGTTTAGGTGCTGGTGGTGCATACGGAGAAAGTTTTAAACAAGCTCTGGATAAAAATTCACAATTTTTACAAGATATTAATTATTTTAAAGATAGCATGGGTTTAGTTATTACTAAAGCTGGAGTAAGTCCTAAAGTATTAGATCAATGTGACAAATTACTTCAAAATATTCTAAAACATAATTCAGGTTCTAATACTTATAAAGAAATTATAGAAGAAATATTACACAATAAAAAATTTACTACTTTTTCAAAACCTTTTAAGTTTTTAAAAGAAGGTGAGTTCTACACTCCTCCATCGTGGAACCCGAATCAAAAAGGTAACATTATTGATATGATATATGATATGCCTTTTACTCTTATTCCAAAGAAAGATTTTTTTAATACATCATCTACACCAGAAGTTAGAGAAACAATGCAAAAAGCAATGGAAGTAGTTATATTAAAAGCAGGTGATTTTATTAATCAAATAGTTGTTAATGCACAGCCGTTCACAATATTTTCTGTAGAAATGAAACCTTTTGCCAAATATGTTAATGGATTAGCCGGTGATTATTCAACAGAGTTATTAAATTATTTAAATATTCTCTCATTTAATGAATATTTAAAAGTAAAGCCTGAACATAAGTCTTTAGAAAAAATAAATGAAGAGTTAAATTTTCTATTCCAGTTTACACAAGAAACATATAATAAAAACCCAGAAAAATTAAAGGTTGACTGGGGAAAGGTAGCTAACGTCAAAGAAATATTTAAAAACGCTTATGATGGGGTGAAAACAATACTTTCAACAGAAGGTAATAATTTTTCTAAATTTAAAGCAGAAAATAATATAAAAACAATTCCATCATCTCCAGAAGGCTATGATATATTGAATAGTTTTGATAATTTATATGGAAAGTATAAAAAACTTGATGAAATAAAACTATTAGGTAAACAACAACAATCTAAATATTATAAAGATGTAATTAAAAAGGAATATTCTCATACAAAAAAAGTTCCATACACTGATAAAGAAAAATATATAGACATACAATATGAAGATGTAAAAGAAGAATATCAAGTTTTAGAACCTTACACAGTGAGAGAGCAAAAAACTAGACCTATAACAAAATGGAAAACAGAAACTTATACTGAAAATGAAGTTAAACTGGAAAAAATTACAAAATATAGAACAGAAACTTATACTGTAGAGGAAAGCTCATTTGGTAAAAATGCTTTGTTTGGTGTAGGAACTTTAGGCTTAGGTTGGCTTGCAAGAAGTATTACTGAAGGTGATCCAGAGTATACTAATACGGTAACTAAAACTCGTGAAGTTCCTTATGATGATTGGGAAAAAAAGACTGTTAAAGTAACTAAGACAAGAAATGTTCCTTATATATCAAACGAAACTTATTACGAAAATGTTAAAAAGGAAAAACTTGTTACAAAACATAAAATGGTTACAAAACCAAAACAAATATCAAAAGAAAGAGATGTAACAAAATATCGTGATGAAAAAGTATTTAAAGATTTAACTGTAAGAGAATTAGATCATAATATGTATAATTCTGATAAGACAAAAATTAATAATGAAATACAAGAATTAAGAGAAAAAATAAAACATGATACACATTCTTATCCTAAAGGAAAATTAGGAATACACGATAGGGAACACATATTATCTAAAGACAAGTATGAAAAAATGTATGAAGATTTACAAATTACATGGCAAAATGCTGAATATGAAGCTTATTTTGCTAATAACCCTAATAAATCATTAGAAGAACTAACAATTGATATAATAGGCGATCATTATTCTTAGTGAAAGGTCGGGTCTGATGATCTAATTATGTAAACTCAATCATAAGTAACTTAATTATTAAGGTAACAAAATAATCTTTTTTCAAAAGTGTTTACTTAAAATAAAATTTTGATAAATGTTATTTTAAAAATAGTATTTTGGTGTTAAAGTTTTAGGTAATAATATAACAAAGATAAGTTGGTGTGTTATGCAAAGTAATGTTAAAAACTATAAGGTTGAGTTAGCTAATAAAAAATATATTAACCGAATAAATAGTAAAGATAAATTGGATAATATAGGAAACTATTGGAAACAAGTTAACAACATTGAGATAATTGAGCCTTTTCAAGATAAAATGTCAGAAAGCACAGTAATATCACGAGAAAACGTAACAGATAAAACAGGTGATGGTTCTATCACACCTAAAACACATATACATGAAACTAGTGCATATTTGGATGAAAGTCACAGTACATTTGTAACAGAATATGCATATCCTAATACAACGTATGATGGTTTACAAAGCCATGTTGTTAGGTTTGGAATTAATGCAATTCATGATACTGAAGAAGATAAAAATACTAGTCAATCTCAAGTAGAATCTGTTGCTTCAAGTAATTTCTCAAAAATTAAAAAATATAAACTAGATAAAGATAATATACAGTTTAAAGAACAAGAAAAAACTGTTCTAAAAAAGGCTATAGAATATTTACAGCAGTACAAACATACAAATTCGGCAATAGTAGATATTTTTGAACGTCAATTTCAAGCAAAAAACAATAAAAGTAATATTGAAGGAGTGGATGTAAATGTGTCAGAGACTCATTCTATTGTAATATTACGTTCTAATAAAGCAAATAAATTTATTGTAGTAGATCCTACAACTACAACATTTAGTTGGATTTTAGGTGCAAAAAATTTAATTGAAGGTATTGAGTTAATAGTACCTCAAAAGTTATGTACAATATATAAAGCTCCTAATAAAACTAAAGTTGGTAAAGATGTTGATCAATGGAGAGACTGCATTGATATTGCTGTAAAACTTTCTTTTTTATTTAATGCTAGAAGTGTTGTATATGAAGCTCCAGATAATTTAAAGAATTTTACTATAGCTGATTGGGATGAAGTAAAGTTAGTTTCTAATCAGCGTAAAATTGATAAAAATTGTTTCTATTCAAAGTCAGAAAAACCATTAAGAAAAAAACAACAATCTGACATTAACAAGATAGAAGTAACGAATAATAAAATAAAAATAAGCGCTGAAAAATATAATCAGTTTTTAAAAAATGAATTAGAAAAGAAAATTACAGAATTCAAAGAAGAATTTCTAACAAAAGCACAAACTAATTCAGTTGAAGCATTAGGCAAAGATTATATTGCCAGTTTTGAGTATCAATTTGACTTTAGTTATATGGAGGAAAATACTTAATATGTCTATCATGCTTATAGAATGGTGTAGTAACAATGACTTTGCTGAAGTTAAGAAAACTTTAAAATATGAACAGAATTTAAATTTGTTGTATGATGATGGAGACTGCCTACATTTTGCCGCTAAATATAAAAATGCAGCTATGATGGAAGCTTTACTAAAATATTTCTATGAAGTTCAGTTACCACAAATAGAAAATAAATATCTAAGAAAAGACACTGAAAATAAACTGAAAGAGATTCTTGAAGAAGTTGAAAGTAGCTGGGTAATAACTGACGAAGTAGAGTTAATTATCAATAAATATTTAGATTCAAAAGGCAGTACAGCTGATAGTTCAGATAAGAACCTAAACAGTCCTAAAAAACATGATGAACTTGCTAAAACAGCTTATAACAGCGGTGATATCAGTAAAATGTATAGTTCTGACCCTATGGACAATTTAGATCCTCTAAAACATTTTAGTAATACCTCTACTCAAAATATTCCTGAGAAGGATGTTGCTTGCTCTGGTGATTTTAGTGATACTACTGACCCTATTGGTTAGTTTTATAACAACTTCACCTAAGGCGTTTAATTTCGTTGATAGACAGACCAGTAGCAGCAGAAATAACTTGATGGTCAATATTCTGGGCAAGTAGACTTTTAGCAATTTCTACTTTTTCTTCAGCTTTACCCTCTAATTTCCCCTTAGTTAGTCCTTTAGCCTCTCCTTTAGATTCAGCAGCCTTAATAACATCCTGAGAATATACAGATTGTTTCTGGTAGTAAATATACTCATTACGTTCATCAGCACTCATTTTAATCACAGCTAAACGCTCCATTACTTTTGCCATGTAGGGAGATTTAAAACCTTCTTTTATATCAGAGTGCTTCATAACATAGAGCCATTCATCTATCTCCGTATTAATAACATCATCAAACATAGGCACTGAGATAAAGAAATATTCTGGAAATACATTAGGCGTATTAAATATTACCAACCCTTCATTAGCTATATTTACATCTACTGGGTTTTTAGTATCTACTTCATGTATTATAGTTTTGCCATGATATATTGGTTTCTGCATTTCTTTAGTAGAAAAGTATAATAGACTAATATGAAATACTTTTTTGATACTAGTATAGTCTTGAGAGCCATATATACCATCCACAACAACTCTAGAGCTATTAAAGCAAGCCTTATGCATGAAATTAGGTGTATAAGACCTTTCTATCTCTACAATGTATTTATTGCCCTCAGCGTCTTCTACAATAAGATCTGCTATAGATTTTTTAAGGTCTAGAGTTTCCTTGTTACTTTCACTATCAAGTAGAGCATTAATTTTTACAGGCGGATATCCTTGTGCTGCAAATAAAGCTGATATAAAGCCTTCAATAATATCATAGTCACCTTTGCTTTTTAGAAGGTATTTGATAGCGTAATCGAAGCTAATTAGTGGTTTTTCCATGGTTATTACCTTTTTATTTTATATATCTAATGCTCCACGATACAGTTCAATTAAAGTATCTTCTTCAGCTAGAGCATCTTTATCTTTCTTTTTGAGTTTAAGAACATGTTTGATAATCTTTACGTCAAAGCCAAGAACTTTAGCCTCATTGTAAGCTTCTTTCAATAATTCTGTATTTTCTAGTCGTTCTGCTTCAATAGTTTCAATTTTACTTACTACTTGTTTTAATCTTTGTGTTTCTACAGGATTAGTCATAATAAATTGCTATTTATATAATTTTATATTGAATGCTTGGTTTTTATTATTAAAGCTTCTTTCTATATAGCTTACTTTGGTGTTTTTGTAGAGAGTTGTATAACCAGAACCTTCCACTGCGCTAGCATACACTAAAACATCCTGACCACCACTTTCTGGTTCAATATATCCATACCCTTTATCTTCATTATAGAATTTTATTTTGCCTCTTTTCTCAGACATATAATATTAATTATACCTCATTAATTGCTTATATTTTGTCTTCTTTTATAACCCTCTATAACATACATAATAGTAGATATTCCAGTCGCATAACATGCTTTAAATAATAACTCTTTATTAAAAATACTATTTACCTTTTCTACTGAAAATATCCCATAGGCTGAAAAATAACTCTTCATAATTAGCCCATCAATCATAGCAACAGTTATCAATGAAATTAACAATGATGTTGGAAAACTATATTTATTATTTAGAGTGTGAGTAATATAAATTGATGTACATCCTGATACTAATAATGATATAAGCGACATTGCTGTCATTTGACTACTGAATGCAGTGCCTACTGTAGCGTATAATGGCAAACTCATAACTATAGCAGCTATTAGTATTTTATATGCAGCAGCTGCTGTATTATTTAATAATCTAGTATTGATGATAAATAATATTGCTGTAAATATGGCCTAGTTTGCCGGAAAGTGCAGAGAACTACGTTAAGGATTTGTGATAACACTTCATATAAGTGAAAAGAGTCCTTCTAGAGAAGCCGAATAATTGACAGACATCATGTGCTGATTTATCTGAATTTTGATACAGAATACGTGCTTGTTCTAGTTTATCTGGGTCAATTCTAGGTCTTCCTCCAGACTTACCTCTTGCTTTAGCCGCTGCACGTCCCGCT
>JAHDGB010000078.1 GCA_020627885.1 Flavobacteriaceae bacterium | reverse complement strand
ATATATAAAGTATAATGACTAAACATTAATTGTAATTTTTTGAAAATTTTTTGTTTAAAAAATCAATCAAAAAAATTAAAAAAAAAATAATTTTTTTTAATTAATGTATTATATTTATACAAATTGTTTAAAGATCAATTAGAATTTCAAAAAAAATTTAAACTTAATCTAATTGAAACTGGATTTACTAAATGTCCCATTATTTTCGTTTAGAAGTATTTTTTTGAATGTGTATACGACCTATACGTCTAGTAAAAATAAACTCGCCAAATTTTCGACCAACCATTTCTTTTGTAATTAATAACTTTAAATATTTATTGCCATTATGTACAAAAAAAGTTCGACCTACAAAATTAGGTAATATAATAGATTGCCTAGAATTGGTATAAATAACTTTTTTATTTTTTTTTATTTGATGTAATAATTTATAATCAATAAAAATATTTTTTCATTTCGACCTTACCATGTTTTTTTTTTATTTCTTGTAGGTACATTTTTTGTTAATTTCCCTCAAGGACTAACACAAGAGCGTCCTGAAGTACTTTTACCTTCCCCTCCACCATGTGGGTGGTCTATAGGATTCATAGCAACACCTCTTACAGTAGGTCTTTTATTTAATAAACGGTTAGTACCTGCTTTATATTTTTTATTAAATTTATCAAAACTATTAGAAGCCAAGCCAATGTATGCATGACACTCCAATGAAACTTCAATTAATTTACCAGAAGGTAACACTAATTGAGCACAATTTTCTGTTTTTCGAAATATTTTACAAAAAGTTCCTGCAGATTTTGCTAAAACAGCACCTTTCCCTGGTTTTAATTCAACATTAAAGATTCAAGTTTTAGAAGGGATTTTAAATAAAGGTAAACAAATACCAGAAGGTAATGTTATGGTATTATTAGTTTTTTTAATCGTTGGATAAGTTATAATTTGATTTTTTTTATTTGAAGATGAACTTAAAACGTAAGACAAGCCACCTGTTTTATATTGTATTAAATTAATAAAAGAAGAACGGTAAGGATCATATTGCTGTTGCAATATACGATAAGGCTCATTTGTTGTATTAAAATTAATTAACCTAAATTTTTTTTTTACACCACCACCTCTGTTATATAGTAATTGACCTTGTTTATCTCTACCTATACTTTTTTTTATTTTGAATATTAACCGTCTAACGTTAATACTTTTATTAACTTTAATAACGTTAACATCATATGATTTTTTTATACGTTTATACTTATTAAAATTCACTTCACTTATCTTATTTTAATTTTGTTATTAAACCAGTACCTACAGTAATTCTACCTTCACGAATAGTAAACCTTAAACCTGTATTTAACGCTAATTTTTCAAATAGTTCAATTTGAACTTCTACACTATCACCTGGTAAAACCGATGAAATTTCATCTGTAAATTTAAAAGAACCAGTAATATCTGCTGTTCTAATGAAAAATTGAGGCTTATAATCTTCATAAAAAGGTTTATGTCTACCCCCTTCTGCTTTTTTTAAGATATAAATTTTTGCATCAAAAGTTTTAGTTGATTTAATAGTATCAACAGCAGCAATTACTTGACCCCTAGAAACACTATCACGTTTAACTCCTCTTAATAAAATACCAACATTTTCACCCGCTTCAGCATTACTCATTTCTTTGTGAAACATTTCTAAACCGGTACATGTTGTTTTGAAGTCGTTATCATAACCAACAATTTCTACATTATCGTTAACTTGAATTGACCCCTGTTCTACACGACCTGTAACTACTGTACCTCTACCTGAAATACTAAAAACACCTTCTATAGGCATTAAAAAATCTTTATCTTTATCACGGGCAGGTACTTCTAATTCATCCAATAAAACAGTTAATCGCTCTATAGCTTCTCTACCATAAAAAGTAGGATTTGAAGCGCTTTCATCTAAGGCTAATTTAGCTGAACCAGTTTCTGAAGGACAATCTTCACTTAATCCGTATTGACTTAATAATTCTCTTGTTTCTCAATCTACCAATTCAATTAAAGAATCATTATCTAACATATCATATTTGTTATAAAATAAAATTACTTTAGGTATTCCAATTTCATTAGCTAATATAACATGTTCTCTGGTTTGCTCTTGGACACCATCAGCTAAAGACACAACTAAAATTGCAGCATCCATTTGTGCAGCACCTGTAATCATATTTTTAATATAATGTTGATGCCCAGGACAATCAATATGAGCAAAATGTTTAGTTTTAGTTTCATATTCCACATGTGCTGCTACTATAGTAATACCTCTCTCTTTTTCTTCGGGTATACTATCTATTTGATTATAACCTTTAAATTCTGCAAAATTTTGTTCAGATAAAATTTTAGTTATAGCAGCAGTTAAAGTCGTTTTACCATGATCAACATGTCCTATTGTTCCTACATTTAAATGAGGTTTTTTTCTTTCGAATGTTTTTTTTGTATTCATTGTTTATATATTCATTACATATAATATTTAATTAAATATAAAAAAGGTCTACTATCCATTAATAGATAATAAATCCTATTTTTTTCCTTAATTAACCCCCCTTGTTGTTTCAAACTTAATAAAAATTCAGTTGCTAATTTTTCAGGCAATGTGTTCTTTTTATGAACTTTTGAAAATTTTAGTAATCAATTTATAGCTTGTTTGTATTGATTTTCAGTTGTCAATAACTTTGGTAAATATATAAATTTACCACCCCCCTTTTTTAATTTTCTATAAGACACAGTCGGTTTAATAATCTCTAAAGAAGATAAAACATTATCTAATGCGTTACCTTTTTGATTATGTTTAATTATTGCTAAAAAATCACAAAAATAATTTAAAGCTTTAAATTTATTTCCATTTTTAATAATTGTATTTATAAATTTTCTAATAATAAAATGTTTATATCTCATTAATTTTTTTTTAAACTATATTTTGAACGTGCATTTCTCCTTTCTATGGTCTCATTAGTATCTAAATCGTATTTACCTCTAATAATTTTATATTTTACACCAGGTACATCACGAACACGACCCCCTCTAATCAATACAATTGAATGTTTCTGTAAATTATGACCTTGTCCTGGAATAGCCACAGTAACTGTTTGTTTTAAAGATAATTTTACCCTCGCTAATTTTCTAATAGCAGAATTGGGTTTTTTGGGTTTTGAAGTAAAAACTTTAACGCAAACTCCTTTTCTATGAGGTGAAAATTTTAAAGCAGGTTTTTGATATTTTTTTTTTTTAGGTTTTCGTTTATATTTAATTAATTGGTTGGTTGTAATCATTTTAATTTATTAAATACCAAAATTTTTGAAAAAGAAGATAATAAAAAAGATAATAAAGAAATTTGAAAGAAAAAAATTTTACCGTAAATTAAAAAGTTCATTTTAAAAAACAAGTTAATATATTCAGATCTTGATTGTAAATATTTAATATTTACAATATTCTTTTTATACAAAAGACCTAATACTTGTACATTAGGTAATTCTTTTGTATAGGATAAGAAATCATTAAAAAACCAAGGTTTTACAGAAAAAAATAAAGACGGGCCCTTAATTAGATTATTTGACCATGTCACATCATAATAATACTTTAATAAGTTTAATTTTATTGTTAATGATTTAATATTTTTTTTTCTTAAAGACATATACAAATTTTGTTTATCTAACGCCTTCATATTATCTACATAACAAAAAAAAAGAAAAGATGTTCTTTTTTCTTTTAAAAATAATTTTGCTAACAAATATTGCTTTTTTTTTATTAAGTTAGTCATTGAATTTTATTTTAATGTATAATTTGTTGAGCTTAAAGTAGCTAATAAATTTTTAGTTATAGAATGTAAAGAAGCTATATCCCCGTCTTTTGACTTGATTAATGCTATTTTATATAAATCTAATAAACTAATTGTACTTTTAACTTGATAAAGTTTAAACAACAAAGTACTTGAAGGACCTTTCAAAACGATATTAAATTTATCCGCAGTTAATATTTCTAACGAAACTCGTAACATTAAACCTTTTTGATAAATTATACTTAACTCATTAAACGTTTTACAAAATTTCATAATATTAACACCGTACTGCCCTAAGATAGGAGCCAAAGCTCCACCCATTTTAGCTTCTTGAGAAGCAAGTTGTAATGCTATTTTTTGTGCATTCATTGTTAATTATTATAAATAAAAAGTGAGTATATTACATAATATATATATAATATACAGGAGAGAAGGGACTTGAACCCTTAGCTTCGGTTTTGAAGACCAACATTTTACCAATTAAACTACTCTTCTTTATTTACTTAAAAAATTAAGAAAATAATTTATTAAATTTATTATTTGAACTATTATTAGTTTTAGTTAAAGCTAATTTAATTATAAAATCTAAAGATTCTTCATATAACTTATGAGGCAATCCAGTTTTAAAAGCTAAACCTAAAACGGTTTCATTTAAAATTAAATGTAAGTTTTTTTCAAATTCTAAAATTTTGGTTAAAGCTAATTTATTTAAATAACCTTTAACACCAGCATAAACAGAAGCAATTTGATTATCTAAAGATAATGGACTATATTTAAATTGTTTTAATAATTCAGTTAAAGATTTACCTTTTTTTAATAAATCCTGAGTAGATTTATCTAAACTATCACCAAATTGTTCAAAAGCTTCAATTTCTCTAAATTGAGCTAATTCTAACTTTAAAGAACCTGCAATAGATTTCATTACTTTATTTTGTGCTGCAGAACCTACTCTACTAACAGATAAACCGGCACTAATAGCTGGTCTAATACCTTTGTGGAATAATGAAGTTTCTAAAAAGATTTGTCCGTCTGTAATAGAAATTACATTTGTTGGAATATAAGCAGAAACATCACCAGCTTGTGTTTCAACAACAGGTAATGCGGTTAAAGAACCTCCATAATTAAAATTTTCATTAAATTTTACAGCACGTTCTAATAATCTACTATGTAAATAAAATACATCACCTGGGTAAGCTTCACGACCTGGAGATCTTCTTAATAATAATGACATTTGACGGTAAGCTACTGCATGTTTACTTAAATCATCAAAAATGATTAAAGCGGCAGCACCCCTTGTCATTAAATATTCACCAAATGAACACCCTGAATATGGAGCTAAAAACTGTAAAGTTGCAGATTCTGAAGCTGTTGCTGCAATAATTGTGGTATACTCTAATGCATTTTTTTGTCTTAAAGTTTCACTAATTTGAGCCACTGTTGATCTTTTTTGACCAATTGCAACATAAATGCAATGTACATGTGTTTCTGGATTATAATTATTTTCTTTTTGGTTAATAATAGCATCTACTGCAATTGTTGTTTTTCCTGTCTGTCTATCTCCAATGATTAATTCTCGTTGACCTCTACCTACAGGTACTAAACTATCTACACATTTTACACCTGTTTGCATAGGTTCATATACACTTTTACGTGGAATAATACCAGGGGCTTTTATTTCAATGGGTACATAATTATTAGTATTAATTGGATTTTTTCCATCTAATACGTTACCTAAAGGATCTACAATTCTCCCTAGTAATTGAGAACTTACAGGAAATTGTAATAATTTTTTAGTGGCTTTTACTTTATGTCCAGCTTTGATTAATCTATCATTACCGAAAATAACGGTTTGGATAGTATCTAAGTTTAAATTTAATGCTAGCCCTTTAATTTGACTTTCAATAAATTCTACAACTTCACCAGCTTTAACATTATTTAAACCATATACAGTTGCTACACCATCTTTTACAGATAATACTTCACCTATATCATTTTTTTGTGAAATTTTTTTTTTCACAATTAGATTGTATAATTCTTGTTCTACATTAATTCTACTTAACATACGAATTAAATACAATATCTGAAAAATAAAATTTTTCAAGATTAAAGTTTAAAAAAACTTTCTATTTTAGAATAGCCTATGCGTAAAAAAAGAACTTTGAATTAACAATTCAAGAAATTGAATTTTTAATTTTTATGGCTGTACGTAATATTCGAAAACTTAATTTGTTAGAATTTTGTTATCACGCAATTGCTAGTTATAAAGCTCCTGCTATTTTAAGTTACCTATGAAATTTTGGAATTTTATCCTTAATGTGTTTAGTGTTACAAATTATTACAGGTATTTTTTTAGCTATGCATTATATTGCATCTCCTGAACATGCATTTAATAGCGTAGAGCATATTATGCGTGATGTAAATAACGGGTGATTAATAAGATATTTACATGCTAACGGGGCTTCTATGTTCTTTTTTGTAGTATATATTCATATTTTCCGTGGTTTATATTACGGTTCTTATATGTACCCTAGAGAAATTTTATGGTGTAGTGGTGTAATTATCTTACTAATTATGATTTTAACTGCTTTTATGGGTTACGTTTTACCTTGAGGACAAATGAGTTTCTGGGCAGCTACAGTTATTACTAACTTAGCTTCTGCTATACCAGTTGTTGGTAAGTATATAGTATACTGATTGTGAGGAGGTTACTCTGTAGGAGGACCTACTTTAACGAGATTTTTTAGTTTACACTATTTATTCCCTTTTTTATTATTATTATTAGTAATTATACATATTTTAATTTTACGAGAAGTAAAATCAAATAACCCGGTAGGTACTAAAATAGCTGATTTAATTCAATTTAATCCTTACTTTACTATTAAGGACGTTTATGGTATAGTTGTTTTTTGATTATTTTTTTCAACCTTTTTATTTTATGCGCCTAATTTATTAGGTCACACAGATAATTACATCAAAGCAAACCCGATGGTTACACCTACTCATATAGTACCTGAATGATATTTCTTACCATTTTATGCTATTTTACGATCAGTTCCAAGTAAAGGATTTGGTGTTATTTTATTAATTTTTGCAATTTTAATTTTATTAATTTTACCTTATTATACAAAGTCAAGTATTAGGAGTACAGCTTATAGACACATCCATAAAGTAATTTTTTGGTTTTTTGTAGCTGATTGTTTAATTTTAGGTTGAATTGGTGGGAAAAGTATTGAGACACCTTTTTATCAAATTGGACAAATTGCTACTTGTTTTTATTTTTCTTTTTTTTTAATAATTAATCCAATAACCATTTGATTAGAAAATACGTTATGAGAAAGAAAATAATATTAATAGGTGCTTTGACAAGTAAACCTTATGCTTTTCAAAGTAGATCTTGAGAACTAAAACAATTAGAAACAATCGACTTATATGATTCATTAGGTAGTAATATTAAAATTAACTATAGGGGATCTGAAATTTTACGTATTTTACCTAGTATTAATGAAAATATAAATGAAGAATGAATTTCTGATAAAGCACGTTTTGCTTATGACGCTTTAAATAAATGAAGGTATACTACACCATTTTTTAAAGAAAATAATCAATTTAAAAAGGTAAGCTGGCTAAAAAGTTTTGAATTAATTAAAGAAAATATTAAAAAAAAAAAATTAACTAACGTAAATGCTTTTTTAGGAGCTAATGTAGATTTAAAGACACAAGTTTTATTAAAAAAAATTTTGTTGAAAAAAAATTCTTCAAATTTATTTGCATCTTTAAGTACTAATCATAGCAAAGTTGATTTCTTATCAAATTCCACTATTAAATTAGACACTTCTTCTACTATTCAAAATAAGTTATATTTATTTTTAGGTATTAATTTACGTCTAGAAAATCCTATTTTAAACATTAAGTTTAGAAATTTTTCTAAAAAAAAAAATTATTTATTTTTAACTATAGGGCCTAATTACAACAATAACTGTTATATGTTCCATTTAGGGACTAATTTAAAAACTCTAGTTAAAATTTTAGAAGGAAAACATTGAGGTTCAATTATATTTAATAAGTATACTCAAATTCCTACAATTTTAGGTTCTAAAATTACCTCTAGGCTAGATTATCTTAATATTTTTAATTTAATAACTAAAACAAATAAATTAATTATTAGGATTTTGCCTTTATTTAGCGGATCTTTAAATAGTAATTATATTAACTTCAATACTAATTCTAAACAAATCGAACAAAAAAATACATTATATTGATTTTTAAATACTTCAAAGGTTTTGCCGCTAAAAAAATACAACGATAAATTCGTTATTTACCAAGGGCACCATTATGATGGAACATTAATTAATATAGATTTAATTTTACCTGTTAAAACTTTTTATGAAAACAATCAAAAATATTTAAATTGTTTAAATATTTTACAGGAAACAAAAGCAATTCCTTTTGTAGATAAATTAATTAAAGATGATTGACAAGTAGTAAAATTATTAGGAAAATATGTTTTAGATATTAATTTACCTACTAAAGATTATGTTAGAGATTCTTATTTAAAAAAGAAAAAACTTAACCATTTAGATAAAATAACTTATACATACAAAAAACCTTTATCTTATTTATTCACTAAAAATACTGTGAATAATACTGTAATTAAAAAATTAAATTCTAATTATTATGTTACAGATTCTTTAACTAAAGCTTCTATTACCATGAAAAAGTGTACCAAAGCTTTTTTTAATAATAAATACACATATATTTGAAAATAACATGACTAATTATATTAAAAAGATATTTACTATATTAATAATTTTTTGAAGTTTTAGTACTTTATTATATTTATTTTCATTAGACTTTATTTCAAATATACTAAAATTATTACAAATTTTAGTTATTTTAGTTCCTATTTTAATTGCAGTTGCTTTTTTAACGTTATTTGAACGTAAAGTAATGGCAGCTATACAAAGAAGACGAGGTCCTAATGTCGTAGGGTTTTTAGGTTTATTACAACCTTTTGCTGATGGATTAAAACTTTTGTTAAAAGAAACAATTATTCCAAGTAAAGCTAACCAAGTTATTTTTATTATCGCTCCTATATTAACTATTTTTTTAAGTTTTTTAGGGTGGGCTATTATACCTTTTAATAATTATACTGTATATGCTGATATTAATGTAGGTTTATTGTATATTTTTGCAGTATCCTCTTTAGGTGTTTATGGTATTATTATGTCTGGTTGGGCTAGTAATTCTAGATATGCTTTTTTAGGGACATTACGAGCTACTGCACAAATGATTTCTTATGAAGTATCTATAGGTTTAATATTAATAACAATTTTGTTAATTTCAAACAGTTTAAATTTGACATCAATTGTGATGAATCAAAAATACGTTTGATTTATAATTCCTTTGTTTCCGCTGTTTATATTATTTTATTTATCAGCTTTAGCTGAAACTAATAGACCACCTTTTGATTTGCCGGAGGCTGAAGCTGAATTAGTTGCAGGTTATTTTGTAGAATATTCAGCTATGGGTTTTGCTCAATTCTTTTTAGGAGAAAATATAAATATCATATTAATGTGTTATTTAACTTTAATTTTTTTTTTAGGAGGTTGATTACCTACTATTAGTTTTATACCTTCTTTATTTTGAATAGCTATTAAATTGTTATTTTTGTTATTCTCGTTTATTTGAGTACGTGTAACATTTCCTCGTTATAGGTATGATCAACTAATGCGTCTAGGATGAAAAGTATTTTTACCGTTGTCATTAGCTTTCGTTATTTTTTATTCAAGTATATTGTTTGCTTTTAATTGATTGAATTAATAATTTTAAGATTTTGGGGTAGCAGGGATCGAACCTGCGTATCACGGTATCAAAAACCGGTGCCTTACCACTTGGCTATACCCTTATAAAAATAAAGTGGTCTTTGTGATAAAAATAAGAAAGAAAAAATTTCTAGTATGGTCACATTGTGTATTTTTAATAAATTTAAACAGATTAAAAATAACATACTTGTTTTTAACACAAAAAAAATTAAAATCATGGTAAATTATTTTAGGTTTAAAAATTATAAGACAAGGTTTAACACAAATGTTAAATCTTTTAATATTTATGTATTGCAACACTTACTTTATAACGAAAAAGTAAGTGATCATGTTCGAATAAAAACTATGCTTAAATTACAAATGTTAAGAAAAGGTGGGTATCAAAGCCATTTTAATAAACGTTGTTTACGTTCATTAAAAAATCGAACAGTTAATTTAGTTTCAGTTTCTAAATCTTATTTTAAATTTTTTTTAAATAAGAAAGTTCTAACTGGTTTTACAAAAGCTAGTTGATAAATAAAAAAAAATAAAAAAATAAAAAAAAATGACATTATTAAATTTATTATTTTTCCAATTAATCATTTGTGGTTTTTGTATTATTTTTACTAAGAATCCTATTCATTCAATTTTATTCTTAGTTTTAACTTTTGTAGGAGCTACTTTTTTATTTATTTTATTATCTGTTGAGTTTATTGCTGTATTATTTTTAGTTGTTTATGTAGGAGCTATTGCTGTGTTATTTTTATTTGTAATTATGATGTTAAATATAAAAATAGTAGAGTTAAATGAAACAATTATAAGGTATTTACCTATGGGGTTGTTAATTATTAGTTTCTTTGGTTATGAAATTTTATATCTTTTATCTAATAATTTAAGTACTTTAGAATTATTAACAACAACTAATACTTTAACTTATACTTCCTTTTTTTCTGAAATTAAAACTTATACAAATATGGAAAGTATTTCAGAAATTTTATATACAAAGTATTTATATTTATTTATTGTAGCAAGTTTAATTTTATTAGTTAGTATGATAGGTGCTATTTTATTAACTTTAAATCAAAATTTTAAAAATAAACGACAAGATATTACAGCTCAAATCAATCAACATATTACGGATTCAATTAAGTTAATAGAAAATAAATAAAAAAAA
>JAHDGB010000077.1 GCA_020627885.1 Flavobacteriaceae bacterium | reverse complement strand
TGCTCATTATTTAAAAAAAGATATTAAACATATTATGGAAACTCTTAAATGGAAGAAAGATAGATAAAACCAAATAAGGTAGTAATTTTTATATTACTACCTTATTTGGTTTTTATGCCTTGGTTTACAGTTTTCTGAAAATCATTCTATAAGTATTTTTTTGTTTGCTTGTCCATTTTCGGTAAAAACCTTTAATAAATACAATCCAGATTGTATCGTTTTTAGATTTATTATTTCATTGAAATTAAAACTGTTTTTATACTGTTTATTATAAACAAGCCTGCCTCTCACGTCATAAACTGAAATATTTATGTTATTTCCAGTAGACTGATTAAGGCTAACATTAAACTTCCCTTTATTTGGGTTTGGAAAGACTACGAGTTGAGAACTCAAGTTGTCTAATTCATTTACAGACAAAGGTTCTAAAACATTTACAGTATAATCTTCTACTTCTCCATCGAAACTATTTTCACAAGCTGTAGAGGCTGAATTGTATTTTGTCGTTACTCTCATAGGAGCATTTCCTATAGTAGCATTAGAAGGCACAGTTATTGACAATGGAGAATTGCTTGTAGGGTTATTAGTAACATTTTTAGCATTTCCTAAATTATATTCTTCGGAAGTTTCTAAAATACAGTTTTGATTCCAATCGATCCATACTTTAGTTTCTGAAGTGTAATCTCCATCTGTATTAACATTTATGGTCATGGCGTAGTCCTCCCCTTTAGTAATATCTGTTATTTGAGCACTATAATCACTATAACCAGAGGGCTTTCCATTGTTTAAGTTGCTAATAGTGTTAAAGGTTACGCCAGTAGTACTGGTTTGATACTCGGTATTGCCAGTAGCGCTACAGATGTCTTCAAAAACAACCAAATCAATATTTCCTATACTCTTAGTTACTGAGGTAGATGTTCCTGTAACTGTAAGAGTTGAGGTTCCTGCTGTAACACTAGATAAACCGCTTAAAGTCATTGTAAGTGCTCCAGAGTTATTTAGAGTAGGCGGAGAAAAAGTTGCAGTGGCCCCAATAGGGATCCCTGTGACAGAAAAAGTTGTAGTTTCAGAAAAACCATTGAAAGCATTAAAATTAAAATCATAATTTACAGAGTCGCTATCGCTATTACAAACTTCTTGGTTGCCACTTAAACTATTTATATTAAAAGTTGGAGCATTACCAATTACCGGGAATACACTGCTAATAGCATAGAATATATTGTCAGAAGCTTCAACAAGAATATATGAATTGTCAAATTCTGGAGTAGTCCCTGGGATATTTACTGTTTCAGAACCATCATTAGGAGTATTGGATGCTAAAATTGTTGGGAAAGTAAGCCCGCCATCTGTCGATAATTTTATATTCACATTTTGACAGTTAATAATAGCGTTATTGGTAGAGCCAACATTCCAAATGATCTCACCAGAACCGCCAACATTTAAAGACACAGGTGTACTTACTGTAAAAGCAGGAGCATCTACAACAGTTACCTTCATTAAATCTGAAGCTGTTTGTCCAATTCCATTTGCAAAACCACTTCCGTTATCTCTAACGATGAATGAAAAATTCATTGTTCTAGCTACAGAGGGTGTAACTTCCCAGGTAGGGGTTAAATTACCAGCAACCACATCACTAAGTTTAGGAAGGTATCTGTCTGGTGAACTAGTTGGGTGTAGAGATCTGTATAAAGGACCAGCAGTCCATGTTGATTGAGGAGCTCCTGTATTTGGGTTTTCAGCAGGATCATTGGGAGCCCAATTATAAGTAAGAGACTCTAACCCGTCAGGATCTGTTGCACTACCTTTTAATATAAAAGCAGTATTTGGTGGTATTGAATAATCATCTCCAGCATTTGCAGTAGGAGGTTTGTTTGTAAGAGTAGTTTGTGCCCCACAATCGCTAGTTTGCCCTGGTTTTACATTACTTGTCATGTCCCTAACATTTACATAATTAAAATGCGCATCACTATTGGGTTGTACGTTTGTTGAGCAAATCCCAGCATATCCCATAATAGAGCTACCAGAGGCAGGTTCTACTTCAGTCGTACCATTCCCAGATCTGCTACATGTATTCATTGTATGATAACCATTAAATTGATGTCCCATTTCATGAGCAACATAATCAATATCAAATGGGTCTCCAGTAGGATCGGCTCTACCAGTCATTCCACTTCCTTTAAATCCTTCTCTATTAAAAGGTGCAGTAGCATCTGTACATACACACCCTAAGCATCCAGCACTTCCTCCTCCAGAGGTATTAAAATTGTGTCCTATATCATACAGGCTTTCATCATTAAGTGTAGTTGAAATAACCTCTTGTGTTTTTGCATTGTATTCTGTATCCCAGGGATCTGTGGCTCCGTCGAAATATATTAACTCATCATTTCTATTAATAAAAACCATAGTAATAGCGACATCCCTTTCGTAAATTTCATTAACCCTATTCATGGTAATAGCCATCTGAGCCTGTATATTTGCTTTCTTTTCTGCATCGGTCCCAGAACCTGCAAAAATAGCTCCATATTCTCCTGTACAAGTTTGAGCTAACCTATAAGTTCTTAATACACCATCGTCTGCATTTCTTGTAAATTCTGAACGATTATTATTTATCGATTTAAAGTCTAGACCGGCCTCTGTTAAACACTCAAAAGGTTGCGTATCTTTGCCTAATGAACTTTTATAGTATACAATATAATTCTCTTTATTTGCAGTATAAGTATCAATAAATAAAGGGCCTCTTTTGCCAGATAAAGACATGGCATGTAAGCCGTGTTGAGTTATGCTAAATCGCATTGTTGCTGTTGGATCATCTATTCCTATAGCTTTGTATGTTTTAATCATTGGGAATTTGGCAGCCAATTCAGACTCCATAATTGGAGATTCAGATATTGCATACCGTTCAAGAGCACCTTTGCCATTTGGAAAAGAGGCGTATACAGTTGATTTTTTTGAAGAACTGCCACGTAATGGTGCGTTTTGAATTGCATTTTTTAGGTTTTCTATATTCAGTTTGTAAACCTTATATGTTTTGGGAAAAGTCGCACGATGTACTTTTTTACTCGTTTTTGTTCTAGAAATAGAAGATTTTGTCCAATAGTTTTGCTGGGAAAACATAAAACTAGATATTAAAAATAATAAAAGGACACAGTTACTTTTTTGGGCTTTCATTTTGCTTAAATTTGGTTAAAACTATACTTCGTTTTTATTCGTAAATAAATGCTTAGGGAGTAAAATTTTTATTTATTAATAAAATTTATATGTAATAGCGTTTTTTTTGTGTAAAATTATTGCAACAGATTGATTTAAAAGGATAATAAATCGTTTGTTAATGCCATAAGATATCGTGTTTTGTAATGTTTCATAAATTATTTAGATTTAGGAAAAGCAAAGCGCTTTATTTTAAAATAAGAAAAGGGAAGAAAAACGAATTCTTTCCCTTATCTATTAGTAATATAAATATAATTATTTAATTAGAATCTTTTTATTTGCTAATTTATTTCCATTAGACACTTTTAAAAGATATAAACCAGATTGTACGTTCTTTAAGTTTATTATAGTATTGAAGGTGTTAGATTCATTTTTGTGTTTTTTGCTATAAATATTTCGACCTCTCACATCATAAATCGAAATAGCTATATCGTTTTCTAACTTTCCGTTTAATTTTATATTAAATGTCCCGTTATTTGGGTTTGGGTTTACAACAAACTCTATATTAGAATCGAAATCTTCTAGCCCCAAAGGATTATCTATGGTAAAATCAGAAGCGTTTACTGCATAAAAAATATGGTTATTTCCTTCAACAATAACTCTTGCATTAGTTGTTGCTGTTCCTGTAGGAACAGAAACAGACTCCGAGCCATCGTTAGGAACATTAGAGGCTAATGTGTAAGGAAAAGTTTGTCCGCCATCTGTTGATAGTAAAATGTTAACTGTAGGGGTGTTTACAGCTCCTCCATCAGTGCCAGCTACATCCCAGGTAATGGTCTGATCGTTCCCTACAATCCATGTTTCGTTAGAGGTTTGAGAAGTCACTTTAAAAGGACCAATATTACCACTTACAGTTACTATCATCTTATCAAGGTCAGATTGAGGCATTTGTCCGCCCCCATTAGCTAATGAACGATCTCTAACAGTTAATCCAAAGTTTAAAGTTCTTGCTACCGTTGATACGGTTTCCCATGAGGTATGATCATCTGTTTTTACGGGGTTAGATTCTGTTAATTCTCCTGCTAATACTCTACTCATTATTGGCATATATCTATTAGGAGAGCTACTAGGAGGCCTAGACCTCCATAATGCACCATCAGTTTTAGTTGGAGAAAAAGTAGATTTAGTGGTTATTCCATCATCAATTTGTTCCCAGCAGTAAGTTAATTTATCGCCTTCATCTGGGTCTGTAGCAGAGGCTTTTAGGATAAAAGCAGTGCCCTTTGGTATGGTATAATCACTGCCAGCATTTGCTACAGGAGGTTTATTTGTAATAGTGGTGGTTACAGCACAATTGTTAGCAGAAGTATTAACATCTATCATGATTTCGTTAATGCTTACATGATGAAAATAAGGGTTTCCATAGTCTTGTACATCGTCATCTCCAGATATTCCTGCATACCCCATAAGAGTAGAGCCACTACCAGGTTCTACATTTACACCAGATCCTTCGGATCTATTAGATAAAGTATGGTGAGCCCCCATTTGATGTCCCATTTCATGTGGTACTAAATAGCTGTCATAAAAATCTTCATAAAAAGGACCAGTAGTTTCTACTACAAATTTATGTATAGAGTACGCACTTCCTTTATTACTGTCTTCACAAACACATCCAATACATCCCGCAAAACCTGAAGGTTGTTGGTCATATACAAATAAATGCCCTATATCATAATTGGCTGCCCCAATTTCAGAGGTTAAGGTTTCTTGTAGTTTTTCGCTATAGTCATCATTATAAGGATCAGAATTGGCATCTGGATAGATAATTTTAGTGTCAGTTACTAGGTTAAAAGTTATGGCCATATCTATTTCAAATATTTCATTTACTCTATTTATAATCGATACAACTTGTGCTAAAGCATCGTCCTGAGCATTTCCATTTCCAGCATCGCCATCATCCCAAAAATTGGTAAACTCACCAGTGGTAGATATTGCTAGTCTGTAAGTTCTTAATAATTGATCATCGGCGCCATCTTTTACTTTAGTTGTATTAATGATTTTTTCAGGAATATTGTCATCCTCTTGTAAGCATTTAAATGTTTGATTAGATGCTTCTGTACTTATGTTTCGGTTATAAACCAAATATTTATTGTTTGAATTTTTGGTTACAGGTTGAATAAATACAGGCGCTTTATCGGGGTAAGAAATCATAGCTTTAAACCCTAAAGGGGTAATGCTAAAACGTATTCGTCCAGAAGGGTTGTTTATATCCGCTCCTAAATAGGTTTTAATATTGGGGTATCGATTAGAGATTTCGTCAGATAAGACAGGAGCTTCAACAATTCTATATTTTTTTATATTTCCTTTTTCGTCAGGGAAATTTACAATAGTATTAGATTTTCCACTCGATATTTCTCGCAAAGGAGCATTAATTAATTGTTGTTTTAGGCTTGTTAGATTTAATTGATAAATTTTGTAATTGTTTTTGTTACAATTTTTTAAAGACACATTGTTTGTTCCGTCTTTAAAGGTCAATTTTTCCCAATAACTTTGTTGGGAAAACATAAAACTGGATACTAAGAATAATAAAAGAGCATAGTAACTTTTTTTCGTTTTGACTTCCATTTTGTTTAAATATTTAATTAATAATAATTTAAGTTAAAATGTTGAATTTTTTGAGACTATGGTATTGCGTTTAGTTAAGGTATTTTTCTATGTATTAATATTTTGTTTTATAAAAAAAGCCATCGTTATAAACGATGGCTTTTTAGTTATTCTATTTTTTGACACTAACCAATTTAATAATGTTGTGTTGAATAATTGGTTAAAGTCTTTAGTATTAAGATTTATTTTGTTTTCATTAGAAAAGCACAATATATGGTATATCCATTTTAGTGCACTACAGATATTAGCATAGTGTTTAACAAAAAAAATGCGAGTTTTACTTATTGTTTCTTGGGCTTTAATTAAAAAAATAAAAGCAATTAGATAAAATAAAAGTATAAAATAGTTTTTTTTAATATGCATATATATGTTTATTGATCTCATTTTATGAACAACAATGTTTGTTATTTACCCTACTTTAATTTTGTGTTTTTATGTTAATGTTTGATTTTTAAAACTCACCTTGACTTTATTAAGTATCTTTCTTTTTCATAGTTCCTAAATTATTTAATATAAAAAGCCAAGATGAGTAAATGGTTATTACTATTTATTTTTTAAGAAATTTAAATGTAACTGTATTATTCTCTTTTGCTATTTTTATAAAATACATGCCTTTACTTAATACTGATGTATTAATGGTTAAATCTGATATTGCATTTATCTTTTTTGAAGTTACTAATTGTCCTAGTGTATTATATATAGAATACTTATTAGGTAAAATAGCATTTTCTGATTTTATGGTTAATACGTTTTCTGTTGGGTTAGGATATATAGATAGTACATTCTCTAAGTTAAAACTATTTACAGACAGATCAGGTGATTGACAACCATTTGAATTTTTTAACTCTTTGCGTCTAGGGGAGTTATTCATTACAGCAATCATTCTGTCTTTTTGATCTTGTGTAAAAGTATCCATGCAGGCATCATTAGTATAATCCATATAATTTTGTATCATATCTACACCAAAATTATTTGTACAAGAGTCAACCTCATTACAACTATAGTTAGCTTGTTTAGCGGTAGGGGTATCATCACAATAATCATCTTTAGAGCAGTCTCCATCTCCCCAAATATGACGTAAGCCAATCCAGTGACCAACTTCATGTGTCATGGTTCTTCCTAGGTTATAGTTTTGATTAAGAATAAAAGTACCATCATCTTCATCTTTTGTTCCCATGGCATTATATGATGCAGTAACTCCATCTGTATTCGCTTCTCCAGGTTGTCCAACTTCATCAACACCCAGACCGTCTATTCCTGAGTTTACAGGAAATTGGGCAAAACCTAATACGCCACTTAGGCCTCCTTCATTAGTCCTTTTACCTCCAAATCTAAATGTCCACATATTAAGGTATTTTTCAGGATCCCATTGTGTGTCTCTTTTAACTCTTTGTACATCAGCCATTGTTTCCCAATCTGGTTGCCCAGCAGTTGGATTATTTACTTCATTAGTATATGGTGAAATATTATGTCTTACTACACCATTTGTAGCTTCGCCATTTGGTGTTCTTGCAGCAATACAAAAGTTTATTCCTGTATCTACAGCTAATCCTGTAGAATTGGCACCGCCTTTGGTTCCAGCAAGCCTTCTAAAATCCTCATTCATCACTTTAATTTGTGATAAAGCTTGGGCATCGGTAATGTTCTCTCCAGATCCTAATGCATCACCATCGTGAATAATATGTATTACTACGGGTATATTTATTACTTCAGAGGTTAATCGTCCTTGTGCACGATCAATTTTTATTTGTTTTAATTTGGGGGATAGCCAATTTTCAAAGGCTTCGTTATTTAATCTATTTGGGTATTTAGCATCTAATAATGTTTCGCTTTCGTTTGTTAAGCATCTTACATAGCCAGTTTGCTTCAAAGCGTGTTTGTTGGCGTCAGTTAATTCAAATCTTGATTTATTAGAGTTTTCTTGAGCTTTAACAGAAAATGTAAAAGCAATTAAGATTAATAAAAAAGTAAAGTTTTTGTTTTTCATATTAATGATTATTTGTTAGCATATATCATTATTATAAACAACTAAGGTCATAGAATACCCTACTTTTTTTATTGAAAAAAATGTTAAAGTTTATTATCTCTTAATAGAATGTAAGTTTTTTGTTAATTTATACAATAGCATTTATTTTTTAAGAAATTTAAATGTAACTGTATTATTATCTTTTTTCATTAATTTGTCGTTTATCTATAAACAACAATAAGTCGGTTATACCCTACTTTAGATTTATTTTAGAGTTATAGTTTTAAGTGATTTTTTGTTAGTCAGTTACTTTCCGTTAAATGTGTTCATTGTATTGTTCATGCCAGATAAGCCAAACGATTTTATGACTTCTATTGATTTTTCAATACGTTCATTAAGCTTTTCTTGTTCTTCATTAGTCCATTTTCCAAGTACGTAATCAATTTGTTTACCCTTGGAATAATCATCACTAATACCAAAACGAAAACGATTATATTTAGTAGTGTTTAGTTTGTTTTGGGTGTCTTTTAAGCCATTGTGTCCGCCATCACTTCCTTTCGGTTTTATGCGTAAGCTGCCAAAAGGAAGATTTAAATCGTCAGTAATAACTAGCAAGTTTTCTAAAGGGATTTTTTCTTTTGTTAACCAGTATAAAATAGCTTTACCGCTTAAATTCATGTAGGTATTAGGTTTGAGTAAAACAAAAGTGCGTCCTTTTAATTTATAGACGGCAATATCTCCTAGTTTTTGAGTTTCAAAACAAAGCTCTTCCTTTTTTGCCATAAAATCTAGTATTTTGAAGCCTATATTGTGCCTTGTGTTTTCATACTTTTCCCCAATATTACCTAAGCCAACGATAAGATATTTTTTCATAGGATCATGTATTTCTATAGCTCGTTTTTTTTTGAATAAATCAAATATAAATTGAAACATATAATTATATTTTCAGTAAAAATAAAAAAGCATCCATAAATATAGGATGCTTTTTTGTATTTAGTAGAATATGTGAGTTTATTCTGCTGCTGCTGGAGTAGCATCGGATGTTGCCGCTTCTCCTTCTTCTCCTCCTTCATCTTCGTCTTCATCGTCATCTTCAACAACTGCTGCTCTAGATCGTCTTACTAGGCATACTACAGTATTATCTGGATGCATGAATGTGTACGCTTCGTTTTCAAGTTTGGTAATATAAAGCTTATTTCCAATCTTAAGATCTTCAATTTGTGCATCTATGAAATCAGGCAAATTTCCTGGTAGAGCTTTAACTCTTAAGCTACGTTTGTTTTTTCTTAAAACACCACCATTTCTAACTCCTCTAGGGTTTCCTATGAAATTAACAGGAATGTCCATAGTGATTTCCTTGTCTTCAAAGACTTGATAAAAATCTACGTGTAAGATTCTATCAGTAACAGGGTGAAATTGAATGTCTTGTAATATGGCATTGTATTTTGTTCCATCTGCTAAAGCAATCACAACTGTATGCGCATTAGGTGTGTATACAAGTTTTGAGAAAGCTAATTCTGGTGCTGAGAAATGTACTGCTTTGTCTCCTCCGTATAATACGCAAGGAACCTGACCAGCATTACGTAAGGCTTTTGTTACTTTTTTGCCCACGCTTTCTCTTTGAGATCCGTTGATTGTAATTGATTTCATCTTTATTTATATAATTTAATTAATATACATTTTTTAAATTCTAAACTCGTTAAAGAAGTTTAGAGGGGGCTACTACATTACAAATTTTGAACTAATTGATTCGTTGAGGTGTACATTTTGCATTACGCCAGCAAAAAGATTTGCACAACTTAAGACTCTTATTTTTTTACTTTTTTGTTTTAAAGGAATAGAGTCGGTAACTATTAGTTCTTCTAATTTAGAGTTTTCTATACGTTCGTATGCATTTCCAGATAAAATAGAGTGAGTACATATCGCTCTTACGCTTAATGCGCCACGCTCCATCATCAAATCTGCAGCCTTAGTTAATGTACCAGCTGTATCTACCATATCATCAACTAAAACAACGTTTTTTCCTTGTACGTCGCCTATAAGTTCCATATGAGAAATCACATTTGCTTTAGCTCGTTGTTTATAACATATAACGACATCGCTTTCTAGAGCTTTAGAATATGCATAAGCTCTTTTAGAACCACCCATATCTGGAGATGCAATAGTTAAATCGCTTAAATTCAATTCTTTTAAATAAGGTAAAAATATTGTAGAAGCGAATAAATGATCTACAGGTTTTTCAAAAAAACCTTGAATTTGATCGGCATGCAAATCCATAGTTATTATCCGGGTAGCTCCGGCAGTTTCTAGCATTTTTGCCACTAATTTAGCAGCAATAGGAACTCTTGGTTTATCTTTTCTATCCTGTCTAGCCCATCCGAAATATGGTAAAACAGCAGTTATATGTCTTGCTGAAGCACGTTTTGCTGCATC
The DNA here is from genome assembly GCA_020627885.1 of Flavobacteriaceae bacterium. GTDB lineage: Bacteria > Bacteroidota > Bacteroidia > Flavobacteriales > Flavobacteriaceae > JAHDGB01. Next base: position 588 of record JAHDGB010000077.1, on the reverse strand, counting down.
AAGCATTAATAACATTTCCATTAAATTTTCAGGCCCAGGGTTTGTCGATCCTATAATAAAAACTCTTGAGCCACGAATAGATTCTTCATAAGAAGGCTGAAATTCACCATCACTATAGGTTGAAGTAATTACATTTCCAAGATTTGAGCCATAGGCATTTGCAATCTTTTCGGCTAATACACGACTTTGTCCGCAAGTAAAAATCTTAGCTTCAGTTTTAGTATTTGGCATGGTTAAGTTGTTGTTATATAGCGATAAACACTACCTGAATTTTTAATGAGGTGCAAATTTAGGCTTTTTTTTGATCTATAATAATATATTGATGGTTATTTTTAGGCGATTTACAAAAATAAAATATAAATTTGCATCTTGAAAATTATGATTAAGTAGCTTTTTTAAGTTGTAAATCTAATTTTTGATTGTGAATTTGCTATAAAAGTAATATTCATAAATGATGCTCAAGTGGCGGAATTGGTAGACGCGCTGGATTCAAAATCCAGTTCTTTCGAGAGTGTGGGTTCGATTCCCACCTTGAGTACAGGTGAAATCCGTAATTATTTTTTAAATAATTACGGATTTGTTTTTGTA
>JAHDGB010000076.1 GCA_020627885.1 Flavobacteriaceae bacterium | reverse complement strand
AAAAATTAATTAAAATATTTATTACTATGAGTAAACGTGACGAGTTAATCGTAAAGTACGCTGCAGACTTAAAGGACAAAATTGGAGTTACGCCAGATATGGATTTTTTAACCAAAGTTACTATTGGATGTGGACCATCTATTTATAACAAAGATGCCGCTACAGTTTCAGGTTCTGATCAATCTGAATTAGATACTGTAAAAAACAACTTTTTAATTAAGAAATTAGGATTAAAGGATAGTGATGATTTGGATAAATCCATAGCTTCTGTAATGGAGCAATATGGTAAGTCTAACAGAACAAAGTATAGAGCTGTAGTATATTATTTATTAGCAAAGCATTATAAAAAAGAATCTATTTACAATTAGAATCTTAAAAAAAAGATATTATAAAGCGTTACAATTTTGTAACGTTTTTTTTATATTGCTACCTTTGCTGCATGATGAAAATAGGCGAATACAATACCTTAAAAATTTTAAGGGACACAGACCCAGGGTTATTTCTTGGAGATGATGATGGTAATGATGTTTTATTGCCTAATAGATATGTGCCAGAACACTTTAATATAGATGATGAAATAGAAGTTTTCATTTATTTAGATAATGAAGAGCGTATAATTGCAACTACAGATAATCCTTATATAAAGGTTGGAGAATTTTCGCTATTACGTTGTAATGAAGTTAATGACTATGGTGCTTTTTTAGATTTTGGTTTAGTAAAAGAGTTGTTTTGCCCTTTTAAAGAGCAAGTATTTCCAATGAAAGTAGGCGGTTGGTATTTAGTGAGGTGTTATTTAGATGAGAAAACTGAAAGACTAGCAGCTTCAAGCAAAACCAATAAGTTTTTAAATAATACTACCCTTTCTGTATCTCAATTTGATGAGGTTGATATTATTATATCACACCCATCTGAATTAGGAATGAATGTTATCGTAAATAACATCCATTCAGGATTAATATATTCTGATCAAATTTTTCAAGATTTAAGTATTGGAGACAGGTTAAAAGGATTTGTTAAAAAAATAAGACCAGGGAATAAAATAGATATTACACTTGGAAAGATAGGTTACAGAAACATAGAGCCTAATGCCGCATTAATTATAGAAGAACTAGAAAATAATTCGGGGCATATTACTTTAAATGATAAATCTTCTCCAGAAGCTATAAAAAACAGACTTCAAATGAGTAAAAAGAATTTTAAAAAGGCTATTGGTTCTCTATATAAACAAAAATTAATCACAATAGAAAGTGATGGTATACGTTTAGTTTAGCTCTAACTTTGATTTAATTTTTTTAGGTATAGCACCTTTATGAACCATTATAGAAATGGTTTTTAGTTTGAAAAAGGCTTCGCTCATATAAATGTAGCCATCATTTGTTGTACGTTTAGGGGCTTTACCCCACGAATTTTTTACTTTATAGTATGTAGTTCCATTTTGATCTTTTAATAAGCCAGTAATATGCATTAAATGATCATCCGTAGTATTATAGTTTTCAAATTCTTGTTGTCTTAATTCGGTTGTAATATTTTGTTCTTTAGAGAGATTTCGTAATGCATAATCTGATTTTTTAGTATTTTCTGGTATAATAGCTAAACCGTATTTAGAAGAGAAGCTTTTTTCACTAACATCGCAATCTAATTCAACGGTATAGCCTTTTTTTAAAGCATTATTTACAGTATTAACCAATTCATCAAGTTTTACATTATAAAAACTACCATTAGAAAAATTATCTGGGATATTTAATATAAAATTAGTGTAGTAAGGCTGATGAGTAAAAGACGTTAAACTTACATAATCTTTTGGTTCTATTTTTGTCATCTTTAAAAATGATTTAGGAGTATATTGTATCCCTTCATAATTAAAGGAATTTACATTTTCCCCAATGTATACATCTAAAATATTACTAATAACGGTTTTCCATTTCGACGATAACTCTCTGCCTGGGTTATCAATATAAACATCTAGAACTCCTTTAAGTACTTTTACCAATTCTGAATGATTATATCGTTTCGTTTTTTCATCTACATAACCTTTAAAAGCACTAGCAGGTACTAAGCCATGATTTTGTATACTATTTATAACATCATGTGCTAACCCACCTTGGCTAAATTGAGCCTTGCCTTGCCTCATTAAATAAATCCAAGCTTTTTTAGGATAAGTATGTCTTACATTATACATTTCAGAAAGATCAATACGCTTACCTGTAAGTCTAATAATTTCACTCTCAAGAAATGAAGAGGTTGAAAAACTCCAGCAAGTACCCGTGTTACCTTGAGTAACCACATCGGTAGCATCAAGATCTATAAGGGTTTCAAATTTATAATCTTGTGAAAAAATTAAATTAGAAATGAATAGCGTTAAAACAAGTAAAAAAGTCCCTTTTTTCATAGTAGCACATCGATTTTAAATTATTAGTTGGGCTAATTTATAAAAAAGAGGTGAAAGACTATTAATAATTGTGTTATGAAATTAATGTGGTGTTAAAAAGTTAAAAAGCTACCGTATACAAGTTAAAGGGAAACTTGATGGTAGCTTTTTTAAGTATTAAACATACTTAGGGAATTGCTGTATTTTATGCAGTTAATGCTTCGTCATTATTTAAATAATTATTTACATAATTATATGAGTCTATAATATTTTCGAATCCTCTATATGGAATTTTACAAAATTGCTTTTCAATTTCCATATTCATTTTATTAAAATGAGTATAGTTTATTGCAGCGTATACTTTTAAGTTTTTTAATAACTTGGTGAATTTGGGGTAATCTAAAGCTTCAATAGAAAACTTATTTATTCTATTAGACACATAACCAAAAGGTTTCGTATCGCCATAAAAATTAGATATTACATTTAAATAATCGTAAGCGGTTTTAAGACTTAAATGCTTCCCTTCTTTTATTTCTGAAAACACCATGTTTTCAATAAAGTATAGGTTTCCGATTTCTGATTCATGACTAATAATAGTCATTTTTTCTAATGGAGAATTTTTAAATTGCATACTTTCAAGGGATTGATTATTAATTATACTACGAAAGTAATTTGTGGGGTATTATTTCGTTAAATGTATAGAACAAAATATTTTATAATCGATTAAGCGCTATTATATTCGATTATCTTTATTTTTTTGAGAGTTTATTCTTACTGTTTATAACTTTGTATGCAATCAGAAACACATTTACTAGTATAAAAAGAAGCTTAATTATCTCAACTATTTGTAAGTCAATGGTTTTTATTCTATGGAGAAATCATTTTTAATAATGAATCAATAAGTCTAATAGCACCTCTTATTAAATTGTGTATTTTTATACACCAAAAAAGTGAAAATGAGTAACATTAACTGGAAAATAGTAAAAGAATATACTGATATTACTTATAAAAAAAGTAATGGAGTGGCAAGAATTGCGTTTAATAGACCAAATGTTAGAAATGCTTTTAGACCAAAAACGACCAAAGAGCTTTATGATGCATTTTATGACGCTCAGGAAGATACGAGTATAGGCGTTGTATTATTATCTGCAGAAGGACCATCTGAAAAGGATGGCGTGTATTCCTTTTGTTCAGGAGGCGATCAAAAAGCAAGAGGCCATCAAGGTTATGTAGGAGAAGACGGTTACCATCGTTTAAACATATTAGAAGTACAACGACTAATTCGCTTTATGCCAAAAGCGGTAATAGCCGTTGTTCCTGGTTGGGCCGTTGGTGGAGGACATAGTTTACATGTTGTTTGCGATTTAACATTAGCAAGTAAAGAACATGCTATTTTTAAACAAACGGATGCGGATGTTACAAGTTTTGATGGTGGATACGGATCGGCTTATTTAGCAAAAATGGTTGGGCAAAAAAAGGCTAGAGAAATCTTTTTCTTAGGGAGAAACTATTCTGCACAAGAGGCTTATGAAATGGGAATGGTAAATGCTGTAATTCCTCATGCTAAATTAGAAACGACAGCCTATGAATGGGCACAAGAAATCCTTGGAAAATCGCCTACTTCAATTAAGATGTTAAAATTTGCAATGAATTTAACCGACGACGGTATGGTAGGTCAACAAGTATTTGCAGGAGAGGCAACAAGGTTAGCTTACATGACAGAAGAAGCAAAAGAAGGTCGCGATGCCTTTTTAGAGAAAAGAAAGCCAAATTTCCCTAAGCAATGGATTCCTTAAAAATGAAAAATTTTTATAATTGGATTTCTGCATTTCGATTAAGAACCTTACCATTATCAATATCTGGTATTATCGTAGCTTCTAGTTTAGCCGCTTACAATGGCTTGTTTCAATGGAATATATTTATACTAGCAATTTTAGTAACATTAAGTTATCAAATATTATCAAATTTAGCTAATGATTATGGAGACGGCGTAAAGGGGACAGATAATGATAAGCGTATTGGCCCAGAACGTGCCATACAGAGTGGAGCTATTAGTCCAAGTGAAATGCTTAGTGCTATTCGCTTAAATATATTAATAAGTATAATATTAACTACAGGGTTAATACATATTGCTTTTGGCGCACAACACCTATTATTAGCATTGGCATTTTTAATAATAGGTGCTGCAGCTGTTGTAGCCGCAATGAAATATACAATGGGGAATAGCGCATATGGATATAAAGGATTAGGAGATGTTTTTGTGTTTTTATTTTTTGGGCTAGTAAGCGTTATTGGTTGTTACATGCTTTTTGCTAAAAAAATAGATCATATAGTGTTTCTGCCAGCAATTACTTTAGGTTTATTAAGCGTAGGAGTACTCAACCTAAATAATATGAGGGATATTATAACAGATGCAACTTCAAATAAAATAACTTTAGCTGTAAAATTAGGCGCAAAAAGTGCAAAGACGTATCATTTTTTTTTAATTATTTCTGCAATTGTAACTTCAATTATTTATGGTGTATTATACTATAATTCACTTTTTAATTTTATTTTCTTTTTAGCATACATCCCTTTAATATTGCACCTTAATAGAGTTAGTAAAATAAAAAGCCCTAAAGCATATGATCCTGAATTAAAAAAATTAGCCATAAGCACTTTTATTTTGGCTGTTTTATTGGCAATAGGTCATTTATTATAAGGAATAATAGTTAATAATATAATATATACTAACAAATGAATATCACTTTTTTAGGCCATGCTAGTTTAAGTATTGAGATAGATAATTATACTATTCTTGTCGATCCATTTATTACAGGAAACCCTAAGGCTTCTCATATAGATATAAATGGCATTAAAGCAGATTATATTTTGCTAACTCATGCACACCAAGACCATATTTTGGATGTAGAAGTCATTGTAAAACAAACCAATGCAATAATTGTTTCTAATTACGAAATAGTTACACATTATCAAAAATTAGGATACAAAGGACATCCAATAAACCATGGAGGTAATTGGACTTTTGATTTTGGAACAGTAAAATATGTTAATGCAGTACATACTTCCTCATTTCCAGATGGGAGTTACGGTGGGCAGCCTGGAGGGTTTGTTATTCAAAGTAAAAGTAAGAATATATACATTGCAGGGGATACAGCACTTACATACGATATGAAGCTAATTCCATTACATGCAAAACTAGATTTAGCAATTTTGCCAATTGGCGATAATTTTACAATGGGAATTAATGATGCGGTTATAGCAAGCGATTTTGTTGAATGCGATACTATTTTGGGGTATCATTATGATACTTTCGAATACATAGAAATTAATAAAGAAGAAGCTATTAAAGCTTTTAAAAATAAAAGGAAACAGCTTAAGTTATTAGATATAGGACAATCAATTACGGTATAATAAAAACTGTTTTATATTAATTAGAATTTGAAAAGCATAAATGATATTTCTTTGTAAAAATAATGAAAGCCAATTACTATAAATACATTTTAAACTTTAAGCAACCTAGTGGTACTTCTAGAGGGGTTTTAAAAACCAAAGAAACATGGTTTATTATTATTTCCTCAAACGGTAAAACAGGAATAGGAGAATGTGGTATTTTAAGAGGCCTTTCAGTTGATGATAGACCAGATTTCGAATTGCAATTAGAATATACTTGTAATAATATCAATAAAGGGCTTTCATTTTTATATTCAGAAAATGAAGCATTTCCTAGTATACAAATGGGCTTAGAAATGGCTTTTAAATCTTTAGAAAGCGAAACACCATTTTCTTTATTTCCATCAGGTTTTATAACAAATCGAAAAGGAATTCCTATTAATGGCTTAATTTGGATGGGAACTAAAGATGTTATGGAACAACAGATCAGAGAAAAAATTGAAGCTGGATTTAATTGTATTAAAATGAAAATTGGAGCGATCAATTTTAACACAGAATTGGATATTATAAAGTCAATACGTAAAAAATTTAGTAAAAATGATATAGAATTAAGGGTAGATGCTAATGGTGCATTTAACCCAAATGAGGCGTTAGAAAAATTGAACTATTTATCAGATCATGATTTGCATTCAATAGAACAACCCATTAAAACAAAACAGTATGAAGAAATGGCATATTTATGTGAGAAAACACCACTTCCAATAGCCTTAGATGAGGAATTGATAGGCGTATTTCAGACTACACAAAAGAAAGAACTTCTAGAAACTATAAAACCACAATATATTATATTAAAACCCAGCTTTATAGGAGGCTTTACAGGAAGCGATGAATGGATTGCTTTGGCTCAAAAAAAAAATATAGGATGGTGGGTTACTAGTGCTTTAGAAAGTAACGTGGGATTAAATGCAATTGCTCAATACACTTTTTTAAAACAAAATAGTATGCCACAAGGTTTGGGTACAGGAAGTTTGTTTACTAATAATTTTGATTCGCCGTTACAAGTAAAAAACGGTAAATTGCATTATGATGAAAAACACAATTGGAAATTTAATTTATAACATATGTTTATAGCGCAAGCATTTAATTACCAACACGATTTTTGGCGATATTTAATAGGATCGTTGCTTATTTTTTTAGCCACTTCATTAGGGCAAGTTCCTTTTACCATTGCTGTACTTATGAAAGCAGCTCAAAAAGGCGAAGATGTTATGGCATTAGACCAAAGTAATATGCTTAGTGTTTTAGAGCCTAATTTAAACTTATTTCTGTTATTATTATCGTTTGCAATAGGTTTATTAGGTTTTTTTATAATTATAAAAACTTTACATAAACAAACAATTAAATCGGTTACGACATCTAGAAAAAAGATAGATTGGAAACGTGTTTGGTTTGCCTTTTTCTTTTGGGGGATAATCTCTTCGGCATTAGTATTAGTCGATTATTACAGTAACCCAGAGAATTACGTGAATAACTTTGAGTTAAATCGTTTTTTAATACTTGCAGTAATAGCTATAGTTTTTGTACCAATACAAACCAGTTTGGAGGAGTATATATTTAGAGGTTATTTAATGCAAGGCTTTGGAACTTTGTCGAAAAATAGATGGTTTCCTTTGTTACTTACTTCATTAATTTTTGGCTTGTTACATATCGCAAATCCAGAGGTCGAAAAACTAGGATATTCTATTATGGTATATTATATAGGTACAGGTTTGTTTTTAGGTATCATTACTCTAATGGATGAAGGTATGGAGTTAGCCCTAGGGTTTCATGCGGCTAACAATTTATTTACTGCGCTTTTAGTCACTGCAGATTGGACCGTTTTCCAAACACATTCTATTTTAAAAGATATTTCAGAGCCAACATTGGAGTTTATAGATTTGGTATTACCAGTATTTATAATTTTCCCTATTTTATTATTCATTTTTGGGAAAGTTTATAAATGGAATAATTGGAAAGATAAATTATTAGGAGCAGTAAAAGAGCTACCTAAGGAAGATTATAAAATTATAGAGGAGTGACCACTTACCATTACTGTAAAGTACATAACAAATTTAAACTTAATGGGAAGTCTTTTAATGCCAAAACATTAAAAACTACCGCAAGTCACCTTTTTACGAAAGGATTAGATTTCGAAAAAGAAATAGGTTGTTTTTTATTAGATTGGTTAAATGAAGAAAGTGAAATTATTGCGCATACTTCGGGTTCTACTGGGCACCCTAAACAAGTTAAATTAGACAAAAATGCCATGGTAAACTCAGCTATTGCTACAGGTGTTTTTTTCAATATTAAAGAAGGAAACAAAGCATTATTATGTTTGCCAGCCCATTATATAGCAGGAAAAATGATGCTTGTAAGAGCTATGGTTTTAGGGTTAGAGATAGATTGTGTTAATCCAAAATCAATTATAGACATAAAAGGAAAAATTTATGCTTTTTCTGCAATGGTTCCTTTACAAGCTCAGAATAGTTTAAAAAGTTTAACGGCAATAAAAACGTTAATTATTGGAGGGGCTTTAGTATCTCCATATTTAAAATCGCTGTTTAAAAACATAAAAACTGAAGTTTATGAAACTTACGGTATGACAGAAACGATTACACATATTGCAGTAAAAAAACTTAATAATTTTGGAGAACAGCAACAGAATAGTCACTCTTTTTTTAAAATACTTCCAAATATTAATATTGCACAAGATGAGCGTAATTGTTTAATAATACAGGCACCAAAATTAACAAAGGAAAGAATTATAACTAACGATGTGGTAATATTGCATTCCGAGACTGAATTTGAATGGTTAGGACGCTATGATAATATTATTAACTCTGGTGGGGTTAAAATTAACCCAGAACAAGTTGAAAAAAAAATAAAAAAACATATAGAAGAACGGTTTTTTATAACGTCGGAAAAGGATGTGTTATTAGGAGAAAAAGTAATCTTAGTTATAGAAAAGAATAATGATGTACATAATAAAACAATTTTAAATAAATTAAAAAGCATAGACTGTTTTGATGCTTATGAAATACCAAAAAAAGTTATTTCAACTCCAAAATTTGAAGAAACGGCATCAGGAAAAATAAAACGAAAAGAGACTATAAATAGACTTAAATCGTAAACGCAATCTAACATAACTATTGTAACAATTGTTAGATGTAAACTACAAATAGAAAAATAATAGAGATTATGAATTTTATTAAACGAGTATTATCAACCGTAACAGGGTTATTTGTGTTCCTGTTTATTTGCTTTTTTTTACTTGTAATTATAGGGGTGCTAGCTGGAGCATCTTCTAAAGACAGTATTATAGTTAAAAATAATTCGGTACTAGATTTAAAGTTAGATTTTCCGATAGAAGATCACCAAGCCAAAACCATTTTTAAAGAATACCCCTTTTTAGATGAACATGAAAAAAATGGATTATTTAACATTATTGATGCAATTCATTATGCAGCATCCGATGTAAAAATAAAAGGAATTTCTATAGATAATAATATGATAATGGCAGGAGTAGCCCAAACCAAAGCTATTAGAGATGCTTTATTAAAATTTAAAGAGTCAGGAAAGTTTGTTGTTTCTTATGGCGATTTTTATACTCAAAAAGATTATTATTTAAATTCAGTAGCCGATACAATTTATATGAACCCCGTTGGTGTAATGGAGTTCAAAGGATTGTCTACAGAACGATTGTATTATAAAGATTTTCAAGAAAAATCTGGGTTAAAAATGGAAGTAGTTAAAGTAGGTAAATACAAAAGTGCAGTAGAACCTTATCTCGAAAATGAGATGAGTGAAAATAACAGAGAACAAATTACAGTATACTTAAATGGTTTATGGACAGAAATTAAAAACGAAGTATCTCAAAGTAGAAATATACCAGTAGAAGAGTTAAATAACATCGCAGATAGCCTTTTAGGAAGAACCGCTGTATTAGCAAAAGAATCAAGACTTATAGATAAAATTGCTTACCACGACGAATACGTTTCTGCAATGAAAACGGCTTTAAATGTTTCAAACGATAAAAAACTAAACGTAATAAAGATTGCCGATTATAGTAACTATAGTTACAGTAAAAGACTAGTAAAAACTAGTAAAAACAAGATAGCAGTTATTTATGCAGAAGGACAAATTATATATGGAGAAGGCGATGAAAAAAATGTAGGTCAGGGTATAATAAATAAATCTTTAAAGAAAGCCAGAGAAGACGATAAAATTAAAGCCATAGTTTTGCGTATTAATTCGCCTGGAGGAAGTGCATTAGCAAGCGAGCTTATATGGCGAGAGGTAGAGCTGACTAAAAAAATAAAACCAGTTATCGTTTCTATGGGAAATGTAGCGGCATCTGGAGGGTATTATATAGCTTGTAATGCCGATAAAATTTTTGCTGAAGCAACGACAATTACAGGCAGTATAGGTGTGTATGGTACATTGCCAAACGGAAAAGCACTTGCAGATAAAATAGGAATTAATGCAGAACAGGTTATAACAAATAAAAATGCATTAACCTATAGTTTCTTCGAACCCCTAAATAAAAATCAACGTAAGTTTATTCAAGAAGGTGTAATTAATGTTTACGATTTGTTTACCCAACGTGTTGCAGATGGTAGAAAAGGTTTAGATCAGGAAGGAGTAAAAGCAATCGGGCAAGGTCGTGTTTGGACTGGTAAAGATGCACTAAACAATGGTTTAGTAGACGAGTTAGGGGGGCTGGACGATGCGTTAATGTATGCCGCCGAAGTTGCGCAAATAGAAAACTATAAAATTAAAGAGTACCCTGTAATAGAAAAAAACCTTAAAGAGCTGATTCAAAAATTAGGAATAATACAGTCTAAAGAAGAACTATTACAAGAAGAAGTAGGAATAGAAAACTACAAGATTCTTAAAGAAATAAAATCGATGACAGAGCAAAAAGGAATTCAATTACTATTCCCATTTAATGTTGAGATAAAATAAATAGTTTAGCTATTTGTTATTAAAGGTCTATTAGGTTTTAAAACCTAATAG
>JAHDGB010000075.1 GCA_020627885.1 Flavobacteriaceae bacterium | reverse complement strand
TTTTTAAGCTCCAAGCCTTAATTTCATTATCAGAAGAGTAATTGGTGTTTTGTAAAAACCCCCACGAATCTACTTTTTTCTTTTTTGTTTCTATATGGGCTTGGATAGCTGCTGCTGAATTATCTGAATTAGGATCATAATTCACATTTTGCATATCTTTCATATAATAATCAAACGAAGTAGCTGGCATATATTCTGCATTACCTCTTCCTCGTATTTGAACAGATTCTAAAGTTAATCTTCCTTTTTTATCATTTTTACTTGAAGGTGCATCAGAGGAAGAAGGCGAGTTTTTTGCTAATTCATAAGAGTGCTTAAGTTCTACTACTTTTAAAGCATTTTGCTTAATAAAAGTATCGTTTACATCATTAATATCTAGAACGGCATTTTCATTATGGATTCCATATTTATAGTCACGACCATATATATTTGAAAAATCTATGGATTTCCAATTTGGTGAGCAAGTATCATTTGGAGTATAGCTACTACCATAACTGTTTCCCAATCTTGTTCCTGATGTATTTTTAGAAAGGTTTTTACCTATATCCCCATCTACCAATATTATTTTATCGAGTTTTAAAGTGTATTCTTTTTTATATTTAACGCCAGTTTCTCTAACATGTACATCTTCTTCAGTTTTATTTAAACTATTTGTTAAACTTCCGTTTCCTGTACTACCTATGTAGTCAGAGCCTCCGTTATTTGTGTTTAAATATTTAAATAATAAATCTTTACCAATGGCATCATACCTTATATCTTTAACAAATAGGGCTGTTCTCTTTTTTGTATTAATTTTGTCTAAATAATACAGTTGTTTTCTACCGAAGGAATAGCCTCCTTTGTCTTTTTCATTAATATTGCCTTTTATGTTTGTATTATAATTATATACTCTGTCTTTATAAGGAGAACGCCATACATAACCATCACTCCATTTTCCATACTCTAGTTCTACCCAGTAGCCATAATCTTCTTTGTTAAACGTATTGGTTTTGCCAGAAGTGTCAGGCCTATCGATATAATCAGGCCCAGTAACAGCTGTTAATAACCAATGAGTAGCATATCTTGAGTATTGACGTTTTTCGTTTACATTAGTAATATCGAAGGTTGAATACTCCACAGTATCTAATTGCCCTCTGTGTACTTGCTCATAATGATATACAGGTAATGCAAAATGATATGTTTTCCCATCTGGAGCTGTAATTTTGTATGCCCCAATACCATTAGGGTCAAACTTGCTAGTAATGCCTCTGTCTGAATCAGGAACAGTTGTAGGAGTTATTAATCCTCGTGCTTTAGCATGGCCTTCTTGTATTTGTTTATTGGTGAAAACTTCAATATAATTAGGAGATTTTGCTCTACCCTGGTTAGAATTAGAGTTTGAGGCTCCAATTTGATTTCCTCTTTTAATTAAATTGTTTATGCTAACAGCAGAACCAATGTTTTGAGGTAGCATTCCATTATCACTATTTGTTTCTTTATTTGTAAACTGTCCGTCAAAATAAAAATATAAGTCTGTATTATTATAAGCAGTATTCCCTAAACGGCCTAATTTACGATTTACTGCATTAGGTTGATCTCCGTGATGCCAAAATACATGTAAACTTTCTCCATTCCCAGCTTTAGTTTTTTGGCCTTTACCAAAAATAGTAGCATTTTTATGCATTAAAGGAGTCATGTTTCCCATCATACCTTGAGCTGCAACATTGTAGTTGTCGTAACCTAAAAAGGTGAAATTTATGTTTTCAATGGTTTGGGTATGATCGCCAATAAAATCTGCTTCAGGTTGAGGGAGTCTGGTAGAATACGTATCCATTGATCGTGTTCTTACAGCATAATCATTAAACTGCTTATTATAGTTATCTATATTTTCAATGCTTGGTTTTCCTCCAGCACTATTTGTATGATCATTTGAGTATAATGCCCCCCATTCTAAATTTTTAAATCCTTTTTTAATATTGATTTTAACGGTCGTTTTCCTGAAGCCTATTGTAATAGGAATTCCTATTGGGTGAAAAGGAACGGCAACACCAGCAGATTGACTATCAACATTAGCATCCCCAGAGGAGAAACTACTAGATGACATACCTATACCAGCTGAGCTTGAAGCTCCTGAACTATTCGTTTTAGTCATACCAGCTCCAACTGCCATGCCGCCTTTAGAAGAAAAGGAAACTCCTAGATAGGCTCCTCCATCTGTACTTAAACCAACACCGCCAGAAAACGAATTATCATTAATTGAATAAGCAACACTAGCTCCAGCATTATAGGACCCTATGCTCACCCCAATGCCAGCTCCAACAGAAACATTTCCTGTAGTACTCGCAGAAGCAGAGATCCCTCCTTCTACCATTCCACCCATACCCGCTCCTAGGCCAAGAGTAGCATTAACAGAGCCAGATAATCCTTGTCCGCCGCCCCAATTTAAACCTACTCCTACAGAACACGCTCCAGGTAACCCGACTTCCACAGTAACTCCGTAATAATCGGTGGTTTTTTCAAAACTATTAAAATTAATACCAACTCCACCTTTCCAATCATCGGGTGTATTGGTAACTGATCTGTTAATGGCTCCAGGGTTAAGGTACCAACCTAAGCCTACCCATGATGCATCCATATCTATTGCCATTCCTGCGTGGTATGACATATTTATTGGAAAACCATCTACATCTAATAGTGGCATAACGTACGATAAATCTCCGGTTGTAAGATTAACCATATCGGTGGCATCTACAGGTTCAAAACCAGCAGCTTCAGGTGAACCAGGCCCATTATTATTTGCCAATAATAAATTAGTTGGCAGTATACTAACTAAAAAATTTAGTGTTAAAAATACTGCAATAACTTTGTGTGAATATTTAGTCTTCCTCATTATCTTTTAAAATGCTAATTGTGGTTCGTTATTTAATTGCTTTGAGGCTATTTTAAATTTAACTTCTCCGGTATAAAACCCAAGGTCTTCTATGGTGAAATTAAGTTGTTCTTCTTGTAATGCTTTTTCTTCTCTAGGGTATACAAACATAATTGTGGTGGCCTTACTCATACCATACATGCGGGGGTAAACAAAATCGACCAACTCTAGAGTGTCTTTGCTTTTGGTATAAAAATGTACTTTTTGCCCCATACCAAATACCAATTGATTTACCATAGCACCAAATTCGTTTTTATTTCCTGCTTTGGCATTTAATAACTCTTGGTTATTCTGAGACATGCTTAGGTTAAAATAGAGGTACTTGTTATATTTTTCTCTTAAAGCATGTATTATACTGTCTGTAGGTTTTGTGTCTCCTAGCTCTTGTTTTACTAACAAATCGGTAGGGCGATACATTAAATTATAAGCAATACCATTTATGGTTTTATTTTGGACATAACCATTTTCGGGAGTTTTTAGATAGGCTAACAAATCGGTCTCGTTAGAGAATTTTTTTTGAGTGCAGCTCGATACAAGTAAAACAATTCCTAGAGCAATAATTTTTAGGCAACCAGAAAACCTGCTGCTTTTTAAAATAAAATTGTTTTTTGTAATAACCATATTATATAATTGCAATAAAAAAAATTAGTTTTTATGAGATTGCTCAAATAAATGCTCTAACCTAGAAAGGCGATCTTCTAATTTTTTATTCGCTTTCTCAGAGGCTTTTAATGCTTTGTCCTGTTTTTCTAGCTTTTTTTCTTGTTGTATGGTATATAAGGTTAATTCTTCAATTTTTTGTAACAATTTTGCATCCATTTCCCCTAAAAACACCCCGTTTTCAAGGACTTCTTTTTCACTAGGAATGTTTTTTAAGTGTCCTTTTTCGTTAATGTGGTTTTCAACCTCTTGTAATGTTGGTAAATTGTAATCGGCTTTAAAAACAAAGTCTGGCCAATTAGCATACTCAGCGACTTTTACTTCTGTAGCTGCTATTTTACCGTTTACACCTAGTTTGAAGCCTTTGGTGTCTGTAGTGCCTATGCCTACATTCCCATCATTACCAACCCAAAATTTTTCCATAGTATCATCCCAAGAAGAGACTCTAAATGAGGCATTTATTTGAGATGTTCCAACCGAGCCAGCTCTAATATTTAACCCTTTTCCATTGCCTCCACCATTTTGTATTATTGCTGTATAATCAGTATTACTATTTTTTGAAGCGTGAAGTATCGCTTTTGGTGTAGGAGTACCTATACCTACTTCTCCTTCTTTATTTATTATAAGTTTTGCGCTAGGCGTATTAGTTTTTAATGAAGATGTGCCAAATCCTAGTGTCCCATTTTCCGGGTCAAACCTAATTTCGGCAGCATATTTTTCAGAATTTAAATCTACCGCTCCAGATGGTTTATATAAAAAGCCTAATACTTTATGACCTCCATCGTGAAATACATATGAGTTACTTATTTGAAACTTTTCAAGCGGATTATCAATACCTATCCCCACATTACCATTAGTATTTTCACTTAATATTTTCACCCATGGCGACCAAGTGCCACTATAGCGACCTCTCATCATCATGCCAAGGTTTATTGAGGCTTCTGTACCGTATGGGACAGCCAGTTGAGTCACATTTCCATTTCCATTTCTAGAACTGTATTCAAAATTAAAAGGATGAAAATAATTACCACTACCAAGAGCTGGACCATTAGTCGCATTTCCTCTTAAAAGTGTATGACCTGAACCAGATTTGGTATTCGACGCATCGTTCCAATCGGTTACACCTCCTGTTGTTTTTGCACCTACACCATCGTACGTTACTTGTGCATTAACTATTACTCCTGTAAAAATTAATAATATTAATAATCCTATCTTTTTCATATCTATAATAATTATATATTTAATTCCCAAATTCGTTATTTAACCCTTCAAGCACCTCACTGGTAAGGTCTGAAGCCTCAGAGGCATACATAACATTTCCCGAACCACTGGCTCCAAAAATAATTTTGTGTCCTTTCTTTTTACCATACTCCTTTACATAATCGTTAATATCGTTTATTACGGTTTGGGTGGCTTTTTTATCTTCTTCTTGTATTTGCTTTTGTATGGCTTGTTGGTAATTGTTAATTTGTTGTTGCTTATTACCCAACAATTCTTGTTTGAGCTCTAATTCTTTTTTGCTCATTTTAGAGCGTTCTTTTTCGTAGGTTTTTAATTCTTTTTGCCAATCGGTCATGAGGCTATCTACATTGGCATTTAAGGTTTTTGCTTTGGCTTCAAAGTCTGCACGAACTATTTTAGTACGTTTGTAGCCATCAATTAATTTGTTAACATCGACATAAACCTGTTCGGAGCCCGATTTAAAATAAAAAAAAGAAAAAATACTAAATAGCAGCGCTATTATTGCTAAAGGAGTAGCCAGTTTATTCATTGGTATGTTGAATTTTACAATTAGTTTGTAGATTATTTTAAACTAAGGGGCGGCAAATTTAGATATTATTTTTTAAACAAATAGTCGTTTATTTGCTTTTTAACATTTAAACTTTAAAGAGTTTGTTTATCGGAATTTGAATAGCACTGTTTTAACAGAATAACTTCTAGTTACATTTATTATTGTAGTACTCTACTATTTCTCTTAAATGTTTCTTTTTGTATTCTTTATTTTTAATTTTACTAACAAGTGTTGGGCAATCTTTAACAAAGTTGGTTATTGCTTTTTTAAAGTTTTTCGTAAATAGCTGATTAGAACCTAAATGCGTCGCTATTTTTTCGTTTTCGCGTTGCACATAAAAATTTTTCATGGTATAGGAGTAGCCTCCAACCATAACAGGAGGGCCTCCAAATGGAGCTGTTCCTCCCCATTGCATTCCTGGATTATTCATTATTCGTACACGTCGGTATAAGTTTATTTTTCCTTTTGCAGTGCGTTCTAAGAGTTTTACTTTCTTTTCTTTTAAGTGTACAAACTGGTATATCACAATATTATCTTGTTCGTAAGATTCGATGTAGTCTACATCTTTTAAATCTTGATAGCTTAAAATTTGTTTTTTTCCTTTTTTAGTAGCTTTAAACTTAATCTTTTTTTCACTTCTTAGTTTCCCTAAACCAGAAACTTCCTTTCCATTTTTATAGTGAAAAACCATTTTAGTATTCTGACTGCATAATGATAATGTTGTTATTAGAAAGGTAAGGATTAAAATGTTTGATTGTTTTTTCATTTTTCTTTTTATAATTTTTTAAACGAGCATGCAAATATAAGGCTGATTTTTAGTTGCATGCAAATTTTAGTAGTCCAAATTCATGAATTTGGACTACTAAAAAATAATCTTAAAAGTTATGAAGGATTGAGCTTTCTGTTTTTATTGCCAATATGGGTATATTATGACTGGAATTATAGTAAGGAAAAGAGCACTATAATCTCATCATGATTTTTAGTACATTTGTTTTTACAAATAACACTAAACAATTAAAGCATGTATTCAACCGTAAAAGTATTACACTCCTATTGGGCTTATTTAGTCTTTTTAATATTAGTTTTAGCAACACTTAATGCCATAGTAAAAACCATTGGAAAAAAAGAATATGCTGCTCGAGATTTTAGAGTGTCGTTATTTACATTAATAGTTTCTCATATTCAATTGTTAATAGGAATTGTATTATGGGTTTCGGCAGATTATTTTGGAGGAATGAGTATGAAAGAAGTGATGGGGAATGCTGCTTTAAGATCTAATGCTGTAGAGCACCCAATAGCAATGGTGCTTGCTGTAGTATTTATAACCATAGGTTATTCTAAGCATAAAAAGAAACTAACTTCTGGCAATAAATTAAAAGTTATTGCCATTTTCTATTCCATAGCATTGTTATTAGTTTTAGCTAAAATACCTTGGAGTACTTGGTTTTAATAGAGAACTATAGCACAACTTCTTTAATTAAATAAATGTATACAGGAAAATGGTCGCTAAAGCCATTTGTAAATTCGTTGTTAGAAAAACTTCGAAACGGATACCCTTTATAGCGTCCTTTTTTAGTTGTTAAATAGTTTTTGTTAAAAATACCTGCTTTATGGAAACGAAAAGAAGAATACTCTTTTTCTAGAAAAGGTTGGGTAATCATAATCTGATCGAACAAACTCCAGCTATCGGCATAAGCATTAGAGCCTAAACCTTTTTTGTAAAAGGTAATCATAGGATTATAAATGCCTTTTAAACCTACCATTGTCTTTTTGCGTTTGGCTTTTAATATTTTTTTAATGCTAGAGTTTGTTGGGTTATCATTTAAATCGCCCATAGTAATAATTTTTGCATAAGGGTCTTTAGATTGTATAGAGTCTATAAGTCGTTTGTTAACTTTAGCTGCAGCTTCTCGCATCCATCTACTTACTGCTTCGCCACCACGCCTAGAAGGCCAATGATTAACCAAAATATGAATAAGCTCACCTTCTAATTTGCCACTAACCAATAACTGGTCTCTAGTATAAATTCGTTTTTTTGTTGCAGAATTATATATTTTTAATGGATGACTGCTTTTATGTGTTGGGGTAAACAACCGCTTTTGATAAAGTAAGCCCACATCTATTCCTCTTACATCTGGAGAATCAAAATGAACAATGCCATAATCTTTTTTAAGCAGAAGCGAATCGTTAACTAAGCTTTCAAGAACGTTAATATTTTCTACCTCAGAAACTCCAATAATTGCAGGTGTGTTATTCGTAAAATCATAACCAATATCTGCAATAACACGAGCCATATTGTGTACTTTTTTTTGGTAAACGAAGGGTCTGTCTTTTTTTATAGCCATTATAGGGCTATTTTCATCATACTTATTGGGGTCGTCTTCAGCGTCGAATAAATTTTCTAAATTGTAAAAAGCAATAGTATGCGCTTTAAATTTCTTATCCTGAGAAAAACTGTTACAGCATATAAGAGTAGCAAAAAGTAAAAGGAGGAGATTTATCTCTTTCATTAAAAATATGTTTTTTATAAACTAAAATTTTTGGCCAAATGTAAATATTTAATTTATAAAGCCTAAATTTGCGTTTCCTAGGCAACTATTATTAATAGAACTCTCTATTAATGATATTATATATGATTAAAAAAATCTGTATAACGCTATTTCTAATTTTATATTCAATTAAAGTAGTATCACAAGATACTATTGTAAAGGGCAGTGTTATAGAAACGCTTTCTGGCGAGCCACTTTCTGAAGTGAAAATTACTATAGAAGAGACTGGGCAATATAAAATGACCGATAATACAGGGCTATTTGTGTTTTCTAAAAACATTCCTTTAGGTGAGCAGGTTTTAAAATTATCGAAACCGGGATATATAGATAAACGTTACCCAATAATTATTAATGCAGGCAAAGTATTAAATATTCAAGACATGTCTATGATTTTTGATAATAGTGATGAAGAAGCACCATATATTATTTCAATTTCTGAAGACGAACTTAATAACGACAGTACTGTTGTTTTGGGTAATATTTCTGGGCTGTTGCAGTCCTCTAAAGATGTTTTTTATACTGCTGCAGCTTACGATTTTAGTGCCACATTTTTTAAACCAAGAGGATTACCTAGTTCTAGTGGAAAGCTGTTAATTAATGGTATTGAAATGAATAAGCAATTTTCTGGGCGACCATTATGGAGCAACTGGGGAGGGCTTAATGATTTGCAACGTAACCAAGAATACACTATAGGTCTTGCAGCTAATGATTATGCTTTTGGGGATGTTGCTGGAGTAAATACGATAACAATGAGAGCTTCTAAAAACAGAAAAGGCGGTCGTGTTTCTATAGCAACGGCGAGTAGGAGTTATCAAGGTAGAATAATGGCAAGTTACAGCTCTGGGGTTTCCAAAAAAGGATGGGCTTATTCAATAATTGGTTCGCGAAGGTTTGGAAATGGTGGTTATGTAGAAGGGACATTGTATGATGCAAATTCGTTATCGGTTTCAGTAGAAAAAAAAATAAACGATAAGCACAGTTTAAATATGTTATCCATTTATGCTAAAAATAGAGTAGGACGTACTTCAGCAATTACGGATGAAGTCTATAGAATAAAAGGAAATCGATACAATCCATTATGGGGTACACAAAATGGCGAATTAAGAAACGCAAATGTTCGTAATACCAACGAACCTATTTTAATACTAAATCATTATTGGGCCTTATCAAGTAAAACCAATATAAATACTAATATTAGCTATCAATTTGGAGCAGTAGGCAGTACGCGAATAGACAATGGAGGGACTCGTTTAGTAACTTTTAATGGCCAAAACTCTTATATAGGTGGCGGTAACGTTACCTCTCCAATTTATTACCAAAATTTGCCTAGCTTTTTATTAAATAGGATAAACCCAACGGCTTATGATTTTGAACAAGCTTATAAAGCAAGACAAAAGTTAGAGAACGACGGGCAAATAGATTGGCATGCTATTTATAGTGCAAATAAAAGAATGAGAGATCAAGGCTATAATTCGATATATGCCCTTCAAGAAGGGCGCGTAGATGATAAGCAGCTTACCCTTAATTCTATTTTTGATACAGCATTGAATGATCATATTCGTTTAAATGCAGGAATAAACTATAGACGTTTGAAAAGCGATAATTATGCAAGAATAAAAGACTTGTTAGGAGGAACAGGCTATTTAGATATCGATTTTTTTGCAGAAGAAACAGATCCTTCTCAAAACATAACCAACCTAGCTCAATCTAACTTAAGAACACCAAATAGAATAGTAGTAGAAGGCAATAGGTATAAATATAACTATGAAATTTATGCCAATGTAATAAGCGCGTTTGTTCAAGCACAGTTTAAATACAATAAAGTAGACTTTTTTTTAGCTACTCATTTATCGCAAACCAATTACCAAAGAAATGGGTTGTACGAAAATGGGTATTATACAGGAAACCTATCGTTCGGAAAAAGTAAAGTATTAAATTTTAATAATTTTAGTGGTAAAGCAGGAGGGACATATAAAATTACAGGTCGCCATTTGTTAGATTTAAATGTAGGTTATATTACTAAAGCGCCAACAATACGAAATTCTTTTGGTAATGCTAGACAAAATAATAGTACTATAATTGGTTTAACTAGCGAGAAGATAAAAGCTTTAGATGTAAGTTATATTTATAGATCTCCAATAGTAAAAGCACGTATAACAGGATATTGTGTAGGTTTTGGTAATGGTAATAATCTCGGGTTTTTCTTTACCGAGGCCGCTTCGGGAGTATTTGTTCAGGAAATTATGACAAATATTAAAAAACGCAACCTTGGGTTAGAGGTTGGAGTACAGGCTCAAGTTTTACCTTCGCTTAAATTAAAAGCTGTGGCCTCTATAGCAGAATATATTTATACTAATAACCCTAATTTATATTATACTAGTGACGATATCTTAAGACCATTAAAATTTGGTAACGGTAAAGCCACTTTTAAAAATTATCATGTGGCCTCTGGACCAGAAAATGCCTGTCAATTAGGGTTTGAGTATAGGGATAAAAAATATTGGAATTTTAATGCTACAATTAATTATTTCTCCAACGCATACTCAAACATTAGCGCATTAAAACGGAGTGGTGCTTTTGCTTTAGACCAAGCATTAATTCCAGATACAGTGTTTAAAGCAGGAGGAACCATTAACGGACTTCCGGTAAATAATTACGATAAATCTGTTGCCAAAAATGTATTAAAACAAGAGCGGTTTGATGATTATTTTTTAATGAATATATCTGGAGGAAAATCTTGGCGTGTAAAAAAGAATTATATCGGCTTTTTTGCTACAATAAATAATGTGCTTAATCAAATCTATAAAACAGGAGGTTTTGAGCAATCTAGGCGTGTCGATTATAACAATCAAATAAAAGAACAAAACAATACTTACGGGCCTATTTTTGGTAACCGTTATTACTTTGGTAATGGTGCTACCTATTATCTTAATCTCTATATGAGGTTTTAATCCTATTAAAAAATGTATAAATGAAAACAACATATTTAAAATATACCAGATCACTATTATTTGCGATATTATTTTTGATGTCCTGTGTGGGAGATGACGATTATGAGGTGCCAGATACTACTGTAAAAGAGCCAGTAATTGAAGGAACAATAATTGGAATCGATGCTGTTATAGGGAGTTATAACCAAACAGGAGAAACCATAACGTTTCAAGATACAAATAATGTAATGGTAGGTTATGTTATTTCTAATGATGAAGGGGGGAATTTTTATAAAGAATTAA
>JAHDGB010000001.1 GCA_020627885.1 Flavobacteriaceae bacterium | reverse complement strand
CTTAGCAGATTAGTTTTTATACAGCATAAAATAATAGATTAAAAGCAGCTTTATTTAAAGCTGCTTTTTTCTTTCCTATTTTGGATGTATTGCTTATTTATATTATATCACTAAATCTAATTACAATAAATTATAGTATTTTTGATTATAATTATTCTCAATAAATACGTTTCATAAATGCAATTTTATAAAAAAATAATCATCTTACTATTTATTTGTTTAGCAAATCTATTGTATAGTCAGGTGGTTTATGATAATTGGCAATCGTATTACTCTTACTTAGACATTAAAGATATTTCCCAAGGGGATGATAAGGTTTTTGGAGCAGCAGAAAATGCTATTTTTATATATGATACCCAAACTAAAGAGGTCGAAAAACTATCTACAATTAACGGTTTATCTGGCGAAATTATTTCAAGTATTCAATATGTAGAAGATAAAGGCATATTACTTATTGGTTTTGAAAATGGATTAATTCAGGTATACACAGAATCTAATCAAGAAGTATTTTCGGTAGTAGATATATTAGATAAAGCGACTATTCCTCCAAATATAAAAAGTATAAATCATTTTAAGATTTTTAATGAGATAGCTTATATCTCAACTGATTATGGTATTTCATTATATAATGTCGAGTCTTTTGAGTTTGGAGATACTTATTTTATAGGAATGGGTGGAACGCAATCTAAAATTAACCAAACCACTATTTTTAATAATTTTATTTACTCGGCTTCATCTTCGGGAATCCAAAGAGCAGATATTAATAACCCAAATTTAATTGATTATCAAGAATGGGAATTAGTTGTTGCTAATAATTGGAATGCTATTGAAGCTTTTGATAATAAGATATATGCTACACAAATAGCAGATAATGGCATTTATGAATTTGATAATATTACAACCCCTATTCTTCTTAATACTTATCAAAACTCTCCATTAGATTTAAGAAATGAAAATGGTAAACTGGTACTTACTACTCAAAATGAAATTTTTGTATATTCTGAGAATTTTTCGACGTTAATTAGTATTAATTCTAACAACTATAATGAGACACAATTTGTTGTTGGGTCAATCTCTAATGATAATAATTATATTTACACTGGCACTGAGGGGGTTATAGATGTAGGGAAATCTGGTTTAGGAATTTTAAAAATACAAATTAATGACTCCACATTATTTGATGAGATACATCCAGATGGACCGTTATTTAATAAGTTTTTTCAAGTAAAAACCCAAGCAGGAGATGTATGGGGTACACATGGAGGTCATAACGATGAATATAACCCTTTTATAGGCATTAGAAGATCTGGAATTAGCCATTTAATAAATAATACCTGGAATAATATTCAATACTCTACCCTTGAGAATACTATACAAGATCCTTGGTCATTATCCTATATAGCAGTTAATCCGTTTAACAAAAACTTAGCTTATATAAGTTCAGGTATTTCAGGATTGATAGAAATTCAAAATAATGAACCTGTACAATTATATAATCAAGATAATAGTTCTTTAGAACCAATTATTGGAACAGAGTATCAATTTACATTTGCCTCGCACTATAGTAAGGAAGGTACATTATGGGTTGCAACTAGTAGAAATGACCGTATATTGAATAGATTTAAAGATAACGAATGGGAATCTTTTAGTTTAGGACAGATCATATCTGATCCTTTTTCGAATTTAGGGGTGTCAGATATTTCTACAGACGATAATGGGAATCTGTATATTGGGACCCATAATTATGGTTTAATAGGTTTTAAAGAAAATAATGGGAGCCCAATATTACAAAATATAAGCGGCCTTTCTGAAAACTTACCATCTACTAGAGTAATAGCAGTCGAGGTTGATAAAAGAAATCAGGTATGGATTGGAACCGTTAATGGCTTAAGAGTAATATATAATACTGATAATTTCTTTGCAAGCCCCAATTATAATCCTTCAGAAATTATTGTTCTAGATAATGGCGAAGCAAGTGAACTATTATTTCAACAATATATTTCTGATATAGAAGTAGATGGTTCTAATAATAAATGGATAGGAACATTAGATTCAGGCGTATTTTATCTTTCTTCAGATGGGCAAGATACTTTTTTACATTTTACTAAAGATAATTCCCCATTACCAAGTAATAGTATATTAGATATTTCAATAGACGATAATAGTGGTTTAGTATATATAGCTACTGAAAAAGGTTTACTTTCATATAACTCCCAATCTTCAAAACCAAAAGAAAGTTTTGATGAAGCTTATATATTTCCAAATCCAATACGTCCAAATTACAATGTAGTTGATCAAAAAATTAAAATTAGAGACATTACGGATAATGTAAACATTAAAATCACTGATATTGAAGGCAATTTAGTAGCTGAAGCAGAATCAAACACTAACTCTAGATTTAAAGGTTACAATTTAGAAATAGATGGAGGTACAGCACTTTGGAATGGAAAAAACTTCGGGAATCAAATTGTAGCTTCTGGGGTTTACTTAGTGATGCTTACTAATTTAGATTCTTTAGAAACAAAAGTATTAAAATTAATGATTGTTAGGTAATGCTTACTAGCACAAAAGCCATCGTTTTATCGAAGATTAGATATAACGATCATGATTTAATAATTAAGTGTTATACACAACAAAATGGAATAGTTAGTTACTTATTAAAAAGTATTCTTAAATCAAAAAAGAAAAACTCTAAAATAGCTTACTTTCAGTTATTATCACAATTACAATTAGAAACAGATTATAAGACGAATCGTTCTTTGCAGTTTGTGAAAGAAATAAAACCGAATTATATATATACAAGTCTTCATACTAATATAATGAAAAGTACTGTTGCTATGTTTATAGCAGAAGTATTATCGTATGCTTTAAAAGAAGAGGAAAAAAATGAATTACTTTATAATTATATTGAAACATCATTGATATGGTTTGATACTAATAATGAAGTCTATTCTAATTTTCATTTACTTTTTTTGCTAAACTTAACAAAATACTTAGGTTTTTTTCCTGATGACACAAAAATCGATGCGCCGTATTTTAACATTTTAGAAGGCGAATTTCAATATGAATTTAAAGGGAAATATTCTGTTTTTAATGAGAATTTAACCCTTTTGAAAATGTTGTTAGGCACAACATTTGATGCGCTTAATACCATTGAGATAAATGGTAAACAAAGACAGGCTTTTTTATCATTTATTTTAGCCTATTTTGAGCTACATTTGGGTAGTTTTAAAAAGCCAAAATCTTTAAAAATATTTAATGACGTTTTTAATTAAAAATAAATCATCTTTTTTTAGTGTTATCATTTTTCTTTTAAGTGTTTTAATTTCTAACTCACAAGATATTAAAGTGATTAATAGTAAGACTAAAACAGCAATTCCTGGAGTAGCGATATACAATGAAGACAAAACACAAAGTCATATTACCAATTTAGATGGAGAAGTTAATTTAGATAAATTTAAAAACGATGAGATTATTTATTTCCAACATTTAGGATTTCAAAATAAAGCACTTAAAAAGGCTATGATTCTTAACGGTATCGTTCGGTTAAAATTAAATATGCAAGATTTAGATGAGATTGTTATTTCTGCCTCAAAGTTTGAACAAACCAAAAGGGATATACCGAAAAAAATAGCGAGTGTAAATGCAAAAACGATAGCCTTTACTAACCCGCAAACCAGTGCAGATTTATTAAAGTCTACTGGGCAAGTCTATGTGCAAAAAAGCCAATTAGGAGGAGGTAGCCCAATGATTAGAGGTTTTTCTACCAACAGATTATTAATAACTGTAGATGGTGTAAGAATGAACAATGCTATTTTTAGAGGAGGTAATTTGCAAAATGTAATATCTGTAGACCCTTTTTCAATTGAAAACACCGAAGTTATCTTAGGTGCAGCATCGGTTATATATGGAAGTGATGCAATTGGCGGAGTAATGGGGTTTTATACTAAAAAACCAAAACTATCTTCTACAGATTCTTTGTATACAAAGACTAATGTTGCTATAAGATATGCAACAGCTAGCGAAGAAAAAACAGGGCACATAGATATTAATTTAGGTTATAGAAAATGGGGGGGGTTAACAAACATAAGTTATACTTCTTTTAATGATTTAAGAATGGGGAAAAATGGACCTGATGATTATTTGAGGCCAGAATTTGTTATAACAAATAATAATATTGATACTACTGTTTTAAATAACAATCCTTTGTTGCAGCGCTTTTCTGGTTATGATCAATATAATATTATGCAGAAAGTACTATACAGGCCAAAAGAAAATTTAACTTTTGATTTGGGTGTCTTTTATACGGCAAGCACAGATATACCTCGTTATGATCGATTAATTAGATACCGAAATGAACAATTAAGATCTGCTGAATGGTTTTATGGGCCACAGCGTTGGTTTATGACAAACTTGAATGTTACTAAAAGGAGTAGTCGTTCAAATTTATATGATAAAATAAATGTTACCGCAGCCTATCAAAAATTTAATGAGAGCAGGGTAGATCGTAATTTTCAATCTCAAAACAGGAGAGAACGCGAAGAAAAAGTTGATGCAATATCGTTTAATTTAGATTTTGAAAAAACACTAATAAAAACGACTAAAATATTTTATGGAATAGAATATGTTTATAATAATGTAAATTCTAATGCTCAAAACAGGAACATTCAAACGGGTAATCTAGAAAATGCAGTAACAAGATATCCGAATGGATCATCATGGCAATCTGCAGCGATCTATACTAATATGAAATATAAGCCCAATACAAAGTTTGTATTACAAACAGGATTAAGATATAATGCTATTAACTCTAAGGCAAATTTTGAAGCCAATAATGTTTATTTAAACTTACCGTTTAATGAAGCCAAAAATAATTCTGATGCACTTACAGGTACTGCAGGTATAACCTGGTTGCCAGATAATAAAATGCAGTGGAAATTAAATTTTGGTTCTGCATTTAGAGCTCCTAATATCGATGATATTGGAAAAGTGTTTGATTCTGAACCAGGAACGGTAGTTGTACCAAACGAAGATCTTAAACCTGAATATGCTTATAGTGGAGAGTTAGGGTTGCGTCTTAATTTTCATGATTTTTTTATTATAGATGCAGGGACTTATTACACCTATTTAAATAGAGCCTTGGTGAGAAAAAACGGTAATTTAAATGGCGAAACACAGATTGTTTATGATGGGGAATTGAGCAATATACAATCCATTCAAAACGCCTCTAAAGCATGGATTTATGGTTTTGAAATTGGTATTAAAATACAGTTGAATAATGCTTTAAGGGTCACTTCTCAGTATAATGTGATAGGTGGTACTCAAGAAGCAGATGCAATAGAAGCCCCAGTTCGACATGTTTCACCAAGTTTTGGAAATGCTCATGTAATATGGAAAAAAGATAAGTTTCAAGCTGATGCTTTTATTAATTTCAATGGCACTTTATCTTCAAATCAATTAGCACCTTCAGAACTAGGAAAAGCCTATTTATATGCTTTAGATGATAATGGCAAGCCATATTCACCTTCATGGCATACTCTAAATTTTAGAGTACAATACCAGTTAAATAAAGAGTTACTATTAAGTTCTAGTTTGGAGAATGTTACAGATCAACGTTATAGAACATACTCTTCCGGGATTACTGCACCAGGAAGAAACTTGATACTATCTTTAAAGTATAACTTTTAAAAAAGGTCGTTTTATAATTGTTTTTAAAACGACCTTTATATAAAATATGAAGTTGTTACTTTTTAATAAATTGTTTGCTTACATATGAGCCATCCGACAGCTTAATTTTTGCTATATATACCGCATTATTAAGACTCGCTAGATTTGCAATGTAGTTCTTTTTATTAATTTGGTGAGCTCTAATAATACCACGTCCATAGGTGTCAGATATTACTATTTTTTTGATTTTGTTTGTTCCTTTTACAGAAAATTTAACTTCATTATTTTGAAGTTCAATTATTGATAATAAATGATCTGAATTATAATAATCAGTTTCAGTTTCTTCAGTTTCAGTTTTAAATATTATTTCAAATCGTTCTTTAAAAATTCCAACTTCAGAGGTAAATGTATAATCACTATCTTTTAAACTGTGTGTTGTTCCTGTTAAATGGTCTTTTAAGTATATTTTTTCACTATTTAAAAACTGCCCCTCAAAATGATCTATACTCAATGTGTATATTGTGGGTATGTTAATTGCTGTTGTTAATCCTAACTTAATAACCTCTTTTTTGTTTAATTTTTTTGGTCCCTTAGCCTGTATAGCATATTCGTTTTCATCATTTTCAATAGTAGAATATAACATAGCAGAATCGCCAGAGAAAAAGCGTTTAGCATCATATAAAGAACCATCGTTTTCATGGCTAGCCCCTGGAAGATAGCCAATTAGTACTTGGCTGTATACACCATTATCTGAAGTTAAATTTAGCCAAAGTTTATTTTCCTTTTTCCCTTCTTTAAAAAATTTATCATTATGCCCAGTAACTCGCATTTCATTTGTAAAAACAACATTTCCAGTATTACTAGGGTAATCATTACTAAAAGAGGCAAAAAAACCTTGCCCAGATGGGATATAATCGTCTGGAGCATAACGCTCACCTGCTGTACTTCCTGTTAAGTTTAATATGGCATAATCATTAACATCAAAATTTAAAGGTTCATTCCCATTTGTCGTTTCAGAAGGGGGGGTTACATGAGACCAAAAATAGATGGCACCTTCTAAAACCCCACTAGGGTTCGTTGTTGCATCGTATATATTTTGATTAAAAAATAATGTAGCATCAATTGCAGATGCAAAGGGGTTTCCTAGCAAATTCCAATTGTTGTCCATATTTGTTGGGTCATCATCATTTCTGTTTGCTGTAATATTTATGATTCCACAATTTAATGTTGTTCCCACAAACTTTTTTCTAATTTCTGACCCTGGTGGCTTATATCTCAAATCTCTTTCCGATAATGTCCCAGAATAGCCTCTTCCTGGTTCCATAATTGTTGAGGCGGTAATTAACTCCCAGTCATTGCCATCATCATCTATATCATCCCTTCCACTAACTAAAGTGTTATTATTTAAATCTTCCTTTACGGTGTCACTAAAATTTTCACCATTATATCTAAACAATCTATATGGAGATGTAAAAGATAGCAAATCTCCAATAGCCACATTTTCAATAGGAGAGCTCCAATAGGTATACTCATACCATTCTTGGATTGGCGCTGTTTTTTTATAAACAGCAACAGGGGCAATGGCGTCACTGTCATTAATAAAATTAGCAGTGTTATTTTTTTGAACTAAGGATCCTTTGTGCTGTATTCTTATATCGCCTTCATTTATAATATCATCATTTATTTCTATAAAGTCACCACTTTTAATTGTTAACCTAACATCAATACCAATAATAAGCGAGCAGGCAGTAAAATTACCATATTCAGTAGTGTAATCATCAGCTAGTATAGCTCTTTTTGTTATATCGGGTGCGCCATTATCCCATCCATCATCAATAGTCCAAATTGTCGTAGTTGCGCATGAATAGCTGTTTGTTTCTGGCTCTGAATAAGTTTGATTAACAGTTACATTATTACATTTAGTCGTTTGAGATGAACTGTATATAGGAGTCTCATAAGAATGACTGTAGTTTATTAAACACAGTATTATTATTATTATAAAAGGTAGTTTTGTTTTTTTCATAGGTATTCAGGTTTAGTTTTTTTATATAATTAAAATAAATAATATGTAGATAATTAATGTTTTAATTCCTTCATTGTTATCTTTTGTTGCTATTATATGAACTCTATGAAAAACTAAAAGATATATTATTATCTTAAAGAGATTAATTCTAACTAGATACCTAATAAATTAAGTATGCAGTTTCTTAAGGAGAAGCTCTCATTTAAATGAGAGATTAGAAAGTTATGAAAGACATTTAAATAAATCTATTTTTTTGCCTTACTGTTCGTCACGTATTTTGTTGTGAATTAAATGACTACAATAAAAACCCTAAAAACTATATGTATAGAGTTTTTTAGTTTTTATATTTTTGGAATAATAATTGTATTTCTTGTTAAGAAGAACAATAAAATAAACAACATAATAGTTGTTTAACTAACGAAATTAAATTATGAAAAAAGAACTACTTATACTATTTGCTATATTTTCAATTAATATAGGGTGGTCTCAAAAGGCTATGCAAGAATCGGCATTTGGAGATGGGGAATGGTTTCGTTTTAAAATGAGCTACAGTGGGTTTTTTAAAGCAGGAAATGCAACCCTCTCTGTTAAGGAAACAATGCATAATAATAAACCAGTTTTCCATGTTGTAGGAAAAGGGTGGACAACTGGAGCCATTAAGTGGTTTTTTAAAGTTACCGATAGATATGAAAGTTATATCTATCAAAAAACGATGTTACCGTATAAGTTTATTAGAAATATTAACGAAGGTGGGCATAAAAAAGATATTGTTATAGATTTTGATCAGGGAAACAACAGAGCTCACGTTTTTAATAAAAAGAAAAACACAAAAAAATATATAGATACTAAACCTAATATTCAAGATATGGTTTCTACATTTTATTACTTGCGTAATAAACTAGATACTTCTACTCTTAAAGTTGGTGATGAGGTTAATTTAGATATGTTTTTTGATGAGGAAAATTATGGGTTTAAATTGAAGTATTTAGGTAAGGAAACTATTGATACTGAATTTGGAGATGTCGAATCTCTTAAATTTAGACCATATGTTATGGCAGGTCGTGTATTTAAAGAAGAAGAAAGCTTAACGTTATGGGTAAGTAATGATAAAAACAAGCTTCCTTTAAGAATAAAAGCTGATTTGGCTGTAGGTTCTTTAAGAGCAGATTTAGATGCTTATAAAGGACTTAAACATTCGTTTAGAATTATGGTAAATAACTAATATAAAGTAGCTATATCATCGGTGGTTAAAAAATAGTTACATATTAATAATTTTTGACCTTTAAATACAAAGACTAATTTCATAGATTTACAGTTTTATAGCATATAAAGTTTATTAAGTTATATTTTGAGTTAGATTTTAGAAACGATATAAGAAAAATTAAATTAATGTGTATGTAGTGAGTAATACTGATTATAAATAGTTTTATAACATTAGTTTTATTAATAAATTGAAGGATAATATAACAATATAAAAGGGTTAATGAATAAAATGAATGCATTCAAAGAATTAGAAAATGCTTTTTTTTTGAATTATATTAATAAGAAACCAATTCGACAACTAAAAAACCTAGGATTAGTTTTATCAATGATAGTGGTTAGTTTTTTTAGCTGTAAAAAAGAAGAAAAACCTGCAATAATAGTACAAGAAACAGTAGAGTTAAAACCAAAGAATGTTTATGAATTTGGCTTTAATTTAAACGATTATTTTGTTAAAAGAGATACCATAAGGAAGGGAGATAGTTTTGGCCAAATATTAGAACGAAATCAAATTACTTACCCTAAGATTTTTCATATTGCAGAAAAAACTAAAGATAGTTTTGATATTAGAACACTTCAAGTAGGAAAACCGTATACTTTGTTATGTAGTAAAGATTCTCTCAAATTACCCAAATGTTTCATCTACCAGCCCAATAAAGAAGATTATGTTGTTGTAGATTTTCATGATTCTATTAAAGCTTATACTCGTACTAAACCAATAAAATTTGTTGAAAAGGAATTATCAGGAATCATTACAACAAATATTTCTGAAGCTTTAGAAGCAAAAGGTAAAAGCGTTATTTTAGCCTACAAAATGTCTGATATTTATGCTTGGACTATCGATTTTTTTAGATTGCAACCTAATGATAAGTTTAAATTGATTTATACTGAAAAATATATCGATGATACTATATATTCAGGTATAGAAAATATCAAATCAGCATATTTTGTGCATAATAACAAGCCATTTTATGCTTTCGAGTTTGAAACCGATTCGGTTACTGGTTATACCGATTATTTTAGTGAAGAAGCGAAAAACCTTCGACGCGCCTTTTTAAAAGCACCAGTAAAATTTAAACGAATCTCTTCTAGATATAATTTAAGGCGCCGTATAGCACTTTATGGTAATCGTGTGAGGCCACATAAAGGAACTGATTTTACCGCCGCAAGAGGGACTCCAATTATGGCTACAGCAAATGGAACTGTTGTAGAGTCTGCTAAACGAGGGGGTAATGGAAATTATGTTAAGATTAGGCATAATCCAACCTATTCAACCCAATATTTGCATATGGACCGTCGAAAAGTAAAAGTTGGAGAGTTTGTAAAACAAGGGGATATTATTGGTACAGTAGGTATGACAGGAAACACTTCAGGTCCGCATGTCTGTTATCGCTTTTGGAAAAATGGGAGACAAGTAGATCCGTTTAAGCAAAAATTACCTGAAGCTAAACCTATTTCTGACAGTTTGAAGAAGGAATACTTAGAATATATAAAGCCTTTAAAACTACAGTTGGACGCTATTAGCTTTGAAGTAAACCCTATAAAACCAGATTCAATTCCTATCCCTATACACCCAGATCAAGTACTTCCAGAGATAAAACAAGGAACATCAGTTATTAAAAAATAATTATGATATTACCAAGAATAAATCCTTTAACGACTAAAGCATGGAAAGCATTAGAAAAACATTTTAATGAGATAAAGGATGTGAAAATGAAAGATTTGTTTGCTCAAGACGAGAGTAGAGCTGATAAATTTACGATTATGTGGGATGATTTTTATGTCGATTTTTCTAAGAATAGAATAAATGAAAAAACTATTAAACTTCTATTAGCTCTTGCTGATGAAATGCAATTAGAAGAAGCTATTAATAGTTATTACTCAGGAAAAAAAATAAATGAAACGGAAGATAGAGCAGTATTACATACAGCTTTAAGAGC
This sequence comes from Flavobacteriaceae bacterium, assembly GCA_020627885.1. Lineage (GTDB taxonomy): Bacteria > Bacteroidota > Bacteroidia > Flavobacteriales > Flavobacteriaceae > JAHDGB01. The sequence continues at coordinate 44,019 of JAHDGB010000001.1, read as the reverse complement.
GCCAAAAACTCATAAGGTTTTAGTTAATGGGGAGAATGTTATTCCTAAGGTTTTTGAAGTAAAAGAAAAGATTAAAAAAATCACTAAAGAAATTGTTGGAGGGGAACGAAGAGGTTATTCTGGAAAAGCATTCACTGATATTGTAAACATTGGGATTGGAGGAAGTGATATTGGGCCAGCAATGGTAGTGGAATCACTGCAATTTTATAAAAACCATTTAACTACACATTTTGTAAGTAATGTAGATGGCGACCATGTAAATGAAGTTTTAAAAAAAATTAACCCAGAAACAACTTTATTTGTTATAGTTTCTAAAACATTTACAACTCAGGAAACATTATCTAATGCTAATACAATTAGAACCTGGTTTTTAAAACATGGAACCGAAGAGGATATTACTAAGCATTTTGTAGCTGTATCTACTAACTTAGAAAAAGTGAAAGCTTATGGGATAGCTCAAAATAATATTTTTCCTATGTGGGATTGGGTTGGAGGACGTTTTTCTTTATGGGGTGCTGTGGGTTTAACCATAAGTTTAGCTGTAGGATATTCTCATTTTGAAAACCTTTTAAATGGAGCTCATAAAATGGATACTCATTTTAAAATCGTAGATTTCGATAAAAACATCCCTGTTCTTTTAGCCTTATTGAGTATTTGGTATAACAACTTTTTTAAAGCTGAAAGTGAAGCAGTCATTGCATATTCTCAATACTTAAATCAATTTGTAACCTATTTACAACAGGGTATGATGGAGAGTAATGGAAAAAGTGTTAATAGAAATGGCTCACCAATAGAATACCAAACTGGAACTTTAATTTGGGGGCAACCTGGAACAAATTCTCAACATGCGTTTTTTCAATTAATACATCAAGGAACAAAATTAATCCCTGCCGATTTTATTGGTTTTACTGAATCCTTATACGGTAATAAGGAGCATCAAGACAAATTAATATCTAATTATATAGCACAGACTGAGGCATTATTAAACGGGAAAACGGCTGAAGAAATTGTAAAAGAATTACAGTTGCAAAACATGTCTGATGAAACTATTGAAAAACTGCTTCCGTTTAAAATATTTACAGGAAATAAGCCTACGAACTCAATCTTTATTAAAAAATTAACACCAGAAAATTTAGGAAAATTAATTGCAATGTACGAACACAAAATTTTTGTACAAGGGGTAATTTGGAATATATTTAGTTACGACCAATTTGGTGTTGAGTTAGGTAAAGATATGGCTATTAATATTTTATCTGAATTTAATACTGAGTTCATTACAAATCGCGATGGCTCTACACAAGGGCTTTTAGAGTATTATAAAACTAAAAGATAAAATTTAATTTATCTTTTTTTCTTCAGGTTTGTCTTCTTTATTATGATCGGTTTTATCATTGAGCTTTTCTTGCTTTGAGGAGTTTTCTCCTATTGTTAAAGATTTTGTCTTTATCTTGGATGCATCGCCAAACCATTCTTTAAAACCATTAAAGTCGTAGGGTTTTTTTATTATTTTTTTATCAGCATCTAAGACAAAATATGCTGGTGTTGCTGAAACATTATAATCGTTTCCAATTTTATTATCCCATTTACCTTCTCCAAAAACATGATGAAATTTAGGATAATTGTAAGTATGGTCTTTCCAACGGTATATGTCATTGTCTAAGGCCACAGCTATAATTTGTAGTTTTTCTTTTGGGGTTTTTAAAGTTAAATTTTTTAATAGAGGCATTTCTTCTAAACAATGTGAGCATGTAGTACTCCAAAAAATAATGAGGTAGTTTTCATGGTTTTCTAATTCGCTTAGTTTTTTAATATTTATTTTGCCTTCTTTATTTATTACTTCCAATTCAAAATCTGGGGCAATTTTGCCAATCGAAGAGTTTTCAAAAGCTATTATGGCATTTGTTAATTTTTTGTCTTTTTCTTCTTGTGCTAATTCGAGTAAATAATTACTACCTATATGATTAGCAACTGATTCATTTTCTTCTTCAGCAAATTGTAACCATAAAATTTGTAAAATTATTTTTTGTAATGCTCTATCGGTATTACTCATGGCTTTTACTACATCATCTATGTTAGATTTAAAAGCATCATTATCTTCTTGACTTTCAATAAAGCTATAGACATAATTCAAAGTGTTTTCAATTAAGAAATTAGAATTTTGTAGTGTTTTGTTATTAAAATTTATAGCACTGAAAAAATGTTCTTTTACATTTTTAGAAAATGTTTTAGCGTCTTCGTATTCTTGAGGGCTATAGGGTTTACTTGCTTTAATAAATTCTTTAGCAAGAATTGTGTTACTCGCTTCTTTTTCGAATATGCTTTGTGTGTCCTCAAGAACTTTAAATATTTTATCGAATCCCTTTTTATCATTAGGGCTAGTACTATAGTATTTACTAACACTGCTTGAGATAAGGTTCATACTTTTATTATATGATCTGAGAAGTCTATTTTCTTCAGAAACAATAAACTCAACTCCTTTTTCCATGTCGAAAGTTAATTCAATATCTTCTTTAGCATTGTATAGTAAATCAAAGTTATATTGTTCTTGAGGTTGTGCATATACTATGCGGTATGTACCAGCAACTTTACTAGAGTCTAATTCAAATTTAAAACTACCGTCTTCTTTTAAGTCAGCATTATCAATAAATATTGAAGTTTTAGGGGTTACTTTATATAGGAAAGCAAATTTAAATGCTTCGGGAGGGGAAAATTTACCTTTTATGACATGCTGCGCGGTTAACAGACTAGGTATTACAGCGATTAGTAAAAGTAATTTTTTCATTTTTTTGTAATTTATATTATGGAAAAACAAAAATTAAGCCAAAATAGGCTCTAAAGCATTTAGGGCTTGTTTAACTGTTTTAATTTCCTCAAAGGTAAGCAATAAACGCAAACCGTTTCGAGTTTGCTTTTCTTTCATTTTGCAATTTTGAGAATGGGCTTGTACATATTTTAAAAGGTGAGTAAAATTGGCACTTTGATAAAAGCGACTTTGTTGGTCGTTAATAAAGTAACCTATGAGCTTACCGTGCTTCATAATAACTTTTTCAAATCCTAATTTTGTTGCTGCCCATTTTAAACGAACACTGTTTAATAAATCGATTACAGGAATAGGAAGTTCTCCAAAACGATCAATAAGTTGTTTTTCAAAAATGACCAATTCGTCTTCAGTTTTTATAGCGTTTAATTGTGTATATAAATTAAGGCGTTCTGTAATATTGTTAATGTAATCATCTGGAAATAATAGTTCAAAATCACTATCAATTGTAATGTCTTTAACAAAAACCTTGTCTTTTTCCTCTTCATATAAATCAGCAAATTCATTTTCTTTAAGCTCTTCAATAGCTTCATTCAAAATTTTCTGGTAGGTATCAAATCCAATTTCATTTATAAAACCGCTTTGTTCTCCTCCTAATAAATCCCCAGCTCCTCTAATTTCTAAATCTTTCATCGCGATATTGAAACCACTTCCTAATTCTGTAAACTGTTCTAGAGCTTGAATTCGTTTTCTTGCATCATTAGTCATTGCAGAATATTCGGGAGTAATAAAATAACAAAAGGCTTTTTTATTACTTCTTCCTACTCTTCCTCTCATTTGATGAAGGTCACTCAATCCAAAATTATTAGCATTATTAATAAATATAGTATTTGCATTAGGTACATCTAAACCACTTTCAATAATTGTTGTGCTAACTAAAACATCAAAAGTGCCATTCATAAATGAAAGCATAAGTTCTTCAAGTTTTTTACCATCTAATTGCCCATGGCCAACCCCTATTTTTGCATCTGGGACTAAGCGTTGAATCATTCCTGCAACCTCTTTAATATTTTCTATACGGTTATGAATAAAGAATATTTGACCACCACGTTGTATTTCGTAATTAACAGCGTCTCTTATAGATTCTTCATTAAAGCGAATAACATTACTTTCTATTGGGTATCGATTAGGAGGTGGTGTTGTAATAACAGAGAGGTCTCTTGCTGCCATTAAGCTAAATTGTAATGTTCTAGGAATTGGAGTTGCAGTAAGTGTTAATACATCGACATTATCTTTTAGTGTTTTTAATTTTTCTTTTACACTTACTCCAAATTTTTGCTCTTCATCGACAATTAATAAGCCAAGATCTTTAAATTTCACTTTTTTATTTACCAGTTGGTGTGTGCCAATAATAATATCGACATGACCTTTTTCTAGTTTTTCAAGAGTTTCTCGTTTTTGTTTTGCTGTTCTGAATCTGTTTACATAATCTACAGTAACAGGGAATTCTTTTAAACGTTCGTTAAATGTTTTATTATGCTGAAATGCTAAAATGGTAGTAGGGACTAAAATGGCAACTTGTTTACCGTTGTCTACTGCTTTAAAAGCAGCTCGAACCGCTACTTCAGTTTTTCCAAAACCAACATCTCCGCATATTAAACGATCCATAGGACGCTCACTTTCCATATCGGTTTTTATGTCTGCTGTTGCTGTAATTTGATCTGGGGTGTCTTCGTATATAAAAGAGGCTTCTAATTCGTGTTGTAAATAGCTGTCTGGCTTATATTGGTAGCCTTTTTCTAATTTACGTTTTGCGTATAATTTTATTAAATTAAAAGCAACATGTTTTACGCGAGCTTTAGTTTTTTGTTTAAGTGTTTTCCATGCCTTACTTCCTAATTTATATATTTTAGGAGGTTTTCCGTCTTTTCCATTAAACTTAGTAATTTTATGTAAGGAATGTATGCTTAAATAAAGGACATCTCGTTCACCATAAACAAGTTTAATTGCTTCTTGTTTATTCCCTTCAACATCTATTTTTTTTAGTCCTCCAAATTTTCCTATGCCATGATCAATATGGGTAACATAATCGCCAATATCTAATTTTGTTAGTTCTTTTAATGTTATGGCTTGTTTTTTTGCATAGCCATTTTTAAGATTAAATTTATGATACCGTTCAAAAATTTGATGATCTGTATAGCAAACAATTTTGTGAGTATGATCTATAAACCCTTGATGTAAAGAGGCTGTTATGGTTTTGTAATTTACTTTTTGACCAACATCTTCAAAAATATCATGAAAGCGTTTAGCTTGTTGTTCACTAACACAGGCTATATAATTGCTATACCCTTTATTGTGGTTTTCGTTTAGATTTTTAATTAATAAATCGAATTGTTTATTAAATGAAGGTTGAGGCGAAGTATTAAAGTTTATAGTTTCACTGCCAAATATAGGAGAGGAACCAAATTCTACAACAGTATAATCTATAAGTTGTTTTTTTAATAAAGTTGAATTGCAGAATAATTCACTAGGAGCAGCATGTTTTATATCTACAGAAAGCGTTTTAAATGCTTCTTCAGCTTTTTGATAAAAGGAGTCTATTCTGGAGAGTAATAAATCTGCATTTTTAATAAAAACGACAGTTTTAGAAGCAAGGTATTTTAAAAAACTTTCTCTTTTTTCATCTAAGAATTTATTAGCAATGTTTGGGATAATGTTTATTTTTTTTGTCTGATTTTTAGAAAGTTGAGTTTCTACATCAAAAGTTCTTATGCTATCTACTTCGTCTCCAAAGAATTCAATCCGATAAGGTTCATCATGAGAAAATGAAAACACATCAACAATGCCTCCCCTTAAAGAAAACTCTCCAGGTTCAGTAACAAAGTCAACTCGTTTAAATTGGTATTCAAATAGTACTTCGTTTACAAAATCGATAGATAAATTATCGTTAATAGTTATTTTTAATGTGTTACGTTCTAATTCTTTTCTTGTAACTACCTTTTCAAATAAAGCATCTGGATACGAAACAATTATTGCTGGTTTTTTTTGAGAATTAATTCGGTTTAAAACCTCGGCACGTAAAAGAACATTTGCATTATCAGTTTCATCTATTTGGTATGGACGCCTATAACTTCCTGGATAGAATAATACATCTTTATCGTTTATTAGAAATTCTAAGTCGTTTAAATAAAATGCAGCTTCTTCTTTGTCATTAAAGAGTAGTAGAAAAGGTTTGTTTGTATTTTTAAAGGCTGTTTCGATAGTATATGAAAAAGCGGAACCTAAAAGACCTTTTGCTATTATTTTATTTTCGGAAATGGCAATACTCTCCTGCAGTTTTTGTAATTGTAAAGACTGTGCATAGGTTTGCGAGAGGTTATGTATACTCACTTATAAATAATTTGCAGCAAATATAAACCATTAAGCGGTTAATTTTGAGGTTGAGGTTTAATTTACAGTTATGCTTAATACTATATAGCTTGAGTAAGAGTTGATAAAAAAAGAAAAGTTTAATTTTAAAAAAGGTGTTTCTTTACCTATATTTGCGGTAAATTTAAAGAAAAACAGATGTCATTTTCAGATTTATTTGATAGCGGATTTAAACAACGCAATAAAGATCATTTTGCAGCTATAGTTAGAGTGGCTATGAGTGATGGTGTAATTAATACTGAAGAGCGTGAATTTTTGGACCGGTTATCTAGAAACTTAGATATAAGTGAGAAAGATTATGCTGAAATAGTAAAGAATTATAAATCACATCCAATTAATCCACCATCCTCTTATGAAAGAAGATTAGAGCGTTTGTATGATTTAGCTAGAATGGTATGGGTAGATCAAGTTGAGGGTGAGAAACAAGTAAGTATATTAGAACGTTTATGTGTCGGTCTTGGATTTAACCCTAAGAATGCAAGATATGTTACAGATAAGGCTTTAGATTTGGTTCATAATGGTGTTGATGGAGATACTTTTGTTGATGAGATAAAAAATATGAATAAATAAAAGGTTTTAGAAGCCATTTAAGTAATTATTGATTTTATTTTTTCAATAAGTAAATCTTTAGAATAAGGCTTTTTTATGAAAGTGTTAGCTTTGTTTTTTATGCATACTTCTTTCTCGTCAATTGCATTTTCTGAAACCATAATTACGGGTATGTCTTTAAAACTGGTTTCTTCTGATAGTCTTATATAACGAATAGTTTCTATCCCATCCATTTTTGGAAGTTTTGTGTTCATAATTAACGCATCATAATTAGAGCGATATAAACTCTCTATTACTTCATCTCCAGATTCAACAAAATTTAAAATGTATTCTTTTTTATTAAGTATAGTTTCAATTTCTGTTTTAGCTTTTGAGAATGGATCTGCTATTAAAATTTTACGAGCATTTATAGATTGTTTTTTCTCTCTAATTAATTTTTTGTCAGGAATTTGATTTTTTGATATCTTATAAGGTAAAGCAATAGTAAATAAGGATCCTTCTTTTAATTTGCTTTCTACAGTAATATTTCCTTTTAAGGCTACTAGTAGATATTTAACAATAGCAAGTCCTAAGCCAATTCCAGGGTATTTAATACTGTTGTTTTTAAGTTGATAAAAACCATTAAAAATAGCATCAAGTTCCTTTTTTTCTATCCCAATTCCTGTATCGCTTATTTTAAAGTTTAATATAACCATATTCTCTGTTTTGCTTTTTACAATAACTTCTAATTTGACGGTGCCCGAATCAGTAAACTTTATAGCATTCTCTATTAGATTAGTTAGTATTTGTGTAAGACGAAATTGATCTCCTTCTATAAAATTTGGACAGTTTTTATCTATTTTTGATACAAATTTTAGTTGCTTATCAAGACATTTCTGCTTAGCCATGCTTTCAATATGACCTATAATGTTACAAATATTGAACGTACTGGTTCTGATTTTAAAATAACCAGTTTCTATTTTTGAAATGTCGAGTATATCATTTAAAATATGCTTTAATTGATTATTAATATTGGTAATAACATTTAAAGTGTATAATTGATTTTGAGATAAATTTGAATTTTCGAGAAGTAAACACATTCTGTTAATTGAATTAACAGGAATTTTAATTTCATGACTAAAATTTCTAATAAATTGATTTTTAAAGAGCTCTTTTTCTTTTAGAATTTGATTTTTATATTTTAATAGTTGCGAATTTATTAAGTTTTCATTTCTTATTTGAGTTGTCTTTTGTAGGTTATTATAATGTTGTGTTAAATCATCTATTATTATAAGTGAGTTTGTATCTTTTTCAAAAGTTTTTATTGTAATATCTATAATATGGTGTTGGTTTTTTAAATTGATGTTAACACATTTAAAATAGAATTCTTCATTTTTTTTTATAGAAAGGAAATTTACAGTTTCAAAAAAAGGATGTACGGCATTTATCTGTTTTCCGATGGCATCTTTGAATAATAAAGATTCATTTTGTATTACAATTTTTTCTTTATCAATAATAATAAATTGATTAAAAACGTTTAACTGCGATTTTTTGTAATGTTCTAGCATAAAAGGGATAAAATGAACAAGAAATATACATTAAAAATTTTGTGCACTTATCGTAAAAAACAAATAAATTTTATTTTAAATATTTACCTATAGTATTTAATAAAGAAATTTCATCAAATGGTTTCTTAATAACATCATTAATCCCAGCTTTTTTATATTTTTTTAAGTCTTCACTAAATACTTTAGCAGTTAAAGCTATTATAGGGACTTTTTTGTGTTCTCGTTCGGGTAATTTTCTTATTTTTTTGGCTATTTCATCTCCCCATTGATCTTGTAGTTTAATATCCATTAAAACAAGATCAAATTCCGAGCTTTCTATACGGGGAATAACATCATTTGCATTAGAGACGATGTCTAAAAAAAACTGACCTTTTTTAGCTAAAATTTTCAAAATAGAAAGTTGAGTAATCTCCGAATCCTCAACAAGTAAAATATTAAACTTTTTATCTGATCGTATTTCTTTTATTAATGTTTTGTCTTTTTTATGGGGTTTTTTACTTGTCTCTATTTTAAAATTTATATTGGTAGAGAATATAGAACCCTTTCCTAGTGAAGATTTCACTGAGATTTTACTGCGAGTTAATTCTACTAAATATTTAACAATCGCTAAACCTAGCCCAGCACCTTTAAATGATAATGGATTATTTATTTGTGTAAAGTTTTCGAAAATAGATTCTAGTTTATCAGGAGCTATGCCAATACCAGTATCAGTAATTTCAAAATGAACATTTGCTTTTTGAGCACGGATTTGATTTAAAGAAACATTAAATGTTATATTTCCTTTTTCTGTAAATTTAATTGCGTTGTCTAACAAATTTGTTAACACTTGTCTTAATCTAAGTGCATCACCTCCTACAATAGCGGGTAATTTTTCATCTATACTGGAGAAGTATTCTAGGCCTTTTTCTTTGGCACGGATTGAATAATTTGCATTAATATCTTGTATAAGCGATCTAATATCAAAAGGTTTTATCGTTAATTCTAATTTTCCTACTTCTATTCTTGAAATATCAAGAATATCATCGACCATTTTTTTTAAAAAATTAGAAGAAGACTTTAAAATCTGCAGATAATTTAGTTGCTCATCATTTAACTGTGTATTTTTTAAGATGTCTGAAAAAGTAATAATCCCAGTAATTGGATCGCGTAATTCATGACTAAAATTGGCGATAAACCTATTTTTGAATTCCTCCTTTTCTTTTAAGTAACTATTCTTTAATTCGAGTACTTCAGAGTTAATTACAGACTCATTTCTTACTTGGGCTGTAGTTTGATAATGTTTATAATGAGAAGTTAAATCTACAATTGTTATTAAAGGATAAGTTTCTTTGTTAAACGTTTTTAGAGAAATATCTGCTGTAATTAATTTTTCATTTAAATGAAGATGTATACAATTAAAAAAATAGTCTTCATTTTCAGATTTTAATAAAGGAATAAGTGTTTCAAAAAAGGGATTAATATTAGTAATGTTTTGTTCATTTTTAATATCAAATAGAACATTGTCGGTTTCTAGTATTTGTCCATTAAAATCAACAACCAAATATTGAATTATTGTTTTTGCATGTTGTTTTTTATAGGTTTCAAGCATTCTTTTCTACTTATTTATTAGCTCTAGCGCTAATTTAGAGAAAAGTTCGTCAACTTTATTGCCAGTTTTGGCACTTGTAAAAAAATCGATAAAAGATTCGATTTTTTCGTTCAAATCGCCTATTTGTTTTTTAGTTAGTAAGTCTTCTTTGTTTCCTACTATTTTTATTGGGGCAGTAGGACATTTTTCTTTAAGATAAAGAATATCCGAGTCAATGTCTTTATAGGTTGTTGGTCTAGATACATCGAAAACATAGATATAAGCATTAGTCCCTAGTAAATATGATAATCGTGTTTCTCTAATATCATCATTACCTTCTAAATCCCATATTACTAAAGAAACATCTTTTCCTTCTTCAGGAATGGGAACACTTTTTTTAAAAATGTGTACTCCAATTGTAACTTTATAGTCATCTGAGAAAGTGTTTTCTACAAAACGCCTTATAAGGGACGATTTCCCAACACCAAAATGACCAATCAAAACAACTTTTTTAGATATTTTCATTCTCGAAATACAATTTTAATTTTTCATTTAACTTAGAAGGATCTTTTATATCGTTCTTGTTAATTACATTTTGCGCAAAGTTAAGTAATTTGTCTTCTAATTGTCCTTTAAAAAGAACATTATACGCTCCAGATATAATAACTGCAATATAATATGAAGAAAAATTTTGAAGGTGTACATGATAAGATTCGTATTCTATATATTGAAGTTCTATGTTTTCTTTTTCAAAAGCATCTTCAGCAAAACTTTTAATGGCCGTTAACATGCCAGAAATCATATCTTCATCAATATTTTTTGTTTTGGAATATTCAGAAATTATTATACCAGATCCTTTATTAATGACCATTAATTGTTCAATAGAAGGTTTTGTTAGTTCTTGAATAATTAATTCGCCTTCGCTAATTCCTGTTTTTTTAGATTTTATTTTCCGTTTTAATGATTTAAATGAAAAAGTATTGTTTAGTTGAGCATTTATTTTTTCTGAGAGTAATTGTACTTCATGTTGTACATAGCGTTTTATCATTTTCCCTATTATAGGGAATAGAGCTTCAACTACTTCGTCTTTAGAGTTTTTAATTTCGGTCTTAAGGGCTTCAGTAATAGTAGGGCCTAGAGTTTGCGGTATTTCTTTTATAAATTCTTCTAGTTTGTCATCAATAATAGGATCTACTTTTTGAGAAAGCTGGTTTTGTTTATTAATAGTTTCTTCTAGAATCTTTATTTTTTTAGATATTTCTTCTGCATATTGTCGCTCATCTGTAAGTAAGATGTTTTTGAGAATATCTAATTTTTCTTGTTGATTCATAAGACAACCATATATTATTGGCTAATCTTCTCTCCTAGTTTAGTAAAGAGTTCTCCTAATAATTTACGATCTGCTTTTTTGTTATCTATAGTATCGATCTTATCATTAAAATGGTCTTCAAGCTCAGTAATTCTAATATTTATATCTGTACTTAGATTATCTATAGATTGAGTGAGTTCACTTCGAACTTCTTCAATTAAAGCTTCAAGTTCTTTCTTTTTATTTAATAAATCTTTTTTTACAAATTCGAACTCAGAATCATAAGCTTGCATATTTTCCCCAAAAATAAGTTGCTTTATCGCATCAATCTTTGTAGAGGCATTATTAGCTGTTATAGTATTTTCGTTATCAGAATTGTTTTTTCCTTTAGACATTAGTTAGAGGGTTTTAAATGTACTTTTATTGATGTAAGTTAAAAATTAATACGTTAGCAAACAATTTAAGGATTTTTTCGCATAAATTCTTCAGCTTTTTCTACCATATTTTTACTGCCACAGAAAAAAGGGACTCTTTGGTGTAGTTCATTAGGTTTTATATCTAAAATACGAGTAAAACCATCACTAGCTTTTCCTTGAGCTTGCTCTGCTAAAAACGCCATTGGATTACATTCATATAATAACCTTAATTTTCCAGTAGAATTTTTCGAGCTTTTTGGATATATGTATACTCCTCCTTTTATCATATTTCTATGAAAATCAGAAACTAATGACCCTATGTATCTGGAAGTATAAGGACGATCTTCTTCTTCCATTTGACAATATTTAATGTAATTTTTTACGCCTTGCGGAAAGTGGGTGTAGTTTCCTTCATTTACAGAATAGATACGTCCGTTTTTAGGAAATTCCATATTCGGATGAGACAAATAAAACGTTCCGATTGCAGGGTTTAGTGTAAAACCATTAACACCATGGCCAGTAGTATAAACTAGCATAGTTGATGTGCCATATACAATGTACCCAGCTGCAACTTGCTCGCTTCCTTTTTGAAGAAAGTCTTCAATTTTTACAGGCGTACCAACTGGGGTAATACGCCTGTAGATAGAGAAAATAGTACCTACAGAAACATTAACATCAATATTAGAAGACCCATCTAAAGGATCAATCAAAACGACGTATTTATTTTGATTGTTTTCATCTTGGCTATTAATGCTTATAAAATCATCTTCTTCTTCACTAGCTATACCACAAACAATATTCCTATTGGTTAATGTCTGAATAAATTTGTCGTTAGCATATACATCGAGTTTTTGCTGGTCTTCGCCCTGTATATTTGTATCGCCAGCAGTACCAATTATGTCAACTAATCCAGCTTTATTTACTTCATGATTAACGACTTTAGCAGCTAGTCTTATAGAATTAATAAGTCTAGACAGCTCTCCAGAAGTGTATTTAAAAGAAGCTTGATTTTCAATGATGTACTCTCCTAGAGTTTTGTTTTTTCGAGACATAAATGGTTATATTTTCTTCGTGCAAAGATCGTATTTTTTTAAGAATTATAAAGGATAAACGAATATAATTGCGTTAATCAATCAGTAGTTTTAAAAATTTATTTTAGTACAATGAATTAACTTTTAAACTATATTTACTTTGTTTTTTAAATAGTAAAATATGAGTTGTTTAGTGCGTATAGCCACAAAAAAGGACATGACTGGGGTATTAAATTTAATTAAAGAATTAGCGCTTTTTGAAAAAGAGCCAAATGCTGTAGAAATAACTATAGATGATTTGATTAAAGATGGTTTTGGCTCTTTTTCAAAGTTTACTTGTTTTGTTGCTGAAAAATCGAATAAAATTGTTGGTATAGCACTGGTTTATATGCGTTATTCTACATGGAAAGGAGAGGTGTTGCATTTGGAAGATTTAATAGTAAGTAAATCAATGAGAGGTGCTGGTTTAGGGACTGCGCTTTTAGATAAAGTTGTTAAATATGGATATGATTTAGGCGTCAAACGTATAAGTTGGGAAGTTTTAAATTGGAATAATAATGCGATTGCTTTTTATGAAAAAAAAGGAGCAAATATAATGAAAGATTGGAGCGTTGTGCAATTAAACGATCAGGCCATTAAAACGTATTTAGAAAATAAAAAACAAAATGAGAGTATTTAAGTTTGGAGGTGCTTCTGTAAAAGATGCTAAAGGAGTAAATAATTTAATTTCGGTTTTAGAGCAGGTTGGTTATAAGAATACCTTAATTGTAGTTTCTGCAATGGGGAAAACAACAAACGCATTAGAGAAAGTAATAGATGCCTATATAGAAAATAAAAATAATTTTGAAAAAGAATTACAACATGTAATTAGTTTTCATAAAACAATATTGAATAACTTGTTTGCAGATAAGGAGCATAAAGTTTTTAGTAGTGTTAATGTTTTATTTTTAGAACTAAAAACAATTTTTAATAATAACAAGTCTCCGAATTATAGTTTTATTTACGACCAAGTTATTGGCTACGGAGAACTAATTTCAACAACTATTATTAGTTATTATTTAAATGAAAAAGGATTTAAAAATAATTGGTTAGATGTAAGAGACTATATTAAAACAGATAATTATTACAGGCAGGCAAATGTAAATTGGGAAAAAACTCAAGAGATTATAGTAAATAAGGTAAATAAATCTGTTTTAAATATTACTCAGGGGTTTTTAGCAAGTGATGACAATAATTTTACAACAACTTTGGGGAGAGAAGGAAGTGATTATACTGCAGCTATTTTTGCATATTGTTTAAATGCTCAAAATGTAACGATATGGAAAGACGTTCCTGGGGTTTTAAATGCAGACCCTCGTTATTTTGAAGACACACATTTGCTAGAGCATATTTCATATAGAGAAGCAATAGAATTAGCATTTTATGGCGCTTCTGTAATACACCCCAAAACATTACAGCCATTACAAGGAAAAGAAATTCCATTATATGTAAAGTCTTTTGTAGACCCTATGAACACAGGTACTACAGTAAGTAAAGGAGAAGGTGTTATGCCAAAAATGCCGTGCTTTATTCTTAAGAAAAAACAGGTATTATTGTCATTATCTACTTTAGATTTTTCTTATGTAGTAGAAGAAAATATTAGTGATATTTTTAATTTACTACATAAGTACAAGATGAAAGTACATGTTATTCAGAACTCGGCCATTAGTTTTTCTGTATGTTTTGATAACACTTATAATAATTTAGAAAAATTATTGCTGCATTTAAAAGCAAAATTTAAAGTTACCTGCCATAATGATGTATCTTTATATACAATTAGGTATTATGATGAACAATCTGTAAAAAAAATAGAAATGAGTAAGAAGGTTGTATTAAAGCAATTATTTCAAGAAACAGTACAAATTGTAACATTTTGATTAAAACGTTGTCTATAATGAAGCAATGTTTTTTGTTATTTAGTATTAGTTAAAATTAGAATTTTATGTACGTTTGTACGCTAATAAGTATTAATAAATGGGGTTAGTAACAGCAAAAGAAGTTTCTCAAGCACTACATCTTGATAAATATGGATTTGTAGGAACTTTTATAGGTTGGATATTAATGAAAACCCTAAAAATATCCACACTTAACCGTATATATAATCGAAATAAACACTTAAAAGGGGTTGGGTTTTTAGATAGTATTTTAGATGAGTTTCAAATTAAGTTTGAAATACCAGAAGAAGACCTTAAGCGTTTACCTAAAGAGGGCTCTTATGTTACTATTTCGAACCATCCGCTTGGAGGAATAGATGGCATTTTGTTGTTAAAACTGATGGTTGAACAAAGAAAAGATTTTAAAATTATGGCTAATTTTTTACTACATCGTATAGAGCCGATGAAGCCATACATAATGCCTGTAAACCCATTTGAAGATCGTAAAGATGCAAAATCTAGTATAGCAGGTTTTAAACATGCAATTCAGCATTTAAGAGATGGGCACCCATTAGGCGTTTTTCCTGCTGGGGAAGTTTCTACATATAAAGATGGGAAACTTGTTGTTGATAAACCTTGGGAAGAGGCAGCAATGAAACTTGTTAAAAAAGCAGAAGTTCCTATAGTTCCTATTTATTTTCATGCTAAAAACAGTAAACTGTTTTATAAATTATCTAGGATTAGTGATACTTTTAGAACAGCTAAGCTGCCCTCAGAATTATTAACGCAAAAAAGGCGTATTATAAAAGTGCGAATTGGGAAGCCAATATCAGTTAAAAAACAAAAAGAACATAGTTCTCTTACTGATTTTACAGAGTTTTTAAGGAAAAAGACATACATGCTTTCTAATGCTTTTGATCCTAAAGAAAAAATTATTTCTTCACTATCTTCAACATTGAAAACACCGAAGCCTCCAAAAAAGATAGTTACCCCAGTTAGTACAGAGTCTATAATAAAGGAATTAGAAATTATTCGTCAATCAGATTATAGACTATTGACGAGTAAAAAATATGAAGTGTATTTATGTCCTGCTAAAAAAATACCTAATATCTTGAGAGAAATAGGGCGTTTAAGAGAAATAACTTTTAGAGAAGTAGGAGAAGGAACTAATGAAGCTATAGATTTGGATGCTTTTGATTCGTATTATCATCATATGTTTTTATGGGACGATAACGCTAAAGTTATTGCTGGAGCATATCGTATGGGACTCGGATCTAAAATATATGAAGCATATGGTATTGACGGGTTTTACCTTCAGGATTTATTTCGTTTTGAACCAGAGTTATACAAAATGATGAGCCAATCAATAGAAATGGGGCGAGCATTTATTGTAAAAAAATATCAGCAAAAACCAATGCCATTATTTTTACTATGGAAAGGGATTGTACATACTACGCTTCGTTTTCCAGAACATAAATATTTAATTGGAGGAGTGAGTATAAGCAATCAGTTTTCAAATTTCTCAAAATCATTAATGATTGAGTTTATGAAATCCCATTATTATGATCCTTATGTGGCTCAATACGTGTATCCAAAGAAGGCCTTTAAAGTAAAATTAAATGATGCAGATAAAGATTTTGTTTTTGATGCTACTGAAGCAGATTTAAATAAGTTTGACAAAATTATTGATGAAATAGAACCAGGAGCATTAAGGCTCCCTGTTTTGCTCAAAAAATATATAAAACAAAATGCTAAACTTGTTGCCTTTAATGTTGATCCCTTATTTAATAATGCAGTAGACGGTTTAATGTATATTAGAATTGCAGATTTACCCGAAAGTACTGTAAGGCCTGTAATGGAAGAATTTCAAGCTGAGTTAGAACGAAAGTTTTCTGGTATAAATGGGGATAAGTAAAGTAGATTTAACTTAAATTATTTTTTTCTACAAAAGCTTTGCAATAGTGTTTTATCTCTTCTCTAGTTTTTAAGAAAGCTGAATGAATTTCTTTAGCATTACCATTAATCTTTGAAGGGTCAAAAAAGTTGTGATGTATTCTCAGGGCATTTTTACTAGGAATAAACGGACAGTTCTCATTAGCATGATCGCAAACTGTAATTATATAATTAAAGTCTATAGATTTATACTCATCGACATGATTTGAAGTGTAATTAGAAATATCTATACCGTCTTCTTTTAATATAGAAACAGCATTAGGGTTTAATCCATGGGTTTCAATTCCAGCACTAAAGATATTATATTCTTTATTTGAAAATTTATTTAGATAAGCATGTGCCATTTGGCTTCTACATGAGTTTCCAGTACATAGTACTAATATGTTTTTCATAACTAATTATTTTAATGATGCAAAAATGATATATTTAGAATAGAAAATAAACTAAAGACTATTATTAAAAGGTTATATTAATTTACTTCTCCTTTCTAGTAGGTTATTATTATGCCAATTTTGGTTTAGTTTTCCAATTTTTTCACGAAAACCAACAATTCGAAACCCACATTTTTCAAACAATTTAATACTTGCTTTATTTTGAGAAAAAATATTTGCTTGTAGCGTCCAAAAACCTTTTTTTTCACTAACTCTGATTAACTCATTCAATAACGTTTCACCAACCTTTTGACCTCTATTAGCTTTAGAAACATATAAACTTACTTCAGCAACACCACTATATACATTTCGGTTTGAAATTTTTGAAATAGCAATGAAACCTACTATATGTTTATTAATTTCAGCAACTAACCTACATGTTGGATCATTTTTATTATTCCATTTTTCCCAGGTGGGTATATTTGTTTCAAATGTTGCAATTTGAGTTTCAATACCTTCAGTATATATTTGAGTAACTCTAGCCCAATCGGTTTTTAATAAAGATCTTGTTTTAATAGTATGCATAATTACGTAAGTTTCTTTATTTGTTGCAACTTACTTGGGTTTTAACAAAAAAATCATTTACAATTCGCCGACAATCATTTAATTTTTCTGTATTTATTGAATAAAAGAGATTTTTGCCCTTAACAGTTTGTTTTAAAAGACCAATTTTACGTATTTCTGCTAAATGTTGTGAAATAGTAGGTTGCGCCAATCCAATTGATTTAACTAATTGGTTGCAATTGCAATGCTTTTTATCGCTTATTTGTTGAATAATAGAAATCCTTGCTGGGTGGCCTAATACTTTACTATAGCTTGCAACAAGATTTTGATTATCGCTAAAAATATGTTTTTTAGTAAATCCCATAATTATTAAATTTAACGTGATATTGCAATATCACGTTTTTATAAGTAATAAAAAAACTAAAATGAATTTTTCATTTTAGTTTTTACTCTAAAATAAATAATCAAATTATTTATCTTTTCCTTAAAACCAGGTTTTTTGACCAGCTTGATAAGTGTTGTAAAACTCTTCGTCAGATTTTGTTAGGTAAATAATGCCTTCAACTAAACCAATGATACCAGTTATCCCCACTCCAATTCCGCATGTAACAAAACTAAGAATTAAAGTAGCAACTAGCATTATTATACCTTCTTTGTTATATCCTAAAATAAATTTATGAACACCTAATGGACCAAGGATAATGGCAAGAATTCCTGCTAATACCTTTTTATTGTCTCCGGTTACATTTCCAAAGGCCTCTTTTGCATTGTCTGCAAAATCTGAGGCAGCTTCTTTAGCGTCATTTGCTAAGTCAGCTGCAGTTTCTTTGGCTTCATTTGCAAACTCACTAACCTTTTCTTTGGCTTCATCGGCAAGTTCGCCAGCTTTGTCAGCAGCTTTTTTTGCGCCATCTTTTGCATCCCCTAACATGTCGTTAAGATCGTCGTTTAAGTTTTTTTTGTCAGACATTACTAATAGTTTAATAGATTATTGTTTTACAAGTTAATGAAAAAATAAATTGAATTATAAGAAAGCTTTATCAATAGGTTCCCATAATTCAATTTTATTCCCTTCGGGGTCTATAACCCATCCAAACTTACCGTAACTGTACTCTTCAATTTCTCCTACTATAGTTACACCTTCTTCTTTTAAAATTTTTAATAATTCAGATAAGTTTTCAACTCTATAATTAATCATGAACTGTTTTTGACTTGGTTCAAAATAGTTCGTGTCTTCTTTAAAGGGAGACCATTGCGTAGAACAGTCTGTGCCTTGATGATCTTTCCACCAAAAAGTACTTCCGTAGCTATCAACATTTAGTCCTAAGTGTTTATTATACCAATTTTTAATTTTTTCAGGGTTTTTTGTTTTAAAAAACAGTCCACCAATGCCTGTTACTCTTTTTTTCATATATTTGCGCCTTAATTGCTTTTGTGTTATTAAATAATTATGATTTAATACGATATAAAAGGGTGTGAGCCTGTGCATTACTAATTTGATTTTAGTTATTTGTATTGGTTGTAAACAAATGAAACATAAAGTAAATCCTGGGTGCTATGGGATCACTAAAAAGAAACATTGTTTAAAGCCCTTATTTTATTATCGAATTTTCATAGATGTTTATCCATTCATCAACGGTCATTTTACTTAAAAGTTGTGCAATTAATTTATAGGGAATATCATCAGTTTTTTTAAACCGAATGCAGCTTTTACCCATATCTATTTTATACTTACAGTATTTAGGATATTCTTTAACAAACCAATCATAAAGTTCTTTTTTTGCATAAATTCCTGAATGGTATAACGCAATAAAGTTTTTTTGCGAAGCCAAATTTATAAAAGGGAGTGGTAGTTTTGTATCGCAATGATACCCATTTGGATATATACTATGCGGGACATAATAACCTAGCATATTATAACTCATCCCTTCTTCTAATCCTTTAGGCATGTGTTTTAATATAGTGTTTCTTAATTTAGAGATTGGCAATTTTCTATCTTCCGGGAGCTTACTTATATATTGTTCAGGAGAATTGGCTTCAATTTTCATAATATGAAGTTGAGTTTAAAATCTTAAATTTAAAGATATAATAATTTGTTGAATTTTATATTATAGTATTTAGCGTTACGTTTTTTTAGGGAGTAATCTATTTTTTTGTGATAAGAGGCTTAAGATGCTGATTTATTGATTGTAAATGTTTTAATGTTAAATAAGATAAATACAAAAATAGCAGGAAGTAACCACCCTAAATTTTGCTCTGCAAAGGGAATGTAATTAATAATACTTTCAATGTTTTTAGATGGGATAATAAATTTTATAAAATCTGGAATACTAAAAAGGAATGTAATAAAAACAACGCTTTTAAAAACCTTGTCTGAAGCTAATTTGTGTGGTAATATATTAAGTAATATTAGGACAATGGTTATCGGATATATAAACATTAATACAGGCAAGGCAATATAGATGATATAGTGCACATCAAATTGACCAACAGCTATACCTATAATACAGCTAATAATAGCAGCAATTGTATAAGCTAATTGAGAATTATTAAACAATCCCTTTATATAATCCGAAGTCCCAGTTATTATCCCAATTGCAGTAGTAAAACAGGCAAGTGATACTAGTAAACTTAAAAAGGTAGTGCCTATTTCACCTAAAGTTTTAGTGCTTAATGCAGTTAATATTTCAGTCCTAGTTGCATCGGGACCGAAAGTTGAATTGTTTAAAGCGCTTGTTAAAATTAGTCCAGCATAAATAATTAGTAGAAAACTTCCCGCAATAATCCCTGATTTTATTATAAGTTTTCGGCTTTCATCAAAAGAGTTTTCTCCTTTTATTTTAATTGAAATTATAACTACCCCTCCTACTACTATGGCCCCTATAGCGTCAAAGGTTTGGTAGCCCTCTAGTAAGCCGCTGATTAAAGGGGTTTTAAATGTAGAAGGGTTAATAACATCTGGTGATGAGAAAATACCTATGCCTATGATACTTAAAAGTATGATTACTATTAATGGAGTAAAAAGTTTACCTATTAAATTTATGACTTTTGCACGATTAATAACAAATAAAAAAACCAACAGAAAATAAATGGTACTAGATAATAAGGGGGTAGATTCAAAAAAAGGAGCTATAGCCATTTCATGTGTCACTGAAGCGGTTCTTGGCGCTGGTAAGGTAACTGAGATAGAATAAACTATAAAACAATAAACCAAACTAAAAGCAGGGGATACTTTTTTTCCAAAATCAAACATTGTCCCTTGTATATTTGCGTGAGCAAAAATTCCTAATATAGGTATAATTACTGCAGTAATAGCAAAACCAATGGCCGTATAAAGCCAATCTGATCCAGCTTGAGATCCAATAAAAGGAGGTAAAATCAAATTCCCTGCTCCAAAAAATAAGGAAAATAATGCAAAGCCTATAATAAAGGCGTCTTTGGTTTTATTCATTTTTCGATTTTTATAAAAATAGAAACTAAGTTTAAATACCAGATGTAACTCTTTTTATATTTGCCTAAATATAGTTTAAAAAATGATTTTAAATTACAAAGGCATTTCAGTTTTTTATTCAGATATAGGAAAAGGTCGTTCAATAGTATTGTTGCACGGTTTTCTTGAAAATAGTTCAATGTGGAAAAAAATATCCCCAAAACTCGCCAAAAAAAATAGGGTTATTTGCATAGATTTATTAGGACATGGTAATACGGGCTGTACAGGTTATGTTCATACTATGGAAGAGATGGCTAATGCTGTGGGAATGGTGTTAAAGCACTTGAGGGTAAAACGGTCAATATTTGTAGGGCATTCTTTAGGAGGGTATGTTGCTTTAGCTTTTGCCGAAAAACAGCCAGACGCATTGAAAGGGTTATGCCTAATGAATTCTACGACTAGAGCAGATACAGCTAATAGAATCCTTATAAGAAATAGGGCAATTAATGCAGTAAAGATTAATTATGCTAATGTAGTGAGGCTTTCTATAAGTAATTTGTTTAGACCAAAAAATAGAATATTGTATAAAGAAGAGATTAATCAGGCTATAGAAGAAGCATTGAAAACGCCTTTACAAGGATATATTGCTGCACAAGAGGGAATGAAAATGAGAGAAGACAGAGAGGTGTTATTGCATTTTTCGCCATATAAAAAAATGATAATAGTAGGAAAAAACGATCCTGTTTTAAGTTATAATGATATGTTAAGTGAAGTTAAAGAAACTAATGTCGAATTAGTAATTTTACCCGATGGACATATGAGTCATATTGAGAATAAAGAGGAAATATTAAAAAACATAATGCATTTCGTCGAAAAAATATAACTTTTAATCGATAATAAGATATTTTTAATTAGATTTACGGTGTGTAAACTCCTAAAACCTACTTAATGTATGAAAACTGTTAATCAAAAACCTACCTTACTTTCTAAACTTTATTGTGTAATGTTTGGCCATAATTATTTGGTATCAAAGAAAATTACTCATCATGTAAAAGAATACGCTTGTTCAAATTGTAATCATGAGTTAACTACTAATGGTAACGGTAGCTTAATAGAATTGTCTCCTAAATATAGAGAGATAAATGAAATTTTATTAAGTATTCATAAAAAGAAAATAACAAGGTTAAGTAGAGAAGTCATTTCTCCTACAGTATATAGAATGACTTCTTAATTAGAGTTATTGAAATTTTTCCAACCTTGTGCTTGTAGTGGTATTTTAGTTTCAGCTCTTGTAATTAAGTTTGCTCCTGCATTTTCTTCTGTTATGTGACCAATAATTGTTAAATTAGGATTTGCTTTTATTTTTGGAAAATCTTCTTGAGAGATTGTCATTAATAATTCATAATCTTCCCCACCGTTAAGAGCTATTGTTGTACTATCAATTTTAAACTCTTCGCAAGTAGATATAACTTGAGGATCTAGTGGGATTTTATTTTCATATATATCACACCCTACCTTACTATGCATACAAAGGTGTAGTATCTCTGAAGATAACCCATCACTTATGTCAATCATTGCAGTTGGTTTGACCCCTAAATCTTTAAGTAGTTTTATAATATCTTTTCTTGCCTCTGGTTTTAATTGTCGTTCTATTATGTAGGTATAGCCATCTAAATCAGGTTGGTTATTAGGGTTTACTTTAAACACTTCTTTTTCACGTTCTAATATTTGAAGCCCCATATATGCACCTCCTAAGTCACCAGTTACAACTAATAGATCGTTAGGTTTTGCTCCATTTCGATAGATTTCCTCTCCTTTATTTATAACTCCAATAGCAGTAATAGAAATTAATAAACCAGAATTTGATGAAGTCGTGTCTCCACCAACAACATCAACATTATATATTTTAGCGGCAGTTTCTACCCCAGCATACAATTCTTCTAAAGCTTCTAATGGAAATCGGTTAGAAACAGCAATAGATATTGTAATTTGAGTCGCTTCTGCATTCATAGCATAAACATCAGATAGGTTCACAATTACAGATTTATAACCAAGGTGTTTCAATGGAACGTAGCTTAAATCAAAATGTACGCCTTCCACTAAGAGATCTGTGGTAATAACAATTTGTTTTTGATCTGGGTCTATAACAGCAGCATCGTCCCCAATGCCTTTTATTGTAGATTTATGCTTTATTTTAAAATTCCGAGTAAGGAGTTCAATTAGTTTAAATTCCCCTATTTCATTTAAAGAGGTGCGATTTTGGTTTTTATCTTCTATCATATTGCAAAAATAATAACCTTTCAACGAAAACTTGAGTTAATATGCATGAATTAAATTATTTATTAGTAATTTTTATGGTTGAGTAGAGTTTAAACTTGATGACACTTGCATATATTATGTTGTAGTTATAATTGTTTAATAGGATTGTTTATTAAAAAAACAGTAAGTTGTTGATTAATAAAATTTTTAACTAAATATTCTGTCTATATATTAGGATATTAAGAGTGATTTGGTTTTGGAAATGAGAAAAATGTTTTTTTTATGAGTATTTTGTCTTGATATTGCGTTATTTCATAGAAAAAAAATGATTTTTAACAAAAATTACACATTTATGTTGATTTTTCTTCTAATTTCGTAATTATAACCATGTGCTAAAAAATAATGATATGATGAAAAATTACATTTCTTTAATTGCTTTTTGCTTGTTTTTCCAGGCTAATATAAATGCTCAAATTGTACCATGTGATAATGGTATGGCAGGGGACTACCCATGTAATGATTACGACTTAATGTCTAGAATTCCTAGAGGTGAATTAGGAAACAGTTCTACTAATTTCGTTAATGATATCTGGGGATGGACAGACCCGGATACAAATAAAGAATACGCTATAGTAGGTTTAAATAATGCTACAGCTTTTGTAGATGTTACAGACCCAGTAAACCCTATAAAGTTAGGTCGGTTAGATACCGCTGCTGGTTCTCAAGTATGGAGAGACGTAAAAACGTATAATAATCATGCTTTTATTGTTGCTGATAATGTAGGAGATCATGGGATGCAAGTTTTTGATTTAAAGCGATTAAGAGGTGTTACGACATATACTGTGTTCACTGCGGATGCAACATTAAAAGACGGTTTAGGAAGCTGTCATAATATAGTCATTAATGAAAGTGAGGCTGTAGCATACTTGGTTGGTTGCGGAAGGTCTCCTGAAAATTTTGATGGCGGTCCCGTTTTTGTAGATATTTCAGATCCTTTAAACCCATCAAGAATTGGAGGATTTTCTGAAGGAGGGTATTCTCATGATGCTCAGGTGGTTACATATAACGGACCAGATGGAAACTATAAAGGTAAAGAAATATATATTGGAAGTAATGAAGATGAAATAGTTGTTGCCGATGTTACGGATAAGAATAATGTAACTAAAATTAGCGCACTAGATTATGCAAACGTAAGTTATACACACCAAGGTTGGTTTACGGAAGACCAACGTTTCTTTATACTTGGTGATGAGACTGACGAATTTAATGGACCCACTTCTGGGGGAAATACAAGAACAATCGTTTTTGATCTTGAAGATTTAGATAGCCCAAAAGTAGCATTCATATATGATGGCCCAACAACGGCATCAGATCACAACGGTTATGTTAAAGGGAATACGTTCTATTTGTCAAATTATAGAGCAGGTTTACGTGTTATAGATATAACAAACATAGCAGCGAATTCAGATCAAATGACGGAAATAGGTTTTTTCGATACATATCCAGCAAATAATAATAGTCCTAATGGCGGTCTTTGGAGTAATTACCCATACTTTAAGAGTGGTAATATCATATTAAGTGATACGGAAAGAGGTCTTTTCGTCGTTAGAAAGAGTAATACATTAAGTACGGATGACTTTAATTTTGATCAAAAATTTACATTATCTCCTAATCCTACCTCTTCTAACGCTATAATAAAAGTTTCAGGAAATAGCAGTCAAGTTGAATCTGTTGAAGTGTATAATGTTTTAGGACAGAGTGTTTTCAAAAAAGATAATATAAATAAAAGTATTTACATTTTACCAATGAATAACCGTTCTAAAGGGATATACTTGGTGAAAATAAATGATAGAGTAACAAAAAAGTTGGTTTTAAGATAAGAATACAGATAAAAGGGAATGGAATGAATGAAGTACTACTGTTTTAAATATTTTAATGTTTTTGTCCTTACTTTATGTTTAATAACAATTAGTTGCAAAAAAAATGACGATCATTCAGGTGGTAGCCCTACAGTTGTAGATGACGATAATGATGGTATTTTAAATACGATCGATAATTGTATTTCTATAGCAAACCCAAATCAAGAAGATCAAGATGGTGATGGTGTTGGAGATGTTTGTGATGGGAGTAACCCTAATGATAATGATGGGGATGGTATTGCTAATAATGTAGATAATTGCATTAACATAGCTAATACAGATCAACAGGATAAAGATAATAATGGAGTGGGTGATGCTTGTGAAAGTGTTACCCCTCTTTTTTATTGTGAAAATGGAAGAGCTGGAGAATACCCATGTAAAGGCTATGATTTATTAGCACATATTCCTATATCAGTTTTAGCTTCAAATGTAGGAACCCCCAGGGGGAGTGATATTTGGGGATGGACTGACTCTACTACCTTAAAAGAGTATGCTATAATAGGAACATCTAATAGTACAGCTTTTGTAGATATATCTAACCCAACCGAACCAGTGTATTTAGGGCGTATAAATACAGCTACTAGTGATAGCGTATGGCGTGATGTTAAAATATATAATGATTATGCCTTTATTGTTGCAGATAATGTAGGAGCTCATGGCATGCAAGTTTTTGATTTAACAAGGTTGAGAAATATAGTAACAATTCCTGAAATTTTTAATCCAGATACGGTTTATAATGAAGTAGGAAGTTGCCATAATATTGTTATTAACGAAACGGAAGCTGTTGCCTATCTAGTTGGATGCAATACATATGGAGGAGGACCAACGTTTGTAGATATTTCTAATCCATTAGCACCTTTGTCACTAGGGGGATATTCTGATGCAGGTTATAGTCATGATGCTCAGGTTATAACATATTCTGGACCTGATGTAGAACATGAAGGGAAGCAAATATATATTGGAAGTAATGGTAATACAGACGAAATAGTAATTTTAGATGTTACTGATAAAGCAAATGTTATCCCGTTAGGTAAATTAGGTTACTCTCAAGCTGCATATCCTCATCAAGGATGGTTTACAGAAGATCAGCGTTATTTTATTCTTGGGGATGAAGTAGATGAGTTGGATTTTGGTTTTAATACCAAAACTTTAGTTTTTGATTTTAGTGATTTGGATAACCCATTACTGTTAAGCACATATATAGGGACAACTTCTGCGATAGATCATAATGGCTATATAAAAGGGAATAAATATTATTTGGCAAATTATAGAGCCGGATTACGTGTGTTAGACGTATCAAATGTAGCATCGGAAGTTAATCCGATAACTGAAGTAGGATATTTTGATACCTACCCTGAAGATGATGCTCCAGATTTTAATGGAGTATGGAGCGTATATCCTTATTTTCCTAGTGGAAATATTATTATTAGCGATATTGATAGAGGATTATTTGTTGTAAGAAAGAGTGATTAAAACTAAAAATATGATGCTCTAAAAAGTAAAACCATGAAAAAAGAAAATATTGTAATTATTGTTTTTTTTAGCATTTTAATATTTGTTGGGTGTTCTGTTGATGTGCCAGCTAATAAAAATGCCATTATAGTTTCCGACAATGTTACTACTAATTTAGGGGTGGTAGATGTTGTTAAAACGTTTGGGGGTAGTAAAAATGATAGTGCTAGATCTATTGTGGCAACTCAAGACGGGGGATATGTTGTTTTTGGATACACGCAAAGTGTAGATGGGGATATAACAGATAAAGATAATGAGGACTATGATTTGTATTTGTTAAAATTTAGTGCTTCAAGTGTTTTACAATGGAGTAAAACATATGGAGGAACAGGTAATGATCGAGGTTTTGATATTTTAGAAAACACAGATGGTAGCTTTGCTGTAATAGGCTACAGTACAAGTAATGATGGAGACGTTACGGCTAATGCTGGTGCAAAAGATTATTGGGTACTTAAATTGTCTTCTTCTGGAAGTATTATATGGCAAAAATCATATGGCTATTTAGGGTCAGATTTCGGAACATCAATAATTAAATCAAGTGAAGGCGGTTATTTATTAACAGGATCATTAGATGTTACAAGTTCTGAAGGAGAAGGGAATACGTTAACAGCATTATCTGATGTGCATGCAGGAGGCGATTATTGGGCAATTAAGATAGCTGAGAACGGTGATTTAGAATGGAGTAAATATTTTGGAGGAAGTCTTACAGAAGAGCCAAAAGATGTGATTCAGACCGATGATGGAGGTTATATTATTGTAGGGGATTCTGATAGTGCGGATGTAGATATAACAGGTTATAAAGGTTCTTATGATTTTTGGGTTACAAAAATCTCTAATGAAGGAATTTTAGAATGGGAGAAATCATATGGTGGCTCAGAAATAGATAGAGGCTCTAGTATTGTAAAAACTAACGATGGAAATTATTTAATTATTGGATCCGTTAGAAGTAATGATTTGGATGTAACAGAAAATAAAGGCTTAGGAGATATATGGTTAATTAAAATATCTCCAACAGGAGATTTGATTTCCAATAAATCAATAGGTGGTAGTCAATTTGATACAGCAGAAAAAATAGTTAATTCTAGTGATGGGGGCTATCTAATAGCAGCTGCATCAAGGAGTGAGGATGGAGATGCAACTCTTAATCGAGGGCAAAATGATGGTTGGATTGTTAAAATCGATTCTAATGGTAATTTAAAAGGGCAGGTAAGTATAGGTGGATCTAATATAGATTTTTTATACGATATTGCCGAATTAAATGATGGTAGTATAGTTGCTGTTGGTGAAACCTATAGTAGTGATGGAGTAATTGCAGACAATAAAGGCTCTAGTGACATATTATTAATTAAAATTAAAAAAGAATAGAAATTTAAAAAAAAGAAAATGAGAAAGACAACAGCGCTTTTATTGTTATTTATAATAACACTTATATCATGTAGTGAAGATGAAGATGATAAAGTAATAGTTAAAGTTCAAGCAACACTTAACTTTGTTCATGATTGGGATGGAACGCCTGTAACAGCTGAAGATATGGAAAGTACAGATTATGTTACTGAAAATGGAGACGATGTAAATATAGGACCTAGGTTTAGATATTTAATATCTGATGTTACATTTACTAATTCTACTGGAGAAGCAATAATGTTCGATGGCCATAACCTTATTAATGTGGCCGATGGTATAAACTTAAGCTATACTCCAGAAATTCAGCTGCCTGCTGGGGAATATAAAGTGTCTTTTACTTATGGGTTAAAAACCGAAGACAATACAGACGGAGCTTATGCAGATTTAAATTCGGCTTCTTTTGGTGTTCCTCCATCTATGGGAGGGGGATATCATTATATGCAACTCGATGGCAAGTATAGAGTTAATGGTAGCCCATCAGCAGGGTTTAACTATCACAATATTAGAGCGGTTGATCCTAATATGCCAGATGGTCCGCCAACGTTTCCAGATCAGCCAACTTTTATAAATGTAGAACTAGGAATAGTTTCAATAAATGCAAATACTGCTATAGAAGTAAAAATGAATGTGGCTCAGTGGTTTAAAGGTCCTAATGTATGGGATTTGAGTGTTCATAACCAAATGCTTATGGGAAATTCTGCTGCTCAGAAATTGATGAATGAAAATGGGCAAAATGTATTTTCTTTAGGAGCAGTGACACAATAAAAGTTTAAGGTGAGAAAATATTGGGTACATACTGTTTTAATAATTTGTTTTTTTAGCATTAGTTGTTCAAAAGATGACACTACTAATCCTGTAGTAGAAAAATATGTGCCTACACCATTAGCATTAAAAATACCAAACTTATTTGAGCAGAAATTAATTGCTCCTGTAATACCTACCGGGAATCCACAAACTCTTGAGGGTGTAGCTTTAGGTAAAAAATTATTTTACGATACTATTTTGTCTGGCGATAATACTATGGCTTGTGCTAATTGCCATGCGCCAGAAAAAGCATTTACAGATAACTCTCAATTTAGCACAGGTATAGACGGTAATCAAGGGACTCGAAATTCTATGCCGTTATTTAATTTAGCTTGGAATTTTGATGAACGCTTTGCTTGGGATGGGAAGGAATTAAGTCTTGAACGCCAAGCTTTGGAGCCTGTGCAAAACCCTATAGAAATGCATGCTAATTGGGATGATGTTGTTGTAAAGTTAAAGAGCAATTCTGATTACCCAGAATTATTTAATAAAGCTTTCGGGGATAATACTGTTATAACAAAAGAACTTGTAAGTAGAGCTTTGGCTCAATTTGAGCGTACTCTAATTTCTGGTAATTCTAGGTTTGATAAGTACCTGTTAGGAGAAATTACTTTAACAGCCGAAGAACTAAATGGTTTTAATGTTTTTATGGATGAAGAACGAGGTGATTGTTTCCATTGTCATGGCGATAATAATAATCCTTTGTGGACAGATAATGTTTTTCATAATAACGGATTAGACGAAACATTTACAGATTTAGGTTTGGGAGCAGTAAGTGGAGATACCAATGATTATGGTAAATTTAAATCTCCATCAATTCGTAACCTTGCTTACACTGCACCATATATGCACGATGGTCGTTTTAATACCCTAGAAGAAGTTATAAATCACTATAGTGAAGGGTTAAAGCGTTCTGAAACTATAGACCCACTTATGAAAAAAATAGACCAAGGAGGTGTAGGGCTTTCAGATCAAGATAAATCAGATTTAAAAGCATTTCTTCTATCGTTGTCAGATCCTTCTTTTCTGACCAATCCGGACTTTATAAATTAATAGTTTTTTACTATAGCTCTATATGTAAATATAATGTTAGGTTCTGAGGAAAAAAGGGACTGAAATTGTATATTTGCAATTATTTAGATTAATTCTAATTGGTAAAGTAATGATTAAAGTTTCAGAAGTAGCAAAAAATAAAGTTATAGAACTGATGAGTGAAGGCGGTTTTAACCCAACTCAAGACTATGTTCGAGTTGGTGTTAAAAGTGGAGGGTGTTCTGGGTTGTCGTACGATTTGAAATTTGATAAAACTCCAGAAGACAATGATAAAATTTTTGAAGATAATGGTATAAAGATTATTGTCGATAAAAAAAGCTTTTTGTATTTAGTAGGTACAACACTAGAGTATTCAGGAGGTCTTAACGGTACAGGTTTCGTGTTTAATAATCCTAATGCGAATCGTACTTGTGGATGTGGAGAATCATTTTCATTATAATTAGAAGCTAGGTTAAAAAGATGAGTAAGTATACAGAAGACGATTTAAGAGAAGAACTAAAAACCAAAAAGTATGAATATGGTTTTTATACAGATATAGAATCTGAAACATTCCCTATTGGTTTAAATGAAGATGTTATTCGTGCTATTTCGAAAAAGAAAGAAGAGCCAGAATGGATGACAGATTGGCGTTTAGATGCATTCAAAGTTTGGAAAGAAATGGAAGAACCAGAATGGGCAAATGTAAATTATGTAAAACCAGATTTTCAGTCAATTGCATATTATTCCGCACCAGCATCTATAGATCCTAATAAAACTTTAGACGATGTCGACCCAGATCTACTAGCCATGTATAAAAAATTAGGGATATCTGTAGATGAACAAAAGAAGATGAATAATATTGCAATGGATATTGTGGTAGATTCTGTTTCAGTGGCAACGACTTTCAAAAAAACACTAGGAGAAAAAGGAATTATTTTTATGAGTATTTCTGAGGCTATAAAAGAGCATCCAGAACTTGTGAAGAAATATATAGGAAGTGTAGTACCTCAAAAAGATAATTTTTATGCCGCATTAAATTCTGCGGTATTTAGTGATGGTTCATTTTGTTACATTCCTAAAGGCGTGCGATGTCCAATGGAATTATCGACCTATTTTAGAATTAATCAAGCAGGAACAGGTCAGTTTGAACGGACTTTGGTTATTGCAGATGAGGACAGTTATGTTAGTTATTTAGAAGGGTGTACGGCGCCAAGTAGAGATGAAAACCAATTGCACGCTGCAGTAGTTGAATTAATAGCGCTTGATAATGCAGAAATAAAATACTCGACAGTGCAAAATTGGTATCCTG
This sequence comes from Flavobacteriaceae bacterium, assembly GCA_020627885.1. Taxonomy (GTDB): domain Bacteria; phylum Bacteroidota; class Bacteroidia; order Flavobacteriales; family Flavobacteriaceae; genus JAHDGB01. The sequence goes on along the minus strand of JAHDGB010000001.1, from coordinate 12,943 downwards.
GAAATGCCGAAGGGAAAGGTGGGGTCTATAATTTTGTTACTAAACGAGGGCTATGTGAGACAAATGCTAAAATTTCTTGGACACAAGTTGAAACAGGTAGTGCAGTAACATGGAAGTACCCTAGTTGTGTGCTAAAAGGAGATAATTCTGTAGGGGAATTTTATTCAATAGCTGTAACCAATAATTATCAGCAAGCAGATACAGGAACAAAAATGATTCATTTAGGAAAAAATACAAAATCTACAATTATATCTAAAGGGATATCAGCTGGGAAGTCTCAGAACAGTTACAGAGGCTTGGTTCAAATAAGCTCAAGGGCAGACAATGCTCGTAATTTTTCGCAATGTGATAGTTTATTAATGGGTAACGAGTGTGGAGCCCATACATTTCCGTACATAGAAGCAAAGAATAAAACGGCACAAATAGAACATGAAGCAACAACAAGTAAAATAGGTGAAGATCAGATTTTCTATTGTAACCAAAGAGGTATAGATACAGAGAAGGCAATAGCATTAATTGTTAATGGCTTTAGTAAAGAAGTTTTAAATAAACTACCAATGGAGTTTGCAGTAGAAGCTCAAAAGTTATTAGAAATAAGTTTAGAGGGTAGCGTAGGATAATATATTAAATTCGAAATCAACCAAAATTCTAAATGCATAAAATTAATTAATATGGTAAAACACATTTTTATTTTTTTATTAAGTATTTCAGCTTTTATAAGCTGTAAGCAAGACGCAAAAACTGTTAAAGAAGAATCTATAGATGAAACAAGTAAATCGGAACAAACCGAAAAAACAAAAGACGGGTTAACACTTTTAAGTGGAGAATTTATTTTTTATGAGGATGCTGCGGTATTACAAACAGGTCATGAAGTATATGGTGTTAAAATAGATGATAAAATGCACGAGTTATACAAAATGGGCGCCCAATATAGAAAAGAAAAAACAGATGGAATTAAAGTGGTAGTTAGAGGAGAGATTATTCCATTGCCAACAGGAGAAGAGGGTTGGCCATTTAGTATTCGAGTTAAAGAAATTATTAGTGTTGAGGCACTAGGAAAAAAAGCAAACGAAGTTGTTAAAATAGGAAGTTAAAAACTATGTTAAAGATAAAAAACCTGCATGCAAGTGTAGAAGATAAATCAATTTTAAAAGGGATTAATTTAGAGGTTAAAGCTGGGGAAGTACATGCTATAATGGGACCAAATGGATCTGGTAAAAGTACTTTAGCATCTGTAATTTCTGGAAAAGAAGATTATGAGGTTGAAAAAGGAGAAATTATTTTACATGGAGAAGATATACAGGAATTGTCAGCTGAAGAACGAGCGCATAAAGGTGTTTTCTTATCCTTTCAATACCCTGTAGAAATTCCTGGAGTTTCTGTTACAAATTTTATAAAAACAGCAATTAACGAAACTCGAAAAGGACAAGGGTTAGAGGATATGCCTGCAAAGGATATGCTTAAAAAAATTAGAGAAAAAGCTGAACTCTTAGAAATTGATCGTAAATTTTTGTCTAGACCATTAAATGAAGGGTTTTCTGGAGGAGAGAAAAAACGTAATGAAATTTTTCAAATGGCAATGTTAGAGCCTCAATTAGCAATATTAGACGAAACGGATTCAGGCCTAGATATTGATGCACTTAGAATAGTTGCTAATGGTGTTAATAAATTAAAATCTAAAGATAATGCAGTAATTGTAATAACACATTATCAACGATTGTTAGACCATATAGTTCCTGATTATGTCCATGTATTATACAACGGTAAAATTGTAAAATCTGGGACTAAGGAACTAGCTTTCGAGTTGGAAGAAAAAGGATACGATTGGATTAAAGAAGAGGTGAATGCATAATTAGTAATTAGTTTTGAGTAGTTAATAAATTGTACTCGGAATGATTATTGTAGAATGAGGCTTAATAAAAAAAGTAAATATCTACAGTGAACATTAAAAACTAATAGTTAAATCCTAACAACTAAAAAATGGAATTAAAAGACAAATTAGTATCATCTTTCTTAGTTTTCGAAAACCATGTAAATGTAGATTCGAAAATTCATGATATAAGAAATGAAGCCATAAAAACCTTTGAAAATTTAGGGTTTCCATCTAAAAGAGATGAGGATTGGAAGTACACTTCGCTAAAAGGAGTTTTGAAGCACGATTATAGTGTATTTCCTAAGCAAGAAAAAGCGCTTGAATATAAAGATGTTAAAAGGTATTTTATTCATGATATGGATACTTATAAAATAGTATTTGTTGATGGGAAATTTTCTTCACACTTATCTGAAACAACACATGACAAGATAGACGTGTGTTTAATGTCGTCTGCATTAGAAAAATCAAAATACAAGCCTATCATTGAAAATTATTTCAATAAAATTGTTGCGAAAGATAGTTTGACTCAATTAAACACAGCATTTTCTAGAGAAGGTGCGTATATTCATATTCCAAAAAATCAATTGGTAGATAAGCCAATTCAAATACTACATTTTTCAACAGGAAATGAAGCTGCTTTAATGCTTCAACCTAGAAATTTAATTGTAGTAGAAGAAAATTCTCATGTTCAAATTATTGAAAGGCATCAAAGTTTAACAGATAATCCCGTTTTAACTAACAGTGTTACAGAAATTTTTGCAAGTAAGAGAGCAATAGTTGATTATTATAAATTGCAAAATGATAACCAAGAGGCCTCATTAGTTGATAATACATATGTAGAACAAAAAAGCGAAAGTTTTTGTAGTGTACATACTTTTTCTTTTGGAGGAAAACTTATAAGAAATAACCTTAATTTTTTTCAAAAAGGAGAGCGAGTGGATTCCACAATGAAAGGAATTACTATTATTGGAGATAAGCAACATGTCGATCATAACACGTTGGTGCATCATATAGAACCTAATTGTGAAAGTCATCAAGATTATAAAGGTATTTTTGGCGATAAATCTACAGGGGTTTTTAATGGGAAAGTTCTTGTCGAAAAAGAAGCTCAAAAAACCAATGCATTTCAGGCTAATAATAATATATTATTGAGCGATAAAGCAACTATAAATACAAAACCACAGCTAGAGATCTTTGCAGATGATGTTAAATGCTCTCATGGTTGTACTATAGGCCAATTAGATGACAGTGCAATGTTTTATATGCGTTCTCGCGGAATTCCTAAAAAGGAAGCTAAAGCATTACTTATGTTTGCATTTAGTAATAATGTATTAAGTTCTGTAAAGATCCCACAGATGAAGCAAAGGATTACTAAATTAATAGCAAATAAATTGGGCGTTAATATTGGCTTTGATCTGTAAAAATCCCTTAAAAGGCATGATTATTAAAGAAGATATTAAGAGGATGTTTCAGATAAAAAACATAAGAAAAGACTTTCCGATACTTGAAAGAGAGGTAAATGGTAAACAATTAGTTTATTTAGATAATGCAGCAACCTCCCAAACTCCAAAACAAGTAATAGATGTTATTGTAGATTATTACACGAGTTATAACTCAAACATTCATAGAGGAGTACATGCCTTAAGTCAAGAAGCGACAGATAAATATGAAGAGGCTAGAACTAAAATTCAGAATCATTTTAATGCCAAGAAAAAGCATGAGATTATATTTACATCAGGAACTACTCATGGTATAAATATTATTTCTAGTGGTTTTTCTCAGATCTTAAAAGAAAAAGATGAAGTTATTGTTTCTGCCTTAGAGCATCATAGCAACATTGTGCCTTGGCAAATGCTTTGTGAAAAAACTGGGGCAATTTTAAAAGTAATACCAATGAATCAGGAAGGAGAATTGGTTGTAGACCAATATGATAAATTACTTTCAGAAAAAACAAAATTGGTATTTGTTAACCATGTTTCTAATGCATTAGGAACTATAAACCCTATAAAAACAATCATAGATAAAGCTCACCATGTGGGTGCGGCTGTTTTGGTAGATGGAGCTCAAGCTTGCCCACATATAAAACCAGATGTTCAAGAATTGGGGGTTGATTTTTATGTAGCTTCCGCTCATAAAATTTATGGACCAACAGGTGTAGGTGTATTATATGGAAAAGAAAAATGGTTAAATATGTTACCGCCTTATCAAGGAGGAGGTGAAATGATTGCTACAGTTTCTTTTGAAAAAACGACTTACGCTACTTTACCTCATAAGTTTGAAGCCGGAACACCAAATATATGCGGAGGTATTGCTTTTGGAGCAGCAATTGACTATATTAATAATATAGGGTTTAAAACTATAGAAAATTATGAAATTGAGCTTTTACAGTATGCAACAAAAGAGCTTTTAGAAATAGAAGGTTTGACTATATATGGTGAGGCAAAAAATAAAACATCGGTTATATCGTTTAATTTAAAAGGTATTCATCCCTATGATGTGGGAACTTTATTAGATAAAATGGGAATAGCAGTTAGGACTGGTCATCATTGTGCGCAACCCATTATGGACTATTACAAAATACCAGGAACAATAAGAGCCTCTTTTTCATTTTATAACACTAAAGAAGAAATAGATGCTTTAGTAAGCGGAGTAAAAAAAGCAAAATTAATGTTATCATAATGTTTTGGTATCTTTTTTGTAATATTATAAACGATTAACACATAATAAAATATTGATATGAAATTTTTAATGATATTAACAGTAGTAACATTTATAAATGCTTGTGGAGGGGCTAAAAAATCAGTAACTAATACCGTTAAAGAAGAAGTGTCTATAAATAAAGACGTTGAAAATATTCAAAATGATATGGTGATTGAATATAAAGAAAATAGTAGGGGTTACCACAAGCTAATAAAAATTACTTCAGAAACCGTTTATGGTAAGTTTAAGCATGACGGCGAGTTTGAAACAAAACCTTGCGATAAAGCATTATGGGCTAATTTAATGAAAGAAATTGAAGCTATTAACTTAAATGAAATACCAGAATTAGAAGCACCTAGTAAAACACATACATATGATGCTAAGCCAATGGCTAGATTAAAAATAACGAAACAAGATAAAACCTACTCTACAGTTACTTTTGATGCTGGTAACCCACATATTAAATTGGCAAGTATAATAGATCATATTTTAACAGCAATAACTAAGAAAAATTAAAAATGCAAACCATTATATCTGCCCAAGAGGAAGTAATAGATGAGTTTTCTATGTTTGACGATTGGGAAGAACGTTATCAGTATATGATTGACTTAGGTAAGTCATTACCAATTATAGAAGAACAATATAAAAATGACGATAATATAATAAAAGGTTGTCAAAGTAAGGTATGGGTTCATGCTGAAATGAATAATGGAAAAGTGGTTTTTACTGCAGATAGTGATGCAATTATTACCAAAGGAATTATAGCAATTTTAGTTCGCGTTTTTTCAAATCAAAGTCCAAAAGCAATCATTGAAGCTAATACAGATTTTATTGATAAAATTGGACTTAAAGAGCATTTATCATTAACTCGAGCTAATGGATTAGTGAGTATGATTAAGCAATTAAAAATGTATGCTATTGCCTACCAAACACAATTAAAAAATGAGTGATATAGAAATAAACGCAAACGAATTAGGAGAGAAAATAGTTAGAGTGTTAAAAACAATATTCGATCCTGAGATTCCGGTAGATATCTATGAATTAGGATTAATTTACGATGTTTTTGTAAATGAAGATCGTGAAGTTAAGGTTTTAATGACATTAACAACCCCTAATTGCCCCGTAGCAGAAACACTTCCTTTAGAGGTTGAAGAAAAAGTTAAATCATTAAAAGAAGTTAAAGACGCAGAGGTAGAGATTACATTCGATCCGCCATGGACTCAAGAGTTAATGAGTGAAGAGGCAAAATTAGAATTAGGAATGCTTTAATTTTGATCTTTACTAAAAAAATATAAAAAAGAGTAATAGTGTGGCAGACGAAATACTAAATCGAGTAGCAAATAGTAAATTAAAGGTTATAGATCTTGAAGATTTATACCTAGAAGGGAGTCGTGTGCTCCTCGATGTTAAAGAATGGTTATATGAAGGTTTAGTGCTACGTGAAAAAGAATTTAGAGCCTATGTTAAATCTCATGATTGGTCACAGTATGAGAATAAATATATAGCTGTTATATGTTCATCTGATGCGATTATTCCAGCTTGGGCATACATGTTAGTTGCATTAGAACTTCAGCCCTATGCTAAATATACCGTTTTGGGAAGTCTGAGAGATCTTGAAATTGCATTGTACCAGAACAGTATTAATGAATTTGATATTTCGCCATATAAAGATAGACCAGTAATAATAAAAGGGTGCACAAAAAAGCAGATTCCTGAGGCAGCTTATATTATGATTTCTAATAAAATAAAACCAATCGTTAAGTCAATTATGTTTGGAGAGGCCTGTTCTTCGGTTCCATTATATAAACGTTAATCGTCGACAAAAATGATCGTTTTATCTATTATTTTGTTTAAATTTTTGTGATTTTCAGTTTCAAGATAGGATTTTAACATATTTTTGCTTCAATAAAAATAAACAAACAATATGAAAAAAATAATATTATCTGTTGCTTTCTGTTTAGGTTTGACAACGATTAATGCTCAGACTAAAGAAGAACTTAAAACTCAAAAAGCCGAAAAGCAAGCAGAAGCAGATGCATTACAAGCTGAGGCAAATGCTATTCAAGCAAAAATAGATGCCCTTCCAGGGTGGACAAAAGGCGCTTTTGGTACAATTGGAGGTAGTATATCTGAATTTAATAACTGGTATTCTCAGGCAGCAGCAAACAATTCTTCTGGAAATATAGGTTTCACAGTAAATGGTTTTGCAAACTTAAATCAAGAAAAGTTTTTCTGGAGAAATTCAGCTAACATTAATTTAGGATGGGTTAAATTAGATAATAAAGATAATCCTATAGATAGTAAAGATTTTGAACAAACTACAGATGTGTTTAATATTTCATCATTGTATGGTAGAAAATTAAGCGAAAAATGGGCGATATCTGCTTTAGCAGAGTATAGAACAACAATAATTGATAACTTTAACGATCCTGGATACTTAGATTTTGGTGTGGGAGCCACTTGGACGCCTATTCAAAACTTGGTGGTAGTAATACACCCATTAAATTACAATTTTGTGTTTAGTAAAGGAGATACTGTATTTGAATCTTCATTGGGGGCAAAAATTGTAGCAGATTATACAAGACAAATAGGAGCAATAAGTTTTAAGTCTAACCTGTCAATGTTTCAGAGTTATAAAAGCTCAAACTTATCTAACTGGACGTGGATAAACTCATTTTCATATATGCTATGGAAAAAAATTGGAATTGGCTTTGATGTTGGTTTAAGAGATAATAAACAAGAAACTGTTAATTATGCACAAAGTCAAATAGCCGATTTAACAGCTATACCAGCTGCTGATGTTCCTTCGTTTGAAAATATAGATAATAAATTACAAACTTATTGGTTATTAGGATTGAGTTACTCATTCTAAAATAAATTTAATTCAAATAAAATATTTAGACCTTTCATGTTATAAAACATGGAAGGTCTTTTTATATTTAAACAAAATTTGAAATATAACACTTATTAGCATAGATTAAGATGGAATATAATATACTACCCAATACAGATATTAAAGTAAGTAAAATATGTTTAGGATCTATGACATGGGGCAACCAAAATACAGAAGAAGAAGGTCATGAACAATTAGATTATGCTTTCGAAAACGGTGTTAATTTTGTAGATACTGCCGAGTTATATCCTGTGCCAGCAACTGCAGAAACACAAGGAAGAACGAGTAAAATTATAGGGAATTGGTTAAAAAAAACGGGACATAGAAATAAAATTATTTTGGCTTCTAAAATTGCTGGACCGGGCGATTACACTGCACATATAAGAACATCTGGGTTCAAAGGAAATAGTATTGAAGAGGCTATAGATTTAGAATTAAAAAGATTACAAACCGATTATATAGACTTATATCAATTACATTGGCCAGAACGAGGAACTAATACATTTGGAATTAGAGATTATAAGCATAATGAGAAAGATAGATGGGAAGATAATTTTAAAACTGTTTTAGAAAATTTAGATAATGAAGTGAAGAAAGGTCGAATTCGAAATGTAGGAATTTCGAATGAAAAAGCCTGGGGGACAATGCGCTACATATATGAGTCTAAAAAAAATAATTTATCTAGACCAATAACTGTTCAAAATGCATATTCTTTAATCAATAGAGCTTTTGAAGGGGATATGGCAGAAGTGTCTATTAGAGAAAATATAGGATTATTGGCATATTCTCCAATGGCTTTTGGTGTTTTGTCTGGAAAATATATTAAAAATACTGCGTTAGAAAATTCTAGATTAAAACTATTTCCGAGATTTTCAAGATATAGCAGTGAGTCTTCAACCATTGCTACAAAAAAATATTTAAAATTAGCAGAAGATAATAATATATCTTTAGCTCAAATGGCATTGGCATTTGTTAGTAATAAAGAATTTGTTACTAGTAATATTATAGGAGCGACATCAATAACACAATTAAAAGAGAACATCAATAGCATATATTTAAAACTTGATAAAGATATTCTTAAAAAAATAGATAAAATACATGAAGAGATTCCGAATCCTTCTGTTTAATTGTGTTTTTTTGCTATTTTTTTAGCAAAAACTCATTATTTACTGAGTTTTTTGTAAAAAAAATATTTTTTTCAACAAGTAATGAACAATTCTTTGTTTTTTTAATCTTTTAATCGGGAATTTATATGATTTAGTCTATTATACTGGTATTAGTGGGCTATCAATGATTATTTTATTTAGCTTAGTCGCCTAATTGATTAACAACCCAAAAAAAAATGAAAAAGATAGTTTTATCCCTACTTCTATTTTCCGTATACCAACACATTTTTTCACAGGCAGTAAATGAGCCAGCAAATTGGCCAAATACATCTTGGGCTTTAACAGTTGCAGGAGAATTTAGTACAAACTCGGCGATTCTTATTGGCAATCCAACAACAGGTTCTAATTTTGGTTATGATGATAATGAAGCTGGTCAAGACGAAAAAGATAAAATAGCAGCAGAGTCTCCAGTTATCGATATATCTTCAGCTCGTACAGCAGGAGAGAATTATTTAATAATTAAATCGACATACGTTTTTAAATGGGAGTCTGTAAATGATAGTATAGCGTTGCAGTATTGGAATGCAGATACTAATACTTGGATCAATTGGGGTAATGCAATAGAGGCTTCAACACCAGGAGCCCCAAGTTCTAATTTTTGTAATGGATCTTTCGTGTCTTTTGAATCTGATTTTTTAAACATTGAAAACTTTAGTGTTTCACAATTAACAGGGTTTAAATACCGTATTGTCTATTATGATGGTGACCAATGGGCTGCAGGTTTTTGTATGAGCTCACCAACTTTATCATCTACATCTCAAGGCCCTCCAACATGTCCAGACATTACAAATATTACAATTTCGAATATAACCCATAATTCAGCAGATATTAATTGGGAAGCAGGGGGTACAGAGCCAGTTTGGGAAACCGTTGTTCAAACAGCAGGAACTGGAATACCAACTACTACAGGGAATGAAACTACAGTAACGTCATATAATTCAACGGGGTTAACCGCAGAAACAACATACGAAGTATACGTAAGAGCTAATTGTTTAATTGGTGGTTACAGTAATTGGGTTGGGCCAATAAATTTTACGACTTCAAGAACACCACCAAACCCTCCTGTTGGGGTAACTTGTACCACAGGATTATCTACAGTGATATTCGATGAGAATTTTGGAAATGAAGAAAAGGTTGCTCCTTTTGGATGGACAGGAACAGGTTTTGATGGCACAACAAATAATGGTGGAAATTGGGCAATTACTCAAGCAGGTGTAAATACACCAAATACAGGACCATTAACTTCAAGCGATGGAACAGCAAATGGAATCCATTTAGAATATGATGCTTCAGGGAATGCAACAACTGTAGCGAAAGCAATTACACCAGCTATTGATATGAGATCAGCAGTAGATGGTGCAGAATTATCATTTTTTATGCATGCCTATGGAACAGCTATAGGGACATTAAATGTTGGTGTATCTACTTCGTCTACTGGGACTTTTACTAATGTATTTACATGGAATGGAGAACTACAACGATCAGATGCAGAAGCATGGGTGCCAGTTGGTATCGATTTGGATGCCTATATGGGGCAGACAATTTATATAGAGTTTTCTTATAATGCCACTGGTACAGCAGATACTGGTGATATTGCTTTAGATAATATAAAAGTGGAGGCTTGTGGAAATGTATGCATAGCCCCTAGCGATATTGTAGTTAATAACATAACAGCCATAACGGCAGATATTTCCTGGACGTCTAATGGCTCTGAAACGAGTTGGGAATATATTGTTCAGCCACAAGGAATAGGAAGCCCTACAGGGAATGGGACTTCAACAACAGTAACAAATGCAACCTTATCGGTTTTAACTGCAGATACAGATTACGAGGTGTATGTTAGATCAAATTGTGAATCTAATGGGTTTAGTTTGTGGCATGGCCCTGTGAATTTTAAAACAGCAAAAATGCCACCCCCAGCTCCAGTAGGAGTTAGTTGTTCTTCAGGAGTTTTAACAGATATATTTACTGAAGAATTTGGTCTTTCAGAGAATACAGTGCCAGCTGGATGGACAGGAACAGAATTCAAAGGAAATTTAATAAATGGAGATTGGAGAATTACTCTTTCAAATGCTAATACCGCAAATACAGGCCCATCTGATTCGTGGGATTCTAACCCTGGAGCGCATTTAGAATATGAAGGATCTGGAAATTCTACAAATGTGGCCTCAGCAATTACTCCGGCTATTGATTTAACATCTTCTTCTGGAAGTGCAGAATTATCTTTTTATATGCATGCTTTTGGGGATTCAATAGGAACACTTAATGTCGGTGTGTCTTCATCACAAACTGGGCCTTTTGATACAATATACGCATGGACAGGAGAATTACAACTAACAGACGCAGAGGCATGGGTTCCAGTAGGAATTAATATAGATAATAAGATTGGGGAAACAATATATATTGAGTTTTCATATAGTGGGACAGGTACAAATGCTGAAGCAGATATAGCTATAGATCAAATAAAAATAGAATCGTGTATTGTTTCTTGTACTGCTCCAAGTAACATAATAGCGAGTAATATAACAATTAATAGCGCAAATGTATCGTGGACTTCAAATGCAGGGGAGTCTAATTGGGAGTATGTAATACAACCAGTAGGAACAGGGATACCAACAAGTTCAGGAACAGCTACAACTGCAGATAATGTGAATACCACTGGTTTAAACGCTACAACGGAATATGAAGTCTATGTAAGAGCGAATTGTTTGACTGATGGATTTAGTGAATGGGCGGGACCAATAACGTTTACAACTTTAGGCCCTCCACCAGTTCCAGTAGGAGTTACTTGTTCTACTGGAAGCGCATCAATAGCTTTTGAAGAAGGTTTTGGGATTACTCAAAACGTAGCGCCTTCAGGTTGGACAGGGACAGGATTTAATGGTAATGCAGCTAATGGAAATTGGCAAATTACAAAACCAGGAGCAAACACAACAGGAACAGGACCATTAAATACATGGGATGGTAATGAAGGTGTGCATTTAGAATATGAATCATCTGGAAGCTCAACTAATGTTGCGTCTGCCATAACGCCAGCAATAAATTTATCTAACGCAGCAGATGGCGCTGAGTTGTCATTCTATATGCATGCTTTTGGCCCAGCTATTGGGACATTAAATATAGGTGTTTCTACTTCTGCTAGTGGACCATTTACAACAGCTTATTCATGGACAGGAAATTTACAGACTAGTGAAGAAGAAGATTGGGTATCTGTTGGAGTAAATTTAGACAGTTACATAGGGCAAACAATTTTTATTGAATTTTCTTATAGTGGAAACGGGACAGCTAGTACAGGAGATATTGCTATCGATGCTATTAAGATCGAATCTTGTGGCGATTTTTGTTTAGCCCCTACAAACTTATCTGCATCTAATATTATTGCCGTAAGTGCTGATGTTTCATGGAATGCAGGTGGCAGTGAATCGAATTGGGAATATGTTGTTCAACCAATAGGGACTGGGATACCGACAAGTTCTGGTACAGCAGTTACAGCAACTAATACAAGTGTAACAGGATTGAATCCTTCAACAGAATATGAAGTCTATGTAAGAGCTAATTGTTTAAATGGCGGATTTAGTAATTGGGTAGGGCCAATATCTTTTACAACTTTAAAACTGCCTCCGGCAGAGCCAGTTGGCGTTAATTGTGGTTCTAACGGAACAGAAGCAGTTGTATTTATAGAAACTTTTGGAACTACTGAAAACACAGATCCAACCGGTTGGACAGGTACTGGATTTAACGGTCATATTACAACAGGGAATTGGAGAATTACAAATCCAAATGATAACTCACCAAATACAGGGCCATTAAACTCATGGGATGGAAACCCAGGAGTGCATTTAGAATATGAGGCATCTAATAACCAAACAAATATAGCATCTGCTATTACACCAGTTATCGATTTCTCTGAAAATATAGATAGTGCAGAATTATCTTTTTATTTGCATGCATATGGTGCAGCAACAGGAACTTTAAATATTGGTGTGTCTACTTCTGCAACAGGACCGTTTACAAACGTGTTTTCGTGGGAAGGACAATTGCAAGGTGTAGATGCAGATGAGTGGGCTGCAGTGGGAGTAAATTTAGATGCGTATTTAGGTGAAGCTATATATATAGAGTTTGCTTATGGTGGCGATGGTACTAATATTACTGGAGACATAGCAATAGACCAAATTAATGTCAGATCATGTTCAGCAGCTGAAACTTGTGCACCACCAAGTGGAATTACAGCTACTAACATAACAGATACAAGTGCTGATATATCATGGACAGCAAATAATGGAGAAACTGAATGGGAGTACGTAGTTGTGC
>JAHDGB010000074.1 GCA_020627885.1 Flavobacteriaceae bacterium | reverse complement strand
AACAATTGGATATATACAATAAGAGACATCGTTAAGAACCAAAAACAGGGTTAATTCTTATAATTGAGGTGCTTAAAAGCTAACATCCGTATGATTTTGATAGGTTATGAAAACAACTAATCGCGTTTTACTATATTTTTACCAACATAAGTTATAAGAATTTCTACACGTCTGTCTTTTTCGGGTTCTCCACCAAGAGGGAATTTACGCCTTAAACCAACATATTTCATACGTCTTTTACTTACCCCTCTTTTTGCTAAATAATTGTAAATAAACTTTGCCCTGGCTAACGAAAGATTTCGTTTTTTCGTTTTTTTATCTACGGCATCTCTACTCATTTTAGTACAGCATACATGCCCTTGTATTGAAAAATAAATATTATCGTGTTCTAACATTATTTTTGCAATTTCTAATAAAACAGGTTTAGAAGCTTTTGTAATTACGCTATAACCTGTTTTAAAATAAAGCTTATCTAAGCGTATTTTATCTCCTACCTCAACACTACCTTTAACGATATCATCAATCGTTTTTTGTATATTGTTTGAAGGTTTGCCTTCTTTAATTTCTTCTTTTGGTTTTTCTTCTGCTTTTTTTGAAGAAACAATAATTTCTACTTTACGATTAAGCCCCCTTATTTTATGCAAGTCTTTTTCTTTAACAACTTTTAGTAGCACCTCTCCTTTGCCATCTACATTAGTAATTAAATCTTCACTAATATCGTAACCAGAAAAAACTTCTTTTATAGCTAATGCTCGGTTTTGAGAAAGTGTTAGGTTATAATTATCCGAGCCTCTATCGTCTGTAAAACCATATATAGAAACCTTGCCAATGGTAACATCATTTAAAGACTCAATAAATAGTAGAAGCCTGTTTTCTTCGGTTAAGGGAACAATATATTTATCTGTATCGAAGTACACTTCGTGTGTGTATTCTTTTTGAGCAAAACAAAAATTTGCAATACAGAATAGTAATAATATTAATTTTTTCATTGTAATTGTGTTAGGGCTTTATTAGCATTTGTAATAACTATTTTAAATAACTTTTGTATTTATTTGAGTTAGAGAGTATTTCGGTTGCTTTTTTAATTTCATTGTTATGAATTTTATAGTATTCGTACAAGCCTTCTCTATAAACATATCGTTTTACTATTTCGTCTGTTAATAAGTTCATTAATTGAGTTTTATTTTCTTCTATTGCCAAGGTTTTAGAACTGTTAAGATTTGTAATTAAGGCGTCATAATCGCGTTTAATATCATCGTCTAAGTTTTCAGTTTTAGAAACCTCCAATGCTTTAGCTAAAGATTTTTCAGTTTCAGTCTCAAAATTGAAGTTGCTAGATTTTACGTAATTTTTAAAATCGTAAAAATCGTTATCTGATAACTTAAAGGTGTTAATATCTTCAATTTTGTTGTTATAATAATATTTCGTAGCAAAATCAAAAATACTTTGACTACCTAAAAGCGCTTTGGTTATTGCTGAGTTTTTAGTGTTTTCTAGTGCTTCATCAGGAAAAACCCCGCCGCCATCAAATACTTTTCTTCCGTTTTTAGTTTTAAACGCATTGTAATCTTTTTGTTTAACCCTAACAGCATTTCCTTTTTTATCTCTATTCCAATAGTCTAAGGCTTGAATGCAACGACCCGAAGGTGTATAATATCTTGATATGGTTACTTTTAATTGTGTGCCATAGGTTAATTTTTTAGGACGCTGTACCAGACCTTTGCCAAAACTTCTGGAACCAACGATAACACCTCGATCTAAATCTTGCAATGTGCCAGATACAATTTCGCTTGCTGAAGCACTTCTGCCATTTATTAAAACGACTATAGGAATTTCTGTATCTATAGGTTCATTTTTTGTATAATAAGTTTTGTTATATTTTTTTACTTTAGACTTTGTTGTAACAACTAATTGACCACTTGGTACAAAAAGGTTAACAACGTTTACTGCTTCGCGCAATAATCCTCCAGGATTGCTTCTTAAATCGAGTATAATTTGTTTTGCGCCTTGAGCTTTCAAATCTTTTAGGGCGTAACCCGTTTGAGAAGAAGCTTTAGTATTAAATTTTTTAAGCACAATATAACCCGTTTTTTCATCTATCATTGAGAAGTGTGGCACGGCATCAATTTCTATTTCACTACGCTTTATTTTTGTAGTATTAATTTTTCCTTGTCTAGAATAAGTAACTTGAAATTCTGAATTGGGTTTGCCTTTAAGAAGATTAGAAGCATCGTCCTTATAGGTAGATAAATCTATCCCGTCTATTTTAATAATCTCGTCACCTGCTTTTAATCCAGCTTTATCGGCAGGGTAATCTTTATAAGGCTCAATTACTATTAATTTGTCTTTTAAGGTTTTTATACTTGCTCCAACCCCAGTATAGTCGCCAGTACGTTTTATACGTTCAGCTTCAACATCTTGTTCGTTATAAAAGCGGGTATATGGGTCGAGCTCATTAAGCATATTTTTAATAGCATTATCCATGAGATCTCCAGGATTGGTTTCGTCTACATAGTTTAAATTTAATTCCTTAAATAGAGTTGTGAAGATTTCTATTTGCTTAGCTATTTCAAAAAAATCGCTTTTAAAAGAGGTTCCGGTAAGCAATATAACAACAGCAAAAACCGGAATTAATAGGCGACGTTTAAGTAAATGTTTCATTTGTTCTTTTTCTTTTGTTACATTATTCTAAAATAATAAAAGAGTTATACAACACTAATAATTACTATTTTAGCAAGTAGGCCTATATGGACTAAAGATATGTCTTTAAATCCAAATTTCACAGAATAAAACTAATTTGCTTTAAGCGTTTGAATTAGTTTTTTTAAAATGCCTTTAATTTTAAGGTCAATAGTTTTAAAATCGGGCATTTCTTTTCCTACATATATTATCATTAACGTATAGTGATCTAGCTTGTTGTTTATTAATATCGATTTGTTTAATCGGTAGCCTTCTCTAAGCAATCGTTTTATACGTATACGTTCTACAGCTTTCTTAAATTTACGCTTACTTACAGAGACACCAACTTTGCGTTTATTGTCTTCAATCATATAAATTAACTGCAAAGGGTATGCCGAAACCGATTTTCCTTCAGAAAACAGTTTATTAATTGTTTTTTGACGCTTAAGTTTTTCGGTTTTATTATAAGTTAAATCCATAGAAGCGCTAAAGGTAAAAAAGTTTAAGGAAGTTAAGTCATTGGTATAAAAAAACCACTTAATTTATTGAGTGGTTTACTATTTATTTAATTACGATTAACCTAATTCTTGTTATTGTCTTTATTAATATCGGCCATTAAGTTTTTAGGGTCTATTTCAACTGTTTTAATGGTTTTTGACGTTTTAAAACTGTACGTGGGGTAGGCCCACGCCCAATCATTAATAATTGTTGCATTGGTTTGTTTTTCTCCTCGCATTATTTGTAATGGGATATAAAAATTTTCTGTAGTGTCGTCGTTATAAGTTACTTTAAGGTCAATAGGCATAGGCATTAATCCTTTACGTTCTAAAGTAATCTCTTTATCAGATACTGATTTTATGGCATAATCGATAGTGTTAGTTGTTTGAGTCCAATCCATTAAATACCAATCTAGTTCTAAGCCGGAAACCTTTTCGGCACAACGAATAAAATCATTAGGTGTAGGATGCTTAAATGCCCATTCACTAAAATATAGTTTTAATGTGTTTTCTAAATTTTCTTTACCAATAATATAAGCTAACTGCGATAAAAACACAGCGCCTTTTGCATAGGCAGACGCACCATAGGCAGCATTATAATTATAGCGATCAGCATGTGTGGTTTGTGGTTGTTCTTTTCCAGATTTTGCCAACTGATAGTATGTTTTATAGGATTTTGAAACTGGGTTTTCATTATCATAAAGCATCACCGCATCCATGGCAAAATTACTTATATAACTTGTAAAACCTTCGTCCATCCATTCGTGCTTACTTTCATTAGTTGCCAATAAAAATTGAAACCAAGTATGGGCCAGCTCATGAGCGGTAACCCCCAATAAACTTTCAAACTTTCTTTTGCCAGTAATAAGTGTACACATGGCATATTCCATACCGCCATCTCCACCTTGAATAACCGAGTATTGTTTGTACGGGTATTTCCCGATGTTTTTGCTAAAATATTGCATGAGTTCTACCGTTTTTGGTTGAAAAACAGTCCAATTCTCTTTTAATTCGGGGTCATTTTTATAGAAAAAATGAAGTAAAGGCCCATTAGGAACTTGTTTTGTATCATGGATATAGTCTTTATCTGCTGCCCATGTAAAATCATGAACATTAGGCGCTTTAAAATGCCATGTGAGTTTTTCTCCTATGGGTCTTTTAACATTTCCAGTTTCATACCCATGTCCAATATGATTAGGGTTTTGTAAATAACCAGTACCAGCAACAATATAATCTTTATCTATAGTTAGTTTTAAATCGAAATCTCCCCAAACCCCATGAAACTCTCTACCAATATATGGATCTGCATGCCAGCCTTGAAAATCGTATTCGGCTAATTTAGGGTACCATTGTGTCATTGAATAAGCAACACCTTCTTTGTTGTTTCTACCAGAACGACGAATCTGTACAGGCACTTGTGCATCAAAAACCATATCGAGAGTAGTGCTTTCTCCCGGCATTAATGGTTTAATTAATTTAACTTCTAAAACGGTTCCTGCTGTTTTATGGTTTATTTTTTTTCCGTCTTGTTTTAATGAGGTAACATTAATATAGCCTATTTCATTAGGCAATAACTTACTTATTCTATCTCCTACTCTTTTATCTGGGTCTGCTATTGTTCGAGACCTAACATCCATTTCGCTACCTGGCTGAAAAGCATTAAAATATAAGTGATAAAAAACGCTATTAAGCACATCGGGAGAATTATTAGTATAAACCAGTTTTTGTGTGCCCTTATATTGGTGTTTTTTTACATCCATATCTATTTCCATTTTGTAATTAACGTGTTGTTGCCAATACACGTTTTTTGGAAGCATGGTGTTTTTTACAATTGATGTAGAAGAGGTTACTCTTTTAGAGGTGCCACATGATGTTATAAATAAAAATAATAAACTAAAAAAGAATGTGTTTTTCATGAAAAATATGTTTTTTCATTCTCAACCTAAGTCGCTTGTAAGCTTCTTAGGGTAAATTACAAGAACCTTATTATATAAATGTAGTAAAATATACTTTATAATTTAGATGCTATTTGCCTACGTTAATTCAATTTCAAACTGTGTTAAATCTTTAAACTGTTGTAAACGTTTATGGATTTCATTACTCTTTAAGTTTACCATGCGTTCTGTTCCAAATTTTTCAACACAGAATGAGGCCAATGTCGATCCGTATATTACAGCATTTTTCATGTTTTCGAAAGAAATATCGCCTGTTTTAGCTAAGTAGCCAGCAAAACCACCAGCAAAAGTGTCTCCAG
Organism: Flavobacteriaceae bacterium; assembly: GCA_020627885.1. Classification (GTDB taxonomy): domain Bacteria; phylum Bacteroidota; class Bacteroidia; order Flavobacteriales; family Flavobacteriaceae; genus JAHDGB01. Next base: position 6,407 of record JAHDGB010000074.1, on the reverse strand, counting down.
CTCCAGTAGGATCAAAAACCTCTTTTAAAGGTAAAGCAGGGGCATAGAATACATTTTCATCATGAAATAATAAAGCGCCGTGCTCTCCTTTTTTTATGACAACATATTGGGGGCCCATTTCCTGAATTTTTTTAGCGGCTACGACTAATGAGTATTCATTAGTTAATTGTCTTGCCTCTTCATCGTTAATAGTAATAACATCGACATTTTTTATAACATTAAGCAAATCACTTAATGCAATATCCATCCAAAAATTCATAGTGTCTAATATCGTTAATTTTGGCTTGGTTTCCATTTGGTTTAGCACTCCTTGTTGTACTAAAGGGTGTAAATTGCCTAGCATAACGATTTCAGAATCTTTATAATTTTCAGGAACAATAGGTTTAAAATGTTCTAATACATTTAGCTCGGTTGCTAATGTATCTCGAGAGTTCATATCATTATGATATTTTCCACTCCAAAAAAACGTTTTTCCTTCTTTTACAATTTCTATTCCAGAAATATCAATGCCTCGATCTTCTAATAGATCTAAGTATTTTTTTGGAAAGTCGCCACCAACAACAGATATAGCAGCAGCATCAATATTAAAATTAGAGGCAGATAACCCTATATAAGTAGCTGCGCCACCTAATATTTTATCGGTTTTTCCAAAGGGTGTTTCTATAGCATCAAAGGCAACAGTGCCAACTATTACTAATTTATTCATAATAAAAAAGGGTTCTAAATGTGAGAGTGTAAATATACTGCGATTAATAACAAACTCATACTTTTATTTTTGTAATTGAGCTGTTAAGTTGGAAGATTGTTTTGTTATTTTCGTCCAAAATCTGCAGGAATTTCCCCCCAAGCTTTAGTTTCCCATTTTACAATGGTAGTTGTGTAGTCATTTTCTTTTAACCAAAGTATAGCTCGATCTATTAATTCGAAAAGCACCTCGTTTTTTTTGTTACGTGGCAATTTAGAATTACAAGTTTTTTTATAAACCCAACTCATAGCGGTTTTTGAGTCAGTATATAAAATGCGTTCACTTTTATGTTTTTTTAAAAAAGCTAATCCGTGCACCAGTGCTAAAAATTCTCCTATATTATTGGTGCCATTTTGAAAAGGTCCCTGAATAAACAATTGTTTTTTTGTTTTTGTGTCTACGCCGCGATACTCCATAACACCAGGGTTTCCGCTAGAAGCCGCATCTACAGCTATAGAGTTATAGTTTGGTTGGCCTATCTTTTTTAACTCAAGCTTAGAAAGTTCACTTTTAAAAAGCTTGTCTTTCCCAATATAGTCTTTGTAGTTTCCTTTTAGTGCTTTTTTTGCGACATCAAAAGTTGTAAACGATTTATATTGGGCGCCTTGAAAATCTTTTATTTGAGCTTTACAATCATCCCAGGTTTCAAAAACACCTGTTTTATGTCCTTTCCAGACGACATAATATTTCTTTTTTTTACTCATTCAACAATTTTTCAACGACTAAAGGAAAATGCTTCATTTCTAGTTTATTAATCTTTTTTGCAATATCATCAGAAGTATCAGAGTTTAAAACATTGCATTTTGCTTGAAAAATGATTGCGCCTTCATCATAATGTTCATTTACATAATGAATAGTGATTCCCGTTTCTTTTTCTTTATTTTTAACAATTGCTTCATGGATATGCATGCCATACATTCCTTTTCCGCCATATTTTGGTAAAAGTGCAGGATGAATATTAATGACCTTATTTGGAAAGTTTTTAAGAATTAATTCAGGAAATTTCCAAAGAAAACCAGCTAAGATGATAAGGTCGGGTTTCGACGATTTTAGAATATTTAAGACGTGTTCGGTTTCTATAAAAGCTGTTTTGTTGAATGATAATGCGCTGACTTTTAGTTTTTTACATCGATCTAGCACTTTGGCACGAGGATTGTTAGTTAGTACTTGAATTACAGACACATTGCCTCTTTTTTGAAAAAAATTAATCAAATTTTCAGCATTAGATCCGCTACCGGACGCAAAAATTACAATACGTTTCATTTTCTAGATTCACTGTTAAATTCTTCGAACAAAAAAAAGGATAAATATTAACAATTACAGGCGAATTCCTATTTTCTTTAAAACGAAAGATTAAATTCTAAGCACATTTTTAAACTAAAGCTGTGTTTTGTCAATTAAAGTTTTTTATTTTTGCCACTTATTAAAACTAAAATTTAAAAAAATTATGTCAGACATTGCATCAAGAGTAAAAGCGATCATCGTAGACAAATTGGGTGTTGACGAAAATGAAGTGGTAACAGATGCTAGCTTCACCAACGATTTAGGAGCAGATTCATTAGATACTGTTGAACTAATCATGGAATTCGAAAAAGAATTTGATATCCAAATTCCAGATGATCAAGCTGAGAACATTGCGACAGTAGGTCAAGCTATATCATACATCGAAGCTGCTAAATAAGCACTAAATTTATGAAACTTAAGCGAGTTGTAGTTACAGGGTTAGGAGCGTTAACGCCAATAGGAAACACTAAAGATGAGTTCTGGGAAGGACTAATTAATGGTAAAAGTGGTGCAGCACCTATTACTTATTTTGATACTGAAAAGTTCAAAACTAAATTTGCATGTGAGTTAAAAAACTTTACAGCGACCGATTTCATACATAGAAAAGAGGCGCGTAAAATGGATAGGTTTACACAGTACGCAATGGTCGCATCAGATGAGGCTATTGCGGACTCAAACCTTGATTTAGAAAACATTAACAAACTTAGAGTTGGTGTTGTATGGGGAGCAGGAATAGGAGGCTTAGAAACTTTTCAAAATGAAGTTTTAAACTTTGCAAAAGGCGACGGCACACCCCGCTTTAATCCTTTTTTTATCCCTAAAATGATTGCAGATATTGCTCCAGGAAACATTTCTATAAAAAATGGATTTATGGGGCCTAATTATACAACAGTTTCTGCTTGTGCATCTTCAGCCAATGCTATGATAGACGCACTTAATTTAATTCGTTTAGGACATTGTGATGTTATTGTTACAGGAGGTAGTGAAGCTGCCGTATCGATAGCAGGAATGGGTGGTTTTAATGCTATGCATGCCTTATCTACAAGAAATGAAAGCCCAGAAACAGCTTCAAGACCTTTTGATTCTACCAGAGATGGTTTTGTCCTAGGGGAAGGTGCTGGAGCTATTGTTTTAGAAGAGTATGATCATGCTATAGCTAGGGGAGCAAAAATATATGCAGAAGTATTAGGAGGAGGTTTATCTTCTGATGCACACCATATGACGGCACCACATCCGGATGGAATAGGGGTAATAGCCGTAATGCAAAACTGTTTAGAAAATGCAGGATTAAAACCTGAAGATGTAGATCATATTAATACTCATGGTACATCTACACCATTAGGTGACGTTGCTGAGTTAAAAGCAATTTCTGAAGTATTCGGAGATCATGCCAAAACAATAAATATTAATTCTACAAAGTCTATGACTGGACATTTGCTAGGGGCAGCCGGGGCTATTGAATCTATTTCTGCCATTTTAGCAATGGAACACGGTATTGTTCCGCCTACAATAAACCATAATAATGCCGATGAAAACATAAACCCCGAATTGAATCTTACATTAAATAAACCCCAGAAAAGAGATGTAAAAATAGCCATGAGTAACACTTTTGGGTTTGGCGGCCATAATGCTTGCATTGTTTTTAAAAAACTAGACTAAATATTAAGATTGGGCTTTATTCATAACATATTCAATTCTCGTTCTAATAGCAACGGGGATTTTTTTATGTCTATTTTTAAAATTGTTGGTTATAAACCTAAAGCAATAACTTTCTTCAAAACGGCGTTTACACACCGATCAATGAATATAAAAAATGAAGAAGGTCATACTATTAATTATGAGCGGTTAGAGTTTTTAGGAGATGCCATGTTAAGTTCAGTAATTGCTCATCATCTTTATGTTGAAGTCCCTAGCGGGGATGAAGGTTATCTTACTAAGATGCGCTCTAAGGTAGTTAGCCGAGAACATTTAAACGAATTGGGAAAGGAGCTAAACCTTATCGATTTAGTAGAAAGTAAAATTCCTAAAGGTCAATTTGGAGATAACATTCATGGCAATTTATTTGAAGCGTTAGTAGGAGCTATTTTTTTAGATAAAGGGTATAAACAATGCGAAGATTTTATTTATAAACGTGTTATTGTCCCTTATGTAGATATTGAAAAACTAGAGGGAAAAGTTATTAGCTATAAAAGCTTATTAATAGAATGGTGCCAAAAAGAAAAGAAAACATTTAATTATAATGTTTATGAAGACACAGGGAATGATGACATTAGGCATTTTTCGGTTAAACTGTCTATAAATAACAAAATTGTAGCAAAAGCCCGGGCTACTTCTAAGAAAAAGGCAGAAGAGAAAGTGTCTAAACGAGCTTACTTTGTTTTTCAAAATCAAATTTCAAAAAACATTTAAATTTAGCGTTTAAGACGTTTAAAAATAAAACAGAACAAGCATTTAATTGCTAAGCTTAAAAAGCAAGCTATATTTAATGGTTTTAATACTATATTTACATTATTATTAAGGTGTATAATGGCAATTCGTAAACTTGTTTTAGATGATTTTTATGAAGAAGATAATTTTTATCTCATAGCTATCCATTGTATAATTGAAGACTATAGGCTGGCTTATCTTTTAAACAAAGCTTTAAATATAAGTTTGAAGCGCCGCTTTAAAGACATAACCAATAACAATAAATTAGTTGCATATCCAATATATGAATGGAATGATGGTTTACAGTATAGGATATGGAATTTAGTAGCGAATAACTGTAAGGTAGAATGGAAAAGCGATTCTAACGGTACAAACTTATTATTCAATCAATCGCAAATGATTACTAAAAAATATCAATTAATACCAGAATTTAAAAAAGCAAACTATATCCTTAAAATAGAAGATAGTTTACAAAAAACAAAAACAGAAGGTATCTTAAAAACGATACTTAATATTCCTCAAGTTATTACAGCTTATACTATAGAAATAGACCAATTAAAGTCGAAAGATAATTTAATATTTAACTAATGCCACAGAGAAAAAAAACCAAAATTGTTGCTACCCTAGGACCAGCAACTAGTACTAAGACTGTTTTGAAAAAAATGTTAGATGAAGGTGCTAATGTCTTTAGAATTAATTTTTCTCATGCCGAATACGATAGTGTAAAAGCAAGGGTAAAAATGATTAGAGAACTAAATGATAAGTATGGATATAATGCTGCAATTTTGGCTGATTTGCAAGGCCCTAAATTGCGGGTAGGTGTTATGAAAGAAGAGGTTATTGTAAAAAAAGGCGATAAAATTATATTTGCTACTGGCGAGCGTTTTGAAGGTACAAAAGAACGCGTATATATGACTTACGATAAGTTCCCTGAAGATGCTAAACCTGGAGAACGAATACTTTTAGACGATGGAAAATTAATTTTTGAGGTAGAATCTACCGATAAAAAGAAAGAGGTTGTAGCAAGAGTAATTCAAGGCGGCCCATTAAAATCTAAAAAAGGAGTAAACCTACCAAATACTAATATCTCTCAACCCGCATTAACCGAAAAAGATATTAAAGATGCTATTTTTGCTTGTAGTTTAAATGTAGATTGGATGGCGCTATCATTTGTTCGGCATGCAGAAGATTTGATGGAACTTCAAGAACTAATTACTAAACACAGCGATCATAAAATTCCGATTATTGCTAAAATTGAAAAACCAGAAGGCGTAGAAAATATTGATAAAATTGTAGCTTATTGCGATGGTTTAATGGTTGCTAGAGGCGATTTAGGAGTCGAGGTTCCTGCAGAAGAAGTACCGCTTATTCAAAAACAATTAGTACTTAGAGCAAAACGTGCTAGAATTCCTGTAATAATAGCCACACAAATGATGGAAACGATGATTTCTAGTTTAACGCCAACTCGAGCTGAAGTAAATGATGTTGCAAATTCTGTTATGGATGGTGCAGACGCTGTAATGCTTTCTGGAGAAACCAGCGTCGGAAAGTACCCTGTAGAAGTTATTAATCAAATGTCTAGAATTATTCGTAGTGTAGAAGACTCTAATTTAATAAATGTTCCGGAGGAACCACCACATATAAGAACCAAACGATACATTACGAAATCTATTTGTTATCATGCAGCACATATGGCAAACGAGATTAATGCTAAAGGCATTTCTACATTAACTAATAGTGGGTATACCGCATTTCAAATTTCAGCTTGGCGACCAAGTGCATATATCTTAGTATTCACTTCAAATAAACGCATTTTAACACAACTTAATTTGCTATGGGGCGTAAAAGCTTTTTTCTATGATAAGTTTGTAAGTACAGATGAAACCATTGAAGATGTAAATAAAATAGCACAAGATAAGGGGTATTTAGAAGAAGGGGATATGCTAGTTAG
>JAHDGB010000073.1 GCA_020627885.1 Flavobacteriaceae bacterium | reverse complement strand
TGGTTTGTGGTTATCGTATTGAAGAAATACCTGATGAATTTGAATTGTATAGAAAATGTAGATATTTAGATAAGTTGTATGATGAATTAGCAAAAGGCCGTAAAATGGAAAAAATATTACGCGTTGAAAACAAATAAAAACTGATGATTATAATGGGGACTGATGCACAACTCCATTTTCTCCAAAAAAACAGCTATAATTAATACAAGCCTTAGTGTTTAATTGGGTGTTCACTAGTTTTAATCTCCTTACTCCTTCTTGTACTAAAAACTGTGTGGTTATTATATAAAGAAAAGCAAATATCGTTAAACTAGTCTGTTCACAAAATTCTGTGTTTTAAAATGAATGAAATCAGTATTATAAATAGAGAAATGACAACTGAAGAAATAAAGCGGATGGATATTGGTTTTGATGAACTTTCGCTTGAGGAAGGTATAGAAATAGAAAATTTAGACAGATTCAGCTTCGTGGCGCTAAATGGAAAAACTTTTATCGGATGTTCTTCTGGTTTGGCATATAAAAACGGTGAAAATTATTCGGGCTGGTTTTTTTTAACAGATCTTTTTGTTGAGAAAGAATATCGTTCTAATGAACTTGGAACCAAATTATTAAAATGTATAGAAAAACAGGCTATAGTAGCCGTGTTAGATTAAGAAAGAATTTGTAAAAGTATTCTTATTGAATTTGAAGAGATATACACCAAAACATAATGGTACTATAATTGTAAATTGTTGAGTAAAATGATGCAAACGATTACTAATACATGCATCACGCTTATAGATAATTAGATCACAATAAACTAATAAACAATGTATTACAGAAAACAGACTCTGCATTTTTATTAATTCTTTTTGTCTTATAAATTACTTTTTTATAAAATATTTTTTTATTTTTAACTGTACACGGTTAAACACATGAAAAAAATAAAGAAAAATATGAGTAGCTTTGACAGGATCGCAAGGCTAATTATTGTTATCATAATAGGGGCTCTATATTATGCAGGGCTTTTTTCTGGGGTTATAACCATTGTTGCATTAAGCACGGCTCTTTTACTTTTGTTAACAAGTTTGACTGGATTTTGCCCATTTTATAAATCTGTAAACTTTAATAGTGGTGATTCTGATTCTTAATTTCTATTTTGATATAGAACCAATATATAACTAAGTTTAGAATACCCTAACGATATTAAACCCAAAGAACACATCTCCTTTGTTCCAGTTTCCTTCAGCATTACTCATAAAACCAGGTTCATTAGTAGATTGTGCATTCGAAAACAGTAACTGAAACACATGCCCCCCTGTTTCTATATCTATCCCAACTGTTAATGGGTTATTATAAATTGAATTTTTATATCGATTTAAATGATAAGCATAATCACAATTAAATGATAAACGTTTATTCAGTTTTAAACGCCCTCCCATTCCTAAAAGATATTGATTATGCTCTTGTTCTGGCTCTAAAACCAAATTTTGACGAACATAAGTTGGGGCAACCTCTATAGAAATTTTATTATTTATTCTTCTTGACACTAAGATTTGAGAAGCATAACTCATTCTATCTCCATATTTTAATAATGGATATCGATCCTTACTCAACTCTGTATTAATATTGGCTGTTAAATAGCCTACAACATTAAACAAAACTTTTTCTGATTGAGATAATAATTTAAATTTAGCAGATGTTGCATATGTTTTTCTTAATGATTCTCGACTAGCTCCTATTTGTATTGCTTCGCATACGCCATATACCATTTGGATTTTTGTATTAGCATTATCAAATCCAAAAAAAGTAGAAATCCCATCTTTTAGTGTTCCAAAACGATGAGATACATACATATAAAGATCGCCTTTAGCTGCTATTTTTGTAGATTGTAAATTACCTATTTTCATAGCCTTAAAGGCTGGTTGTTGAAATTTTTCTTGTTGAGTATCATTCTCTATCTCATCTAATAAATCATCTTGAGAAAAAGACAATTGACTTAATAAAAACGACACAAAAACTAATAAGAAATGTTTTTTCATATATATTTAATTTACAATTATGGTTTGATCTAGTTTTAATTCTTCGAGTAAATCATCATAACCAATAACTCGCCCTATAATAGTAATTGTTTTATTTAATTTTTGCTGTGAAAGTTTGGTTCCTGTATTAGTTTGGCAGTATACTACGTCTTCAAGAGTAAAACCTAAATTATCAATTGAAGTAATCTTTCCCGTTAATTGAACAGCTTTATCTTGCCATTTTGTAAAGTCTTTATTTACTTCTTTTATTAATATAACTGGAGTGCCAGAAAACTTTATTTCTCTATCTTGAATACTTTTATGGGGTTTATATATTGTATTTATTATTACCAATCCGACGATAGCAAAAAATACGATTAAAAAAATGGCCATTAGAAATTTTCTTCTATTTTTTAACCAACTCATAATTCATCTTTATAGTTATAGTTTCTGCTATTTTTTTTCTAATAATATTTGGGATTTTAATATTAAAATCTTGAGGCTTTACAAAGAACTCTCCTTTTAAAATTATTTTATCATCTTGTTTGCAAAGAAGCGCTTCTGTTTCAATCATCTTCTCTACTCCCTTTATATTTAATACACCTTTTAATTTATATGACTTAAAAGTTTCGCTAAGAACATCAAAATCATGAATTTTGCCCTTAAAAGTCGCCTTAGGAAACTTGTTTGAATCCATATAATTTTCATTAAAATGCTCTTGCATTAATGCAATATCGAACTGAAATGCGTTAATAAAAAGCAAAGAAGCGATTTCTCCGCTTTCAGTATTAAAAATAACTGTAGTACTTTTATTAATTGCTTCAACAGCTTCAAAAGCATCGACAGATGCTTTAAAATCTGTAATGCCAGATTTTGTATAGTATTTCTGAGCTTGTACTTGTAGTACAAATGCAAAAAGTATTAATAGTATTTTAATTTTCATAACCTAAATTTAATAAATAGTATTTTAATTTTCTAGAAAACCATCATCTCTCCATTTATCGACTAATTGTCTAGTTTCTGGAGGTAAAATACCACTTGGTGGCATTGGGCTTGCGACGTTATTCATTCTACTAATAAGGTTTCCTGTTTCTGCCGATAGGCGAACGTTTTGATAATTCGACAAATCTAAATTTGCATTTGGAGCAGAACCTCCATGGCAAGTAATGCAATTATTAGTCATTATAGATTTTACATCTGACTCATAAGTAACTGTTGTTGTTATTGGAGGTAGTTCATTCACAGTGCCTTCATCTATAACAGCTTTAGTACAACTAATGAGTATGGTTAGCATTAAAGTAATGAAAATAGGATATCTTAATTTTAAGTACATTTTGAGTTAGTTTTGAACATTAATATTAGTAATGGTTATTTCTCCTTGCTCTAAAGGAGTTACTGTTATCATTTGTTTACTATGAGTAATATCTCCTGCAGATGGGGAAAGGTTATTATCCCAACCAAACCACGGGTATTCTGTGGTAATCACTAAATTACTTCCTACCCAGTGTCCTTCCATTTTTTCAAGAAAATCAAACCCTTCATCATTAACATCTACAGGATTAATAATGAGATCATTTCCTGAGTTAACCTCTGTATTATTTGCTATATTTCTAACTTCAGAAGTACAGGACATCCCTCTTATAAATATTAGCATTAAAAAATATTTTACCATAAATATTAATTTTTATCTCTTTTTCTTACCCAGATCTCTTTTAAAGGTTTGTTCATGATATAAGTTATTGCTTCAATAGAGTCTTTAGAAATTAGTTGAATTGAAACATTATTTTCTGTTTTTTTAAGTTTTGTTTCTCCAGAAATAACATCTACATATCTATCATTTTTTTCTTTTAGATTTTTAAATAGATAATATACTTCAGAATTAGATTTACCATAAACACTTGTTCCATCATTATAATAAACCACTCTAGCTTTAATTGAATCATTTTCATTATTAATATTATATATCGCCTTATAGTAACTACTTTTTACTTCCCATTCTCCATAAAGCGATTGACACTTATTTGAACAAGACATTAAACAAAGTAAAATTGATAAGTATAATGTTCCTTTCATTTTTTTAACAAACCTAAACGAAGTATTTAGTAATAATTTTGACTTAAGTCAAAATCTGATCAAAAACAATTTGGGTTTAAAATTTATTTTTATTTAAAAAGCGTTATTAATTTATACCAAGAAGGTAGAAAAAATTTAAGTAAAAACAAAACCCCTTAATTCGTTTAACGAATTAAGGGGTTTTGTTTTTAAAATTGTAAACCTTGAAGTTATCTTACAAGCTTTTTATATTTAATTCGCTTCGGCATTAAATCGCCACCTAAACGTTTTTTCTTGTTTTCTTCATAATCCGAAAAACTACCTTCAAAGAAATACACTTGAGACTCGCCTTCAAAAGCTAAAATATGAGTACATATTCTATCTAAAAACCAACGATCGTGACTAATAACTACTGCGCAACCTGCAAAATTTTCTAGTCCTTCTTCTAAAGCTCTTAAAGTGTTTACATCTAAATCATTTGTTGGCTCATCTAAAAGTAATACATTCCCTTCTTCTTTAAGTGTCATGGCTAAATGCAAACGATTGCGTTCTCCTCCAGAAAGTAATTTTACTTTTTTATTTTGCTCACTTCCGCTAAAATTAAATCTACTCAAGTAAGCTCTTGAATTTACTTGCTTACCTCCCATCATTATTAATTCTTGCTCATCACTAAAATTTTGCCAAATAGATTTTTCTGGATCTATATTAGAATGTGCCTGATCTACATAAGCAATTTGTGCAGTCTCTCCAACAGAAAAAGTTCCATTATCTGGAGTTTCCTCTCCCATTATCATTCTAAAAATAGTCGTTTTACCTGCTCCATTTGGTCCTATAACTCCAACTATTCCTGCTTGAGGTAAATTAAAATTTAAATCTTCATATAACAACTTATCATCATATGCTTTACTAATTCCTGAAGCTTCTAATACATTTGTTCCTAAGCGTGGTCCGTTTGGAATATATATTTCTAATTTTTCATCAAGCTGTTTCTGGTCTTGACTCATTAATTTATCATAATTCTTTAAACGGGCTTTTTGTTTTGTTTGCCTACCTTTTGCACCTTGACGAACCCAATCTAACTCACGTTCTAATGTTTTCTGGCGTTTAGAGGCTGTTTTACTCTCTTGAGCCATACGTTTAGATTTTTGATCTAACCATGATGAGTAATTCCCTTTCCAAGGAATACCCTCCCCTCTATCAAGTTCTAAAATCCAACCTGCAACATTATCTAAAAAATACCTATCGTGCGTTACAGCAATAACTGTCCCTTTATATTGTGCTAAATGATGCTCTAACCAATGTACTGACTCTGCATCTAAGTGGTTGGTAGGCTCATCTAACAATAGCACATCAGGTTCTTTTAATAATAAACGACACAAAGCAACTCTACGACGCTCTCCTCCTGACAACACTTTAATTTTTTTATCACCATCTGGTGTTCTTAAAGCATCCATTGCAATCTCTAACTTTGTATCAAGTTCCCAAGCATTGGCAGCATCAATTTCATCTTGAAGAACTGCTTGCCTGTCCATTAATTTCTGCATTTTATCAGCATCAGAATACACTTCTTCTAAACCAAACATGTCATTTATTTTATTGTACTCATCAAGAATTGCAACAGTTTCAGCTGCGCCTTCTTTTACAATTTCCATAACCGTTTTCTCCTCATCTAATTTAGGTTCTTGCTCTAAATAGCCCACCGAATAATCTTGAGAAAACACAACATCTCCCTGATAATTATTATCTACTCCTGCAATGATCTTTAATAAAGTTGATTTTCCTGAACCATTTAAACCAAGAATACCAATCTTAGCTCCATAGAAAAAACTTAAATAAATATTTTTTAAAACAGGTGTATTTGCGCTGGGAAATGTCTTGGTTAAACCAGACATTGAAAATATTACTTTCTTATCGTCACTCATTTTTAATCTTTTTTATTTTTATTTTACTAAAAAGTTAGTTACACTCTTCCTTTAAGAGCATTAAACACCCATGCAATAGCAAAAAAACCAATACCTACAGAAGCAAACCCCCAACCTGCAACATCATTATACCTAAATACTCCTAAAGCAATCAAGGCAATCCCCACTATAATCATTATGGTAGTAGCCCATGCTAATACCGTGTTTTTATTCATTGACATAATTATTGTTTTTTATACGCAATTTTTTAATTAGAAATAACCCAAAAACATAAATTTAAAACATTCCTACATTTTGCATAAAATGAAAGGCAAATATCGTAAATTAAAGATTTGTAACAAATCTTTAATAATCATACTTATTATTTCAATAATTTCTGGTCTTTTTATTTATTTAAAATGTCTTAAAAAATCACAATATGGAAATATCTACACAAATGGCAAAACATTTAAGGGAGGTCTATTTTGGAGGTAACTGGACTTGTGTTAATTTAAAAGATACTTTAGAGAATATTACATGGAAGCAAGCTACCACAAAAATAAACACCTTTAATACTATCGCTGCACTTTCTTATCATATTAACTATTTTATAAAAGCAGTGTTAGAAGCTTTAAATAAAGAACTATTAACATCAAAAGACGCTCTAAGTTTTAATCATCCTCCAATTAACAATCAAAATGATTGGGAAAATTTTTTAGAAAACTTATGGATAGATGCAGAACTCTTAACTAAATTAATAGAACAACTAGATCATTCTCAATTAAAAAATAATTTTATTGATGCTAAATATGGCAATTATTATAGAAACATTCATGGAATTATAGAACACGCTCACTATCATTTAGGGCAAATTACACTAATAAAAAAATTACTTTAATTGCCAAAACTAATAATTCAGATTATACGAATTATTAGCCACATATCGAATGTTTTTTTTATACAACGATAATAATGTTAAAATAATGCCAAAGCCTATATACAATAGCCCTTATTTTATATGTTTGTAAGTTGAATTTATGATAGCAGAGAAATATATATATAAAAGTTTTTTCTCATTAGTACTAATACTAGTATTAATGATGCCTACTGCTACTCAGTTTTCGCATCTTTTTGAAGATCATGAACATCAAGTTTGTAGCGAGCAATCTATTCACTTTCATGAAGCTTCTGTAGACTGTAAAATATCCCTTTACAGTCAGCAATCATTTAGCTTTAATATATTAAATTATACAGAGATAATAGTAGTAAATTATTACAATCTTATTAGTACTGTTTATACCTCTGTGTTAAAATATACTACAGTAAAAAACATACACCTACGCGGCCCTCCTTCTTTGTCCTAGTTAAAAAATCTCTTTATTTAACTTTAAGAATAAGATAAGCCTTATGCGCATTTATTATTTAATGACGCTGCTATTTAGCAGTGCTATTTGTATTTCCCAAAATTGCAACTCAATACTTTCTGGTAGTGTGATTGATTCCCACGATGGATCTGTGTTGCCTAATGCAACTTTAATTGTTGCTGGTATAGAAACAGAAGTAGTAACAAATAAAAATGGTGTATTTTCAATTAAGAATTTATGTGATAAAACATATTCTATACAAGTATTTCACCAAAATTGTACTACTAAAGGCTATACGGTTAAAGTATCTGGGAATACAACCAAGCTATTTAAACTGGAGCATCATATTGAAGAGCTTAATGAAATAACTGTAAAAAGTCATTTAAAAAACAAAACAAAAACACTTATTGAAACTAAGATTTCGAATAAACAATTAGAGCAATATAGTAGCAGTACTCTTGGTGATGCACTAAATAGCATAAGTGGAGTTTCTTCTCTAAAAACCGGAAACACTGTTGTTAAACCTTTAATTAATGGGCTACATAGTAGCAGAGTAGTAATAATAAATAATGGTGTACGGATGGAAGATCAAGAATGGGGATCTGAGCATGCTCCTAATATTGATGTTAATACTGCGGGTAATATTACATTAATTAAAGGTGCGGGTGCTTTAAAATATAGCGGGAACGCTGTTGGTGGTATTATTATTTCTGAAGCACCTAAAATCCCTGTAAAAGATTCTATATATGGAAAAACACTATTAACAGGGGTTTCTAACGGAAGAGGCGGGACATTAACGTCTCAACTTACTAAAAGTTTAAAAAATGGTTGGTATGGCAATTTAATCGGCACAATAAAACGTTTTGGAGATTTTGAAAGCCCTAAATACATCCTTAGCAATACTGGTCTTTTAGAACAAAGCACCTCTGTTCGTTTGGGATTTAATAAGTTTAATTATGGACTAGAAGGGCATTATTCTCTTTTTAAAAATGAAATAGGAATTCTTCGCGCTTCGCATATTGGTGGGGCTCAAGACCAAATAAATGCCATAAATAGCGATAAGCCACTAATTATAAATGAGTTTACTTATAATATTGCAGAACCAATGCAAAACGTAACGCATCATCTTGCAAGGGTAAATGGGTTTAAAAAGTTTGAAAAGTTAGGAAAGCTTACTGTTCAATATAACTTCCAACGTAATAACAGATTAGAGTTTGATATACGACGTGGTAACGATGCAAAAAAAGCATCATTAGATTTAGAGCTTAACACTCATTCTTTTTCTATAGATTTAGCAAGCACCCTAAGCGAAAGCACCAAGCTAAAAACAGGTATTTCAACAGGTTACCAAAACAATATAGCCAACCCTGAAACTGGAGTAAGGCGCTTAATTCCTGATTACAAAAAGAGTACATTTGGAGTTTATGGCGTATTAGAGCACAATATGAATAGTAAATTTTCTTTTGAAACTGGAGTACGTTTAGATTATGCTTTTATGGATGTTTATAAATTTTATAGAACCTCATTTTGGGAATCTAGAAATTATGATCTACTTTTTCCTGAATTAGTTATTGAAGATTTGGGAAGCCAGGTTTTAACAAACCCGAAATTGGAATTTTATACTCTATCTGCTACAGCTGGTGTAAACTATTCTATAACGGATAAAAATAGTTTCTATTTTAATTATTCTTTGGCTTCTCGACCTCCTAACCCTTCTGAGTTATTTAGCGAAGGGTTGCATCACTCGGCTTCTCGTATTGAGTTAGGAGATTTAACCTTTAGTGAAGAAATATCTCATAAATTTACTTCTGCTTTCAAACACCAAAACGAACGTTTTAGTTTTGCATTTAATCCATATATAAATATTATTTCTAATTTTATTGTTATTGAACCTACACAAATTCAACAAACGCTTAGAGGTAATTTTCAAGTATGGGAGTATCGCCAAACTAATGCTCAATTACTTGGAGCAGATATAGACGCATCAATTATTTTAACCGAAAACTTAAATTTAAATCATCAGTTTTCATTAGTTAAAGGCTACAATCGCATCACTAGTTTTGCGTTAATAAACATGCCTCCAGGAAACGCAAAAAATGAGATAGTATACAAAAACCCAAAATGTAATAATTTGCAACTCTCATTACAAAGCAATTATGTTTTTAGGCAAAATGAATTTCCTAATACAAATTTTTCTGTTTATATACCCGAAGCAGGGAAATATGAGTTAGTAGATTTTAGCACCCCGCCTAATGCTTATCATCTGTTAAACTTCAAATCTAATATTGATTTTAGCCTTACTAAAAAATCAATACTTAATCTAGGATTTAGTGTTTCGAATATATTTAATATCTCTTATAGGAATTACTTAAACCGACTACGCTATTATTCCGACGATCAGGGAAGGGCTTTTATATTAAGCCTTAAAATTAATTATTAATAATATAAAAAAACAACAAATTATGAAATCTTTAAAATCACAAGTTATAAAACCCATAAATTCACAAATTATGAAATCTTTAAAATCTGCAAGTGTTATTTTGTTATGTACATTTTTATTAACTTCCTGTAATAATGATGACGACAATCCTACCCTTCCTCAACCTGTAAATGAAGAAGAAGTAATAACAACACTAACTGCTATTTTAACTCCAAACTTAGCAGGAGGAACAGCTATTACTTTAAAAACTCAAGATTTAGATGGAGATGGGCCTAATGTTCCTGTTGTTACTGTTTCAGGTAACTTAACACCGAATACAACTTATAATGGTGTCATTACTCTTTTAAATGAAACGGTATCTCCTGCCGAAAATATTACAACAGAAGTTGAAGAAGAATCTAACGAACATCAATTTTTTTATACTATAGGAAATGGGCTAAATATTACGACTGAATATACAAATAATGATGCAAATGGGAACCCTTTAGGAACAGAGTTTAAAGTTATAACTAGTGGCTCTAGCTCTGGAGATCTTACTTTTACCTTAAGACATGAACCTACAAAACCAAATGATGGGACATTAGATAATGCTGGAGGCGAAACAGATATTAGTGCTACATTCGATATTACAATTCAATAAGCACCTTTGTTTATAATATTAAAATGAAATCAATATTTAACTAATGGTTAAATGGTTTCAAAAAAAGAAGTGAGGTTGTCTTTATTAGACAACCTCACTTCTTTTTTTACTATACTAGTCTTTTATTTTTTCATAAATTTGATGCTTATACTACCTTCAAATTTAATTATGTACAGACCTTTTTCTAAGCTTTTAATATTTATATATTGGTTTTGAGAAACTTCTCCTTCAAGAACTGTAGCTCCTAATAAGTTACAAATTCTATAACTTTTTGTTTCTTGTATTCCAGAAATTTTAATATTATTTGCTGATGGGTTAGGATATAATTTAATTCCCTCTTTATTTTCAAATGTATTTGTAGATAATACCTCAGATATTGAAAGTTTAAAAATAATCCCTTCTACTTCCGATAAATAAATATCATCTCCATCAATGAACATATCATTTATACCATAGCTTTTTCCTAAATTATAAAACTCAGTTACTGTTGGATTAGCTTCTGTAATATCAACTTTATAAATCACACATTCATATTCATCTCCATTCTCCTTTTTATTATCTTGTAAAAGATATATAACTCCATCTTTATGAGTAAAAGTTCTAGGAGAACTGATATAATTCGAGCTTGGATCTGTATATAAGGTTACAGCCTCAACCATTGTAGGAGAGGCATTATTAACATCTATCTTAAAAATTTTATTCTTACCCTTAATAGTAATATATAACTCATCTTCAATAAAAAGCATATCAGTTATATTCACATCATTCACTATTTCTACTGAAGTTGGATTAGAATCTGTAACATCTATTTTAAAAAGTTTTTTATTCAAATAATCTTCAATATATAAATCATTTCCGTTAAAAACTAACTCATCTGTAAGCACACTATCATTAGTATAAACAGTAATTAATTCCTTATTAGGGTCTGTAATATCCATTTTAACAATTGTTTTACTTTTAGCCAAATACATATTATTTCCTTTAAAGGCAATATCATTATCTAACAAACTAAGTCCAGAATTTTTAAACTCACTAGCAAGAGACTCTGTGATATCATATTTATAAATTATACCTTCATTTGAAGCTATCCCTCTCATTAAATATATATCTTTATCCTTGAGAACAGCACTTTTAATAGTACCACCTTCTCCACTATATATTTCTGTTAATTGAGCGGTTGAATACTGTAAGTTAAAAAAAAGGGCAATGAACGTAATAACAATGTAATTTCTTTTCATAATATTTTATTTATTAGTAAATGTTATATAATAAACAACTATCTATAAGGTATACCCTACCAATTAATAAAAATATCATCCTAAATAATAATCAATGCACCATTTGGGAATCTAGAAATTATGATCTACTTTTTCCTGAATTAGTTATTGAAGATTTGGGAAGCCAGGTTTTAACAAACCCGAAATTGGAATTTTATACTCTATCTGCTTTTTAACTCCAAACTTAGCAGGAGGAACAGCTATTACTTTAAAAACTCAAGATTT
>JAHDGB010000072.1 GCA_020627885.1 Flavobacteriaceae bacterium | reverse complement strand
ATTTATTTCGATTTAATATTACTCGATATTATTCTTCTTCATTAGAAGCAGCTTCAGCTTTAACTTCTTCTGTTTCTTCAACTACAGGAGCAGCAGCAGCTATTCTAGCTTCATTAGTTGCTTTTTCAGCAGCCAATGCTTTTGCTTTTTCATCTGCTTCAGCTTTTGCTAAATTGTCTTTTTTAGCATCAACTTTTCCTGATTTTTCTTCTAACCAAGCATTAAACTTAGCTTCAGCTTGTTCCTCGGTTAAGGCTCCTTTTCTAACACCTCCTGCAAGGTGATTTTTTAATAATGCCCCTTTGTAAGACAATAAGTTTTTCGCTGTATCTGTTGGCTGTGCACCGTTTTGTAACCATTTTACTGCGCCATCAACATTTAAGTCAATAGTTGCTGGGTTAGTATTAGGGTTGTAAGCTCCTAATTTTTCAAGGTATTTACCATCTCTTTTTGCACGAGCATCTGCTGCTACAATCCAATAGTAAGGTTTTCCTTTTTTTCCGTGTCTTTGTAATCTAATTTTTACTGGCATATAAAATTAATTTGCGAGGTACTCGACCTCTATTTATTAATAAGTGTGCAAAGATACAATATTTTTTATATTTTCAAGTTTTTTATGGGGTAACATCTTAACTATTATTTTTTTATATTTGCGAGGTGTTGAATGTAAATACAAATATATGTTATGAAAAAGGAAATTTTACTATTGTTAATAATAGCAAGTTTTTTTAGTTGCAGTAATAATGTGGAGTTTAATAACCCAGCATTGCAAGGCAAAAAAGATGGCGAAATATGGAAAGCGACATCGTACAGGGCTCATGTAGATGCCGATGGAAAGCTAACAATAACAGGAACTTCTAATGATTCTGATAATTTAACATTAAGAGTTACCTCTACAGAATTAGCAACTTATGAATTAGGAAACACAACACCCGAGGCAACATATAACGATGGGGCTAATACCTTATACTCAACTAATAATTCTCCAGACCCAAGTGTTTCATTATATGAACCAGATGGGCAAATTGAAATTTACGAATACGATAGTGCAAATAAATTTGTTTCTGGGCGTTATAATTTTAATGCTTATAATGTTTCTGGTTTAAAAACAGTTAACTTTAATCAAGGCGATTTCTATCGTGTGCCTATAACTGGAGAAGCTATAGCAAGTTCTTGCGAAACAGCGACTCAATTGGCAACCAATGCTCAAACTGTTTATAATTCTACAGCAGCGACAGATCCTAATTACTCTTCTGCTTGTAACTCATACAAAGATGCGTTAACCAATAAAATTAATGCTTGCGGAGATACAGATGGTAGTATACAAACACTAATAGATAATTTAGGAGATTGTATCGCAAACCCAAATGATGCTTGTGCTACTGCAACGCAAAATGCGAGTTCGGCAGAGACAACATATAACGGTGTTGCCAATACTGATGCACAATACCCTACGGTATGTAACGATTATAAAACAGCATTAACAAATAAAATTACCCAGTGTGGTGACGACGATGGGAGCATACAAGCCATAATAGATGGTCTTGGCGATTGTTCTATTTCTGCGCCTTCTAATCCTACTGGAGTAATTAGCACAGATGTTGGAACAGCAAATAGAACTTTTGAAACGAATATGGCGGTTGTTACTAGCGGAACGACTTTACAAGTAAGTGCAGATGATGATATTCCGCCTGCAGGGACTAAAATATCTTTTGATGTTGAGCAAAATGCTACTGGAACAGATATTATTTCCAACTTTAAAATTACTATAGGTACTACAGTTTATACTCCAGGGACAGGATTTACATCAGAAATTACTTTAAATAATGGTACGGATATAGATGGAACTTTTTCAGGCCCTGTAGAGACTGCATCTGCGCCAGATTTACAATTAAATAATGGTGTTATCGATGTTGCGTATTAAGTGCTATTTATAGAAATGATATAATGTAAAGACTGCTTTTTTAAGCAGTCTTTATTTGTTTACAACTCCTTAAAACTTTTGCTAAAAAAAGGACTCTTTTTCTTATTTTTATAAGCTGCATAATGCTAATGTTTAACTCACATTAATTAACAAACCACCTTATAGATGTACTTAATTTTTGATACAGAAACTACAGGTTTACCTAAACGATGGGATGCCCCAATTACAGATACCGATAATTGGCCACGTTGTATTCAGATTGCATGGCAATTGCATGACGAAATGGGCCACTGTATTGAAAGTGAAGATTATTTGGTAAAACCAGAAGGCTTTAATATTCCTTATGATGCTGAGAAAATTCATGGAATATCTACAGAGTTGGCAGAAGAACAAGGTGTAGCTCTTATTGAGGTTTTAAAGAAATTTAATGATGCATTAAATAAAACAAAATTTGTAGTAGGGCAGAACGTAAAATTCGACCTTAATATCATGGGGGCAGAATTTGTTAGAGAAGATGTCGTAAACCAATTGCAGGAACTTCCGGTTTTAGATACATGTACAGAACATACCGCGAGTTTATGCCAAATCCCTGGAGGACGTTATGGGAAATTTAAACTACCTACACTTTCAGAATTACATGCTTTTTTATTTGGGAAAGGCTTTGCTGAAGCTCATAATGCTACAGCCGATGTAGAAGCAACAACACGCTGTTTTTTTGAATTAATTCGTAAAGGGCAATATACAAAGGAACAATTAGATGTAGAACCCGATTATTTCGATCGCTTTTCGGAAGCCAACCCGCAGCCCATAAAACTTATAGGTTTAAAGCATATTAATCTTAAGCGTGAAAGCGCTAAAATTAATGAGCGTTTGCAAAAAGCAGAGGCGGACACCGCTTCAATAGATACAAACGAAGCACTTCAAAATTTGCATGATGTCAATTTTGTACACTTGCATAACCATTCGCAATTTTCTGTATTACAGTCTACCATGAGTGTGAGCGACTTGGTAGCTGAAGCTGCACTATATAATATGCCAGCAGTTGCTTTAACCGATCATGCAAACATGATGGGAGCTTTTCATTTTGTAAATGCAGTAACAAAGCATAATAAAGGGATAGAGGCTAAGCAAAAAGAAGCGGAAGAAAAAGGAGAACCCTTTTTCGCAAAAAAAATAAAGCCAATAATAGGTTGCGAGTTTTTTGTTTGCGAGGACCACACCGATAAGAGTAGAAAGGATAATGGTTACCAAATGGTGTTTTTAGCCAAAAATAAAAATGGTTATCACAATTTGGCTAAATTATCTTCGCATGCCTTTACCGATGGGTTTTATTATGTGCCAAGAATTGATAAAAAACTAGTTCAACGTTATAAAGAAGACCTTATTATATTAACAGGAAACCTTTATGGAGAAGTGCCTAGTAAATTATTAAATATAGGCGAAAACCAGGCAGAAGAAGCATTGCTTTGGTGGAAGAAAGAATTTGAAGACGACTTGTATATCGAATTAATGCGGCATAATCAAGAAGATGAAAATAGAGTAAATCCGTCTTTAATTAAATTTGCAAAAAAACATAGTGTAAAAATTGTAGCAACAAACAATACTTATTACGCAAAACAAGACGATGCTAATGCGCACGACATATTACTATGTGTAAAAGAAGGAGAAAAACAAGCAACTCCTATTGGTCGTGGGCGAGGTTATCGTTATGGGTTGCCTAATAAACAATACTATTTCAAGTCTTCTAAAGAAATGAAAACGGCATTTAAAGATGTGCCAAATGCCATTATAAATATTCAAGAAGTTGTCGATAAAATTGAGCCTTTCCAATTGGCAAGAGATGTTTTATTACCGGCTTTTGATATTCCTGAACAGTTTATACATGCTGATGATGAAACCGATGGCGGAAAGCGAGGAGAAAATGCGTTTCTAAAACACCTTACTTACGAAGGGGCTAAAAAACGTTATGGAGAACTTACAGATGACATTATAGAGCGTTTGGATTTTGAACTTGATGTTATTGAAAAAACAGGTTATCCTGGCTATTTTTTAATTGTTGAAGATTTTATTCGCGAAGCAAGAAATATGGATGTATCTGTAGGACCTGGTCGGGGGTCTGCAGCAGGATCTGTAGTTGCTTATTGCCTTTGGATTACAAATATAGACCCGCTTAAATACAATTTGCTTTTTGAGCGTTTCTTAAATCCAGATCGTGTAAGTATGCCCGATATTGATATCGATTTTGATGATGAAGGCCGAAGCCGAGTAATGGATTATGTTATTGAGAAATATGGAAGTAATCAAGTTGCTCAAATTATTACTTATGGTACCATGGCTGCTAAATCTTCAATTAGAGATACAGCTCGAGTTTTAGATTTGCCGCTTTTTGATGCCGATCGTATAGCAAAACTAATTCCGACCATGTCTAAGCTTAATAAAATATTTGGTTTAGACGAAAAAGAATTAAGTAAGAAATTTAGAGCTGAAGACCTAGAAAAAGTTAATGAGCTATTAAATATATCTGAAGGCCAAGACCTGCAAGCCGAAACAGTAAACATTGCTAGGTCGCTTGAAGGTTCGGTGAGAAATACAGGAATTCATGCTTGTGGAGTAATTATTACACCAGACGATATTACCAAATTTGTTCCAGTAGCTACAGCAAAAGATTCTGATTTATATGTTACTCAGTTCGATAACTCGGTTGTGGAAGATGCGGGGTTATTAAAAATGGATTTTTTAGGCCTTAAAACCTTAACTCTAATTAAAGATACCGTAAAAATTGTTAAAGCAAAACACGGTGTGCAACTCGATCCGGAGAATTTTCCGCTCGATGATGAAAAAACATACGAATTGTTCCAACGAGGAGAAACGGTTGGTGTTTTTCAATACGAATCGCCAGGAATGCAAAAGCATATGAAAGATCTTAAACCTACAGTGTTTGATGATCTTATTGCCATGAATGCATTATATAGACCTGGCCCTATGGAATACATTCCTAGCTTTATTCGTAGGAAACATGGCGATGAAGATATAGAGTACGATCTCCCAGCAATGGAAGAATACCTTAAGGAAACTTACGGTATTACCGTATATCAGGAGCAAGTAATGCTTCTTTCTCAAAAGTTAGCCAATTTTACAAAAGGTGAAGCCGATGTTTTGCGTAAAGCTATGGGGAAAAAGCAGATTGCAGTTCTTGATAAAATGAAACCTAAATTTATTGAGCAAGCCAATGCTAATGGTCATGACTCCAAAAAACTAGAAAAGATATGGAAAGATTGGGAAGCCTTTGCAAGTTACGCCTTTAATAAATCGCACTCTACTTGCTATGCTTGGATTGCTTATCAAACGGCTTATTTAAAAGCACATTACCCTGCAGAATATATGGCAGCAGTGTTGTCTAATAATATGAACGACATTAAGCAAGTTACATTCTTTATGGAAGAGTGTAAACGAATGAAATTAGATGTTTTAGGACCAGATGTAAACGAGTCGTATTATAAATTTTCTGTAAATAAAGACAATGCAGTTCGTTTCGGTATGGGGGCTATAAAAGGGGTAGGCCATGGTGCGGTAATTACTATTGTTGAAAATCGAAAAAAGGACGGTTTTTATCAATCTATATTCGATTTGTCAAAACGTATAGATTTGCGTGCGGCTAATAAAAAAGCGTTTGAAAACTTAGCATTAGCCGGAGGTTTTGATTGTTTTGAAAATACGCATCGTGCACAATATTTTCATAAAGAAGGCAGTGATTTAACTTTTTTAGAAAAAGCAATAAAGTATGGTGCAAAGCACCAGGAGAATGAGAATTCGGCTCAAGTAAGTCTTTTTGGAGGGGCTAGCGAGGTACAAATAGAAGAACCCCAAGTACCGCCATGCGAAACTTGGGGTACTATGGAGAAACTTGCACAAGAAAGAGAAGTTGTTGGGGTTTATATTTCGGGGCACCCTTTAGACGATTTTAAAACAGAAATGAAAACATTTTGTAATGCCAATATTGCAATGTTTAACGATTTAAATAGTTATGTAAATAGAGAACTTACTTTTGGTGGCGTGGTAACCGATGTACAGCATCGTGTAAGTAAGCAAGGTAAAGGTTGGGCATTGTTTACCATAGAAGACTATACGGATAGTTTTGAGTTTCGCATTTTTGGAGAAGAGTATCTTAAGTATAGACATTTTTTAATGCATAATAATTTTGTTTATGTTCGTTCTTTTATTAGAGAGGGCTGGGTAAATAGAGATACAGGTAAAAAAAGCGACCCTAGATTGCAGTTTAACAGTTTTCAACTGCTTCATGATGTTATGGATAATTATGCTAAAAAATTATCCATTCAATTAAACATTAAAGAATTGAAACAGGAAAAAATTGAAAGTTTAAAAGCACTTTTAAATATGCACCCAGGAAACCAAGCTTTAAATTTTGTGATTTACGATAATAAAGATCAAGTTAAACTAGAAATGCCAAGTCGTAAACAAAAAGTTAAAGTCTCTCAAGAATTATTAAGTGAGCTAGAAGAACGACAAATTTATTTTAAATTAAATTAAATTCCAGTGAATTTAAAACATTAAACAGAGTATATTAATTATAAGAAACTAATCTTTGCCTTTTGCTTATCAATAAAAATAATTAGAAAATGAAAATACGATTAGCATTTATAGGATTAATTTTAATTTTTAGCTGCAAAACCAATTATGAGGGCACTTTTTATATAACAAATAGTAGTCGGGATCAAGCCGAAGTACCTTTGCGGTTAATTATAGATAATGATACTATTTTTGATAAAACAGTAAAATATTCTAATATTAGGCCAGATTTGCAACATATAGAAAAAGTAAAATTAAAAGAAGGGCAGCACCAAATTATATTTGAGGTAGCTAGTATAAACTTAAAGCGTATTGAAAACATAAAATTAGATAAACATAAATGGTTTTTCTTGTCATACCGATTTAAAAAGGCCGATTCCATAGAGGGGTTGTCTAAGGGAGAAAAACCGAACCTTACTTTTAACATAACGGAAACAGAACCAATTCATCATTAAAAATATCGAAACGCTAAAAAAAGTATTAAACAGTATTTTACCTATCGAAAACAAGGATTGGGAAAGTATAGAACCTTATTTATCAATTATTAAATTTAATGATAAAGAGATGCTACTTTCGCCTCCAAATGTTTGCTCTTTTATTGCATTTGTAAAATCGGGTTCTGTGAGGTCCTATTATAAAGATGATAATTTAACAGAAACGAATTTGTTACTGCGCTCTAAAAATGAGTTTATAACAGATTATGAGAGCTTTATAAGTCAAGCACCATCTAAATTACATATTCAGGCTATAGAAAAAGGGGAGATTGTTTTATTAGACTATAAAGGATTGATGACGCTTTATGAATCGTCTTTTTATTGGAATAAATTTGGAAGACTAATTAGCGAGCAAATTTTTTTAAATAGTAAACGAAGAACAGAAGGCTTATTGTTTAATTCGCCAAAAGAGCGGTATTTGTCTCTTATTTCTAATCAGCCAGATTTTTTTCAAAAGTATTCTTTAAAACATATTGCTAGTTATTTAGGGATTACACCACAATCGTTAAGTAGAATTAGAAAACAGCTTACAAAACAATAATTACCATAAAAACTTGCCTTTAATGCGGTTATTAGGCATTAATGACGATTCTGCTTCTTCTTGAAATGTTTCTAGGAAATTTCCAGCTGGAGTTGTAGTTTTTCTCCTTGATATTGTTCTTGTTTATGAAATTCTGTAAGCCAATTGGATTGTTTTGCAGGTTCTTGAGCGATTACTAAATTTGCCATTTCATCGGCTTCTTTATTCTAGTGATTTTGTTTGTGCTATAATTGATTATAAAATCAATAAGAATTCTTTAAATGATAGTATAAATAAATACCAATAATAACTTAAAGTAATAACCTCATAGTCAAAACAAATTGTCAGGTTGTAAGCTTTGGCAAAATTTTTGACTAATTTTGTATATTAACAAGAATTAAAATTCATTTTAAACTAAATATTATGGCATTAGAAATTACAGATGCAACTTTTGAAGAAACGGTATTAAAGAGCGATAAGCCAGTGATGGTAGATTTTTGGGCTGCTTGGTGCGGACCTTGCCGCATGGTAGGACCAATTATAGATGAAATTAGTAAAGAATACGAAGGGAAAGCTGTGGTAGGAAAGGTAGACGTAGACGCAAATCAAGAATTTGCTGCTAAATACGGAGTACGTAACATTCCTACTGTTTTAGTTTTTCAAAACGGAGAAGTTGTTGGGCGCCAAGTTGGAGTTGCCCCTAAAAATGCTTATTCAGAAGCGATAGACACGTTATTATAAGAATAATAAATAATTTATTATAAAGTAATGTAAAAAGGTTTGTCTCATGACAAACCTTTTTTATTTTAGATGAAAATTAAACAAAACAGAGGTTTTCGCCTTAGTGAGAAAAGCTATGAATTTAAGAGACGAATTAAATAAAACAGGAGGTTTTAAAAATATAGAGCATTTAGCAAAGCAAGTTGTTGAGGGGTTTATATCGGGAATGCATAAGAGTCCATTTCATGGTTTTTCGGCAGAATTTGCAGAACACAAAATGTATAATCAAGGTGAAAGCACAAGACATATCGATTGGAAGTTATTTGCAAAAACCGACAAACTTTATACCAAGCGTTATGATGACGAGACCAATTTGCGTTGCCATATTATTATAGATAATAGTAGTTCAATGCATTACCCAGAGCGTAATTCATTATCTATTACTAACTTAAATAAAATTGGATTTTCTGCTTTAGCAGCAGCCTCATTAATGCACATATTAAAAAAACAAAGAGACGCCGTCGGCTTAAGTATTTATAGTAATAGTTATGATTTTTATTCGCCCGAGAAAGGAAGCGAACGTCACCATCAAATGTTACTAAATAAATTAAGTGAAACCGTGGTTTCAACTCCCATAAATAAAACAACAGATACCTATACTTATTTACACCAAATAGCAGAAAAAATTCATAGACGATCGTTAATATTTGTGTTTACAGATTTATTTCAAACAACAGCTAATGAAGAAAAGTTATTCGAAGCCTTAAGACATTTAAAGCATAATAAACATGAAGTGGTGTTATTTCATGTTTTTGATAAAGAAAAAGAGCTCAAATTTAATTTTGATAACAAACCGAAACGGTTTATCGATGTAGAAACTGGAGATTTTATCAACTTGTATTCAGAAACGGTTAAAGAGAATTATGAAAAAGCCATAGCGAGTTATTTTGAAAAATTGCGTTTAAAATGTGGTCAATATCGTATTAAATATGTTGAGGCTGACGTAAATAAGAATTTTGACGCCGTTTTAACAACCTACATGATAGAGCGTGGAAAATTTATTTAAAACATTTATTTTAAAAAAAGTCGCGAAAAAGATTTGAGATATTAAAATAGCAATGTATATTTGCCCTCGCAATATGCACCGGTCTGGTAGTTCAGTTGGTTAGAATGTCGCCCTGTCACGGCGAAGGTCGCGGGTTCGAGTCCCGTCCAGACCGCAAAATTGCTAAAAAGCCTTAATTTTATTGAGGCTTTTTTTAGCAGTAAACAATATAAAACGAAATCTAGTAGCTTTTAAATAGAGACTAGTAAACTCAGTTGTGTTGTTTGATAGGTGTAAAAACTTGTCAAAAGGTTGTAAAACTGAAAGCTTTGATTAATTTCAAAATCAGTTAAAAACCAATGGAAAGCTTTCCTTTTTTCTTTTCAATAACCATTGGAAACAAGAAAATTGGGATGCTTTTTTGCTATTACTCCTTTTTTAAATAGTGTTATAAAAACGAATGCTTCTATGTAAGTAATGTTTGTATAAACCTTCTAGGGTTTTATAAGTATCATTACCTTTGTAATAAACTGTTAAAGCATAACACGTAAATACTTTGAAAAAACGAATTCTTGTAGCGCCTTTAAATTGGGGTATAGGACATGCAACAAGGTGTATTCCTATAATTAAAGCATTACAAACTCAAGGTTTTTCTCCAATTATAGCAAGTGATGGCGATGCGTTAGTACTATTGCAAAAAGAGTTCCCCAATCTTATCTCAATTCCTTTAGTAGGGTATAATATAAAATATTCAAAAACTGAGGCTTTTTTTAAATGGGTTATATTTAAACAGATAAGCCAGCTTTATAGAGCTATAAAAACTGAGAAAAAACAAATTGATGGTATTATAGATAAGTTTTCTATATCTGGAATAATCTCTGATAATCGTTATGGGGTATGGAGCAATAAGGTTCCTTCTGCTTTTATAACACATCAGCTTCATGTTTTAAGTGGAGGTACAACAAGAATAACGAGTAAAATGCAATGGTATTTAATTAATAAATTTGATGCTATTTGGGTGCCAGATTATGAACACTCACCTAATTTATCTGGTTTTTTGGGGCATTTACCATCTTTAAAAAAAAAGTTTAAGATAACTTATATTGGGCCATTAAGTAGGTTAACTAAAATAGAGAATGAAGATGAGTATGATGTTATGGTTTTGCTCTCAGGCCCAGAACCACAACGCTCACTTTTAGAAGCAAAATTATTTAAAACGTTAAAAACCTACAAAGGCAAAATTTTATTTGTAAAAGGGCTCTTTGAAACAAAACAAACGGTAATTAAGCAAGGGCAGTTTAAAATATATAATTATATGACTACTCAAAATTTAGAAGCCGCTATTAATGCTAGTAAGTTAATTTTATGCCGTTCGGGTTATACCACAATTATGGATCTTGCTGCATTAGGAAAAAAAGCCTTTTTTATTCCAACACCCGGACAAACTGAACAACAGTATCTTGCCAAATTGTTAGAAGAAAAAATGATAGCGCCTTATTGTAAGCAAGACGATTTTAATTTAAATGAATTAAAAAAAATTAAGGATTATAAAGGATTTAAAGCCGAAAACAGAAAAATAAATTTCAGTAAACTATTTGCTCTTTTCAAGAGTGAATGAAAATTCGCTACCAACATTATATTCACTTTCTACGTATATGCGTTCGTTATGGGCCTCAATAATGTGTTTTACTATAGCTAGGCCTAGACCAGAGCCTCCTACTGCTCGAGATCCGCTTTTATCTACTCTATAAAAGCGCTCAAATAAGCGAGGTATATTTTCTTGTTCTATGCCTTCTCCGTTATCTGTTACTCTAATAATAACTTTGTTTTTTGTAAGATTTTCTATGCTAATTTCTGTAGTACCTTTGCTTCTTCCATATTTAATAGAGTTTACTATTAAATTAGAAAGGATTTGTTGTATTCGTTCCTGATCTGCTTGAACATAAATAGGTGTTTCGTAGTTACGATCAAAAGTTAAGGTGATTTCTTTTTGTGAAGCTTTCATTTCAAAAAGCTCGAAAACATTTTTTATAAGTTCAACAATATCAAATCTTTCAATAGTTAAACTGAGATCACCCACCTCAAGCTTAGTAATCATATCTAAATCTTTTACAATGTAAATGAGTCGTTCTACACCTTTATTGGCGCGATTTAAATATTTTTCAAGTATTTTTTCATCATGCAATCCGCCATCAATTAATGTAAGAATATAGCCTTGCACACTAAAAAGAGGGGTCTTTAATTCGTGAGAAACATTACCTATAAACTCTTTTCTGTATTCTTCTCTTATTTTTAAAGTTTCAATTTCTAGTTTTTTGTTTCTAGCATATTTGTCTATCTCTTGAGTAAGTGTACCCATATCTGTAGTAATACTTTCTTTAGTGAAATTTGCCGATTCTAAAAGTTTAAGGTCGTCGTATATATTTTTTACGCGCCTATAAATAAAACGCTCGGCACGAATTTGAATTATGGTAAACGATATAGAGTAACAAACAATAATAAATAGAGTTAAAGGGAAAACCTCTATGCTATAAAATATTGAAAGATATATGCTTATAATAAGTGTTAAAAACAAAGTAATATAAAACGATGTTTTTATAGCAAAACGATATGTTCTGG
>JAHDGB010000071.1 GCA_020627885.1 Flavobacteriaceae bacterium | reverse complement strand
TCATCCACTTTTAATTCGTTCATGGTTTGTCCTCTATCATGTTTACTCTCAGCATAAACAAACCCTTCTAACCACCATTTTTCCATTAACTTTTTATTAAAAACTAAAGAATTTTCAGTAAGCCTTGTTGGGGTATAGTATAAATTAAGCTTCACATCTCTATGCTTTGCTGCTAGTTTGCCTATAGCAATATCTCCTTTTTCAATTTGATCTATTAAATGCCCAAATAAGTTAATGATTAAAGAAAATGGGTTCTTACCAAGTACTTTATGATAATCTAAGCCCTCACTTTCTAATATAATAGCATCGACTTCCGTTGCCCCTCTTTTAATAGCTTCTCTAATAGGTATTACACACCCTAAGCCTCCATCACCATACTCAAATCCGTTTTTTTTAACCAATGACATAAAAGGGATATAATTACACGAAATCCATATCCAATCGCAAAACTCTTCATAATCAAATTCATTAATAGATTTATATTCAGTCCTGTTTTTTGACAAGTTAGCAACAGTAACTACAACATCTTCTTTAGTAAATTTTATTTTTTCATATTCTTCTTTAGTAAAACTTTTTTTTATGTGACGCCTCAAGGCTTTACTCTCTCCAAAAGTTCTTTTCCGTTTAATAAACTGAATTAAAGAATTAAAAAAGTTAATAGACACAAACTCTCTATTTCCTTTTTTTCTAATAAAAAAAGGATTAATATTAAATATTGTTTTTTGATTTACATTAGTATAAATATCATATAACTTACCGATGTCATTAACTGCCAAATGTGGCACTAGTAAACTTCCTGTAGATGTTCCTAAAAACATATCGTAATTCTTACCTTGTTGCTCAATAAGATATTGCGCAACACCCCCTGCAAATGCGCCTTTACTACCCCCTCCTGAAATTACTAATGCTTTCAATTGTCTTTATTTATTATATATACCGTCTAAAATTAATTTATACTCTTTATTTTCAGACAGCATTGCAAGCAACTCTCTTGCAAATTTTTTAAAACGCCAAACATGGCTTTTTGACGCATCAACTAAATTACTCAAAGCCAAGTCATTAAAACCATTTAATGACTTTAAATATGAAAATGCATTTTGTCTAGTTTCTACCGAATAACTAGATGCTGTATAACCTACTAATTCGTCGTAAAAATGTTGTTTACTCTCATTAGTATATGCTTTAGTATTTAATGCTAAAATTAACCATAAAAATCTTACATTTTTATCATTAAACCCAATAATATTTTTTGTTTTATTTAAATAGCTTTCTCTTTCTTCTGGAAAGTTCATCCATAAATTATATAAAGCAGATTCTATAGTGGTATAAGATTTATCATTAAGCAGACTCTCGTAATCTTTTTTTAACGACTTAGGAATATGCTTTAATGATTTTGCAATAGCTTGTCTAACTTGAAGACTACTATTAAATACATTTTTAGTAATCTTTTCAGGGATTTGAGCTATAACCTTTGCCCTTGCTTTATCTGAAACACCTGAATCTATAAAGTATTCACATTTTGATGTTTTTGCTTCACAATCGACCATCAAATACTCTTGAATAAAAATAGAATTTTCTTTTAAAGAAATCATGGCCTCATCATACAAAAACTCCTTTTTTATAATCCAATCATTTACAAATTCTTTTAAGTCTTGACCAGAAAAAGCTTCTACTTCATTTATGAAATAATCAGTTGTAACATTTTTAAACTTATACTTATTTAAATAACTTTTTATTGCAGCTTTAAAAGGTTTTTCCCCCACTTTTTCTTTTAATATATGCAACACCCAAGCACCTCGTTGATAAAAAGTTAAACTACTAGATTTAGGATCTAATAGAGACGTATTTTTTCTAGACGTATCTTGCATTAAAAGCTGCTGAGCTGACTCATAAAGCTTCCAATAATAATAATCTTCTCCAAATAACTCTTTTTCAGCTAAAAGCGCATAATAGGTTGCAAATCCTTCTTGTAACCAATGGTGAGTTCCTGAAGTTTCTGTAACTAAATTACCAAACCATTGGTGTGCTAATTCATGTGCATTAACGTTAACATAGTTTTTATCCACAAATGAAATCTCATCTACCATGAAATGATCTGAAAAAATAGTTAAACTTGTGTTTTCCATTCCGGAATAAAGGAAATCTTTTACTGGTACTTGCTTATAATTTTGCCAAGGATAAACAACTCCAATTTCTTTTTCTAAGAAACTAAAAATACGCTTAGTATAACGGTATGTTGGTTCAATTTTTAGAGAATCTGTTGGATAATAATAAAACACTAAAGGTGTTTCTTTATTTGAAACTTCTTCTTTTTTATAATACTTTCCAATAGCCAAAGCGACTAAATAACTAGACATCGGTTGTTCCATATTATAATGCCATTTAGTGCTATGTGCACTTGTTTTTTTACTAACAAGGGCTCCATTAGCAATAACTTCGTAGTCTTTATTATAAGTAATTGATAAATCAAACTCTATCTTATCATTCATATCATCTATACTCGGCAACCAATTACTAGTATACTTACCCTGTCCTTGCGTCCATATTTGTATATCTCTAACACCTTTATCAATAAAATACAATGCTTTTTTGGGTTTCACTTTATATTTAAAAGAGATGATGTTTTTTTCAGAAATCTGAAATTTATTTTTAACCCATAACCGCTTACCATCGTTAACCAAATTTATTTTTTTACTATTTAGAGTGGCTTCTACAAATTTCATATTTTTTGCATCTAAAAAAATAGAGTCTATTGGTTTTAAAATATCGAAAGTATAGCTTACCTCACCTATAACCTCTTTCATTTCGGTTTTAAAAGTAATATGAGCTTTACAGTTTTTAAAGTCAACAAAATTTATCTGTTGTGCCTTAACCGATGAGCATAAAAAGAAAACTAATAATGTTAAAAAATATTTCATAAATAGACTATATCAAAGGCTAAGCCAAAATACGTAAATTCTTGCACACAAAGTAAAGGTTTTCAATTTCAAGAGAAATAACCTAATTTCGTTGTTTATGAATACCAACCTCCAAACACCAGTCGATTATTTAAAAGGCGTCGGACCAAGTCGGGCAAGTTTACTTCGTAAAGAGCTTGGTATTCACACCTATCAGGATCTTATCAATTTATTTCCTAACCGCTATCTCGATCGTACAAAATACTATAAAATTAATAGCTTACAACGCAATACAGCAGACATACAGATTATTGGAGTAATTACAAAGTTTAAGGAAATTTCCCAAAAAAGAGGCAAACGTTTAGTCGCTACTTTTCAAGACGATACTGGAAGTATGGAATTAGTTTGGTTTCGTGGTCATAAATGGATTAGAGAAAATTTAAAACTTAATACCTCATATGTTGTTTTTGGAAAAACGAATTGGTTTAATGGCAAATTTAACATTTCCCACCCCGATGTTGAATTAAAAACTGAACACGAAAATAATTTAAGAAGTGCAATGCAAGCCATATATCCTTCAACAGAAAAGCTATCAAACAAAGGAATTACTAATCGTGTAATGACAAAGATTATGCAGAATTTATTTTTGGAAACAAAAGGAAAATTTGCCGAAACTTTATCTAAAAAACTTCTCGAAAATTTAAATTTAATTTCAAAATCTGAAGCGCTTTTTAATATTCATTTCCCTCAAAATATTAAGATGCTTTCTAAGGCTGAATTTAGACTAAAATTTGAAGAACTATTTTACATTCAATTACAATTAATTTTAAAAAATTTAATTCATAAATCAAAAATAAAAGGCTTCACTTTTGAAAAAGTAGGTGTGCTTTTTAATTCATTTTATAAAGAGCATTTACCTTTTGAATTAACCAATGCTCAAAAAAGAGTCCTTAAAGAAATTCGACGCGATTTAGGGAGTAGTGCTCAAATGAATCGCCTTTTACAAGGAGACGTTGGTTCCGGGAAGACCATAGTAGCTCTAATGTCAATATTAATAGCACTTGACAATGGTTTCCAAGCCTGTTTAATGGCTCCGACTGAAATTTTGTCAGTTCAGCACTATAACGGAATTAAACAACTGTGTAAAAACTTAAAAATCAGAATAAAACTATTAACTGGTTCAAGTAAAACTTTAGATAGAAAAAAAATTCATGAATCTTTAGAAAATGGAGAATTAGACCTCTTAATTGGCACGCATGCCCTACTTGAAGATAAGGTGAAATTTAAAAATTTAGGACTTGCCATTATTGATGAGCAACATCGTTTTGGTGTCGCTCAACGTTCAAAACTTTGGAAAAAAAACACCTTCCCTCCTCATATTTTAGTGATGACTGCAACACCAATTCCTAGAACTTTAGCCATGTCTGTTTATGGCGATTTAGACAGCTCTATTATTGACGAATTACCCCCAGGAAGAAAAGCCATAAAAACAGTTCATAGATTTGACTCTAACCGACTAAAGGTTTTCAAATTTATTAAAGATGAAATTGATAAAGGCAGGCAAGTCTATATTGTTTATCCCTTAATACAAGAAAGTGAAAAAATGGACTATAAAGATCTTATGGATGGCTATGAGAGTATAGCCAGGGATTTCCCGATGCCTAAATATCAAATTTCTATTGTACATGGCAAAATGAAACCTGCAGACAAAGAATACGAAATGCAACGTTTTGTTAATGGAGAAGCAAATATTATGGTTGCAACAACAGTCATAGAGGTTGGTGTAAATGTTCCTAATGCCTCAGTAATGGTTATAGAAAGCGCAGAACGCTTCGGCTTATCTCAATTGCATCAATTACGTGGTCGTGTTGGTCGTGGTGCCGAACAAAGTTATTGTGTGTTAATGACAAGCCATAAACTCTCTAACGACAGTAAAACTCGCATAGAAACCATGGTAAAAACCAATGATGGTTTTGAAATTGCTGAAGTAGATTTAAAACTACGTGGCCCTGGTGATATTATGGGAACTCAACAAAGCGGCATTTTAAATTTACGCATTGCAGATATTATTAAGGATAATGATATTTTAAAACATGCTCGCTATTGTGCAAAACAACTATTAGAAAACGACCCTTCCCTAGGACATCCAGAAAACGCTGTAATTTTAGAAACCTACAGACAAATGAGTAAGTACAAAAATATATGGAATTATATTTCTTAGTTGTAAACAACTAAGAAATAGCTTATTTATTTCAATTTTAGTATATTCATTTTTAATGGTAGGTATAGAAGAACAATTAAAAAATCCTGTTTGGTATTCTTTAAAAGAAACTCATAAAAAGTTTGCTATTGAATTTAATGGTGTACAATTCTATAACCCTGAGGTTTGTACGTTTGGTGCTTTTTTCGATGAAACAAAAACAACAAAAGCGTCAAATGAATATATAAAAATTTCTGATAATTTCTTCTTCGTTTCAGAGGATCAAACACCTATAATTGATAACACTAAAGTTTACTTAGAAAAAAAAATTGATGGCTGCCAAATGGTTTTAAATAAACTAATAGACACTCTAATAACAGAAAATATTGTATTGTTAAATGAGACATATATTGATGAGATTTATGATTTAATTTGGTTAGTTATGCCTGGTTATTACAAAAAAAGAACCTTTGAAATGGGTAAATACTATGGAATATTTAAAAACGGTAAATTAGTTTCAATAACGGGTCAGCGAATGCAAACTAATCATTTTATAGAAGTTAGTGCTGTTGTTACACACCCTAATTATACTAGAAAAGGGCTAGCAAAACAATTAATTTATTATACTACAAAAGAAATTCTAAAAGTAAATAAAACACCTATTCTACATACAAACAAAGGAAACTTAGCAATTTCTCTTTATGAAAAACTAGGTTATGAGTTAACAAGAGATATGAACTGGTGGTTGTATCAAAAAAAGTAAATTTCTCCGGGGCTAGCCCACGGAGCATTTTAAAGGAACACGTTTCTAAACTTTAAACATTTACTGGCGAGGCAAGCCTCGGGGTATTAAACCCTCTTAGAATAAAATAGTATGTGTAAAAAATATTTATGAGGTTTTTTGACAAAATATTGAATTTCATTTTTTTTACGTAAACGAAATTTATCTCTAAACAAATTTAAGATATTGGTTTAGTTATGTGACAAAAAATATATTACGATATTTACTTATAATACCCCAAAAATGATATGTAGAACAAAAAGATGACTAACTCTTTGCCTTTTTTAATTATAAAACCTACTTAAATGAGACAAAGTCAATCAAAAGAACCTAAGATTTGCACACAATAAATATCTTTGCAAGTAAAAACAATATAAATCACCAAAGCTATAAAACTGTGACATGCTACACCTAAAACTTGAAACCGACCCAAGATGGGTAAATATTGTAGAATCTAACATAGAAGAGATTCTTACTGACCATGCATGGTGCGAGCAAAAAGCAGCAACCAACGCTATTACTATTATTACACATAATAGTGAACTTGAAGATTTAGTAACTGAACTTTTAGAATTAGCAAAAGAAGAGTTAGAACACTTCCAAATGGTACATAACATTATTAAATCACGTGGATATAGTTTAGGCCGCGAACGAAAAGACAGTTATGTGAATGAACTTTATAAGTTTATGAATAAAGGCGGAAATCGTACTCAAAGCTTGGTAGACCGATTACTCTTCTCTGCAATGATTGAAGCTCGTAGCTGCGAACGCTTTAAAACACTCTCTGAAAACATAAAAGACAAAGAACTTGCTGGCTTCTATCGAGAACTAATGATAAGCGAAGCTGGGCATTATACCACATTTATAACCTTTGCAAGAAAATACGGAAAAGATATTAATGTAGATAAACGCTGGAAGGAATTAGTAGAGTTTGAAGGAGAAATTATAAAACGCTATGGAAAATCAGAAACGATACACGGTTAATTTCATTTTTATAAATTATTATTATTAAGCTAAATTAAAAAAGTGGCTTTATTAAAATAAAGAAACCACTTTTTTAATTGTTTTTGTTAGAATGTGTATTTTATTTCTATAACACTCATTACTCCTTCTACAATAGTTTTCCACTGACCTGTAAACTCTGCACCATAAGAAGCCGCAATGTCAGAACCTACTTTTTGAGCCTCATCATTACTCCAAATAGGACCTGCAAGAACATTTGTTTTAAATTCGTTTTTCCCTGTGTTTTTAACCTCTAATTCTACTTCAATAACACTCATTTGAGATTCTACCACTGTAGACCATTGACCTGTCCATTTTCCTTGATGTGCAGCTGCTATTTTTGGTGCTTTAGCTTTTGCATCTTCATTACTCCATAATGGACCAGCTGGAATGTTTACTTTAAATGTTGACATAATATATATTGTTTAAGACTCCTACTCTATTCAAAAACTGGCTTTTCGGATACCGCCCTAAAAATGAAAAAACTATTCATCTTCTCATTTATAATATAAATATCCGTCAATACATTCATTTTCAATAGAGTGTTAATACCCAATTTCAAACAAAAGGTGTAAACACCTAGTAACATTTAATAAAAAAAATACGTCCATAATTTGGGTTCGCTTAATTCTTAAAACATAAAAAACTCAGGATTAAATTTAATCCTGAGTTTTTTATACTTAATAATTATATGATTTTTTTTTATAATTTACAGCATCATATTTGTACTTCTTTTAAATAAGAATTTAAATTACTATTCACTCTTGTTTCTATATTAGAAACATCTGCTTTTATAAACTTTTCTCCCATTATATTTTCATACAACTCTATATACCGTTCACTGACCGTTTCTATATAGTCATCACTCATATAAGGAATGGTTTGCCCTTTTAAACCTTGAAAATTATTACTAATTAACCATTGGCGAACAAATTCTTTAGACAATTGTTTTTGCGGTTCGTTAGCATCTTGACGCTGCTGATACCCTTCTGCATAAAAATACCTAGAAGAATCTGGAGTATGAATTTCATCTATCAATACAATCTTTCCATCTTTTGTTTTTCCAAACTCATATTTAGTGTCTACTAAAATTAAACCTCTAGAATTTGCTATTTCTGTTCCTCGTTGAAATAATTTTCGAGTATAATCTTCTAAAATTAAATAATCTTCTTCTTTAACAATACCACGTTTTAAAATATCTTCTCGAGAAATATCTTCATCATGATCTCCTTTTTCTGCTTTAGTAGCCGGTGTAATTATAGGCTCATAAAATTTATCATTCTCCTTCATTCCTTCTGGCATAACGACTCCACAAAGCAGTCTTTTTCCGGACTTATATTCTCTAGCTGCATGCCCAGCTAAATAACCACGAATAACCATTTCTACTT
Source organism: Flavobacteriaceae bacterium (assembly GCA_020627885.1). Taxonomy (GTDB): domain Bacteria; phylum Bacteroidota; class Bacteroidia; order Flavobacteriales; family Flavobacteriaceae; genus JAHDGB01. The sequence goes on along the minus strand of JAHDGB010000071.1, from coordinate 3,880 downwards.
TAAATGGCTCGCACAAATGCCCTACTGCTACATTAGGATCAGGAGTAGCTATTAACCAATTGGGTACAATATCTTCAGTTTGTGCCATAAATTTAGTAGCAATTTGATTTAATATCTGCCCTTTATACGGTATCCCCTTTGGCATTACAACATCAAAAGCGCTTAACCTATCTGTTGCAACCATTACTAAAACATCATTCTCTAAACTATAAACCTCTCTTACTTTTCCTTTATATACGTTTTTTTGTCCTGGAAAATTAAAACTGGTATCTATTATTGTATTCTTACTCATCGTTTATTTATAATAGTTCATGTGTTTAGCTGGTAATAATTACATTTTTATAAGCTATCAAAGAGATTGGGTTTCTTTTTTTATTATATAATAAGCCCCATTAAACTCTTATACTTATAAACTTATAACCATTCCAAAACACACTTTTAAACTTACTCTACATTTTCAATATTCTTATATGCTGCAATAATTTTCTTAACCAACTTATGACGTATTACATCTTTATCGTCTAAAAACACCATACCAACACCTTCTACATCTTTTAAAACCAATAGCGCTTCTTTTAATCCAGAAATTGTACGGCGTGGTAAATCTATTTGACCAGGATCTCCTGTTAATAAAAACTTAGCACTTTTTCCCATACGGGTTAAAAACATCTTCATTTGATTATGAGTTGTATTTTGGCCTTCATCTAAAATTACAAATGCATTATCTAAAGTACGACCACGCATAAAAGCCAATGGCGCAATTTGTATGGTACCATTTTCTATATATTGTGCTAATTTCTCTGGAGCAATCATATCCCTTAATGCGTCATACAAAGGCTGCATGTACGGATCGAGTTTCTCTTTTAAGTCGCCAGGCAAAAACCCTAAATTTTCGCCAGCTTCAACTGCAGGTCGAGTTAATATAATTCGTTTAACTTCTTTATTTTTCAAGGCCTGTACTGCTAATGCTACGCCTGTATATGTTTTCCCTGTTCCAGCAGGTCCAATAGCAAATACCATATCGTTTTTTCGCATTAACTCTACTAACCGACGCTGATTTGCTGTTTGCGCTTTTATTAGTTTCCCATTAACACCATGTACTATGGTTTCTCCGCTTTTCTCTGAAGTTGTATAATCATCACTACTTTGGCTAGTTAAAACACGTTCTATAACATTTTCATCTAACTTATTATACTTTCCAAAATGTTTAAGCAACATTCCCATTCTTCGATCAAACTCTTCTAGAAGCTCTTCATCTCCTAAAGCTTTAATTTTATTTCCTCGAGCTACTATTTTTAACTTTGGAAAATATTTTTTTAATAAGGCAATGTTTGTGTTTTGAGCTCCAAAAAACTCTTTTGGACTAATCTCTTCAAGTTCAATTATAATTTCGTTCAAAAGCTAGACGATTAAGTTAAATTTATCTGTTCAATTTTATTAGTTTTGTGATAGTAATTACTAACTAATGTGATATACAACAAATTTACATAATTTTTATATGTACTAACCAAAAAATAGATCAAAATAATTTATGCCTATTATCACATTAACAACAGATTTTGGTGAGAAAGATCATTTTGCTGGCGCAATAAAAGGCGCTATATATAAAGAGGTTTCTAACATCAAAATTGTTGATATTTCTCATAGTGTTTCTCCTTTCAATATCCCAGAAGCTGCATATATTATACAAAACGCTTATCGAAGTTTTCCCGAAGGATCTATTCATATCATTGGTATTGATTCTGAACTTAACGAAGAAAATAAACATATTGCTATAAAATTAGACGGACACTATTTTGTGTGTGCAAATAACGGTATTATGAGTATGATTTGCTCCGAAATTACTCCTGAACAAATTGTAGAAATAAATATCCATGATAAAATTAACAGTAGTTTTCCTGTTCATGATGTTTTTATTAAAGTTGCTTGCCATATAGCTAGAGGTGGTGCATTAGGTGTTATAGGAAAAACTATTACCGATATTAAGCCCATAAAAAATATAAAACCTTATGTAAACGATGATAAAAATCAAATTATAGGCAGCATAATATATATTGATAATTATGGAAATGTTATTACCAATATTAAAAAAACTTTTTTTGAAGACATACAAAAGGGGCGTTCTTTTGAGATTTCTGCTCGTAATTATAAATTTAAACGCATTTTCTCAAAATATAGTGATATTGTAAACTTTGAAATCCCAGAAGATAAACGCAATGATGAAGGTAGAGGGTTAGTTGTTTTTAACTCTTCTATGTATTTAGAAATAGCCATTTATAAAAGCAATAGCCATACTATTGGTAGCGCTAGCACATTAATGGGATTAAAACTGAGAGATACTGTAACTATAAATTTTAATAAGTTAGGAGTTAGGAGTTAGGAGTTAGGAGTTAGGAGTTAGGAGTTAGGAGTTAGGAGAATTTAAAAATAAAATATTAATACAACAATTATTGAATTTATAACCTTTTAATTAAAAAACCTTGTTAGTACGAATTGTAAAATTAAGTTTAGCTAAAGAGCATATAAATACTTTTCTTGTAAACTTTGAAAAACAAAAAGAAAGTATACGGCATTTTGAAGGGTGCTTTTTTTTAGAATTATATAGAGACAAGACCAATACTAACCTTTTTTTTACTTACAGTTATTGGCGTACCGAAACAGATCTTGAAAACTATAGACATTCTGAATTATTTAAAGGCATATGGGCAATTACGAAACCCTTATTTAATGACAAACCACAAGCTTGGAGTGTTGAAAAATTAGAAACCTTAGACTAAAATTAACAAAAGGTCGCCCTCTAAGGCGACCTTTTCTATACTAATTTTATAACAATATTATATTAACTCATTTATTTTCTTATTATTCATAAGTTACATCAAAACTTCCTGCAGTGATATCATAACTTCCAGTAGCTCCTCCTCCAAAAGCTTCAGCTACAAAAGAAAAAGTTCCTACTATTCGTTTGTTTGGAATATCGTGAGTTGTTATAGTAAAACTACCATCTGCAATATGACTAGCTGCTGGCGTAAAAATATTATACTGGCCTAATGGAGCCACCCCTAACGCAAAATCATAATCGCCTGGAGCAATATCTCCAGGAAAAGTAAGACCTATACTATCAACACCATTCCTGGTAGCTATAATATTTATATTTGTTATTCCTGACAAACTTGTAAGTGCTCCTGAAAGTATATCTTCTTCAAACTCAACATCATCAATCATAGCCGTAAAACTATTATTAATTACTGGAGGAGGGCTTATAACCTCACTACTATATGGCACATTAACAAATATTCCGTTTGTAAACTCTCTTATGAAATTATCAGTATTTCCAACTGACGGATTATTACCAGTAAATGAAAAATTACCAGAAATGGTTTTATGTATTTGATCAATTTCAGTAATAATAGCAGTTCCTTGAGAAGCTACCCCATCGGTTAAAGTTATCCATGTCCCATTATCAGAATTGTCACTTTCATTATAACTAGCAATATGCAACATACTCCCATTTTGAACTCCCAATTGATAAACACCTTCTGAGTTATTCATTATAGTAAGTTTCACTTCTTCATTATTAACTCCTCTTATACCAGTAATATTAATGACGTTATTTAAAATTGTAGCTCCAACTTGATCAGCCTCAAATGTTTGTCCGTCAAAATCTACCCTAAACTCTACATCTGGTAAACGAGCTCTAGAGGGTTCCTTTTCGCAAGATACACATACCACTGCTACAAAAAGGGTTAGTAAATGGATTATTTTTTTCATGATTTTTAAATTTAAGTTTTAATTTGGGTTATTTAGTTTTAAAATATTTAGATCACTGTTATTAATATAAAATCTCCTGTATAATTACCATGAAAACAATTGTAATCAAAAT
>JAHDGB010000070.1 GCA_020627885.1 Flavobacteriaceae bacterium | reverse complement strand
TTTACAACTAAATCCCCGTAGTTACAAGGGAGGGCTGTATTCTGAATGTGCCTTATCAAAATAAAGATTTGAAATCGTTTTGGACACTATTTATTCAAAAGAAACTCACTTTCAATAAATAATATTGCCGAATCTATAAAAATTACTCTTATGCATTAACATACCCCCATAACTGCCAATTACCATTTGAATCTATTGAAACTATTGCCGAATCATAATCTAAATCATTGTTATCCATTATATTAGAAATTTCCTCTTGGCTACCTACATTTGCCAAAGTTTTCCAAGTTTTTGAAGAATTTGCGTTTCCATGAGAAGCCCAGATCACAAAAGCATTTCTAACTGCATTTAAAGATATGGTAGCAGATGTTCCAATATTTATATCATTCAATTTTTCTGCTGCTTCCTTAGCTGATAAACTATTTCCAACACAAGACCAATTTTTCATAATTATTGTTTTATTAAATTTACCTACTCTGTTGTAAAATGGGCTTTTCGGTTTCCGCCTTTCTAACTAAAGACTGATAATTGATACTCAACATAATAATTTGTTATTGAGATTGTTACAAATGTCTGGCAATATTGTAAATTTCACAATAGTATAAATACTTATTTCTAAAATTAAGTGTTTTTACTACGTCCATTACCTTATATCATTAACATTTCACAGTTGGAGAAATTAATGGGCTAAATTCTTAAAAGATGACATAAGTGTTTGAATCTAATACATTAATGTACAAATAAAAAGGGCATAACAAAGTGCCCTATGAAAAGCACTAGTCCAGTTCTTTGAAGATAATTAATATTTTCTTTTTTTGTTAAACCACTTTTTTTGTTTTAAAATAACTTGCTCTGCATCTTAAATGTGATCAACCTCTTTAGTCGTCACCAGCACCTGTATGATCATAAGCTATAATAAGCCACTTCACTTGCTATAAAATGTGATCCTAACTCTAAAAGTTGGTCACTGGACTATCCAATAAATTTGGTACAAATTTTAATTTCGAGTCCTTTTACTTTTAATTTTTATTCGACAGTCTATTGCCTAACTAGAAAAAGGTTCATTGTTGTTGTAGAAATAATTGTTGTGCCAGATTGTGATAAATCTTGCTCTATAACACTACTTAATCGTAAAACACTATCGGTTAGCTCTTCAATTTTGTAAACATTAGTGGCAGAAGTATCAGTCCCTACTGTTTCTACTGGGCTAGAGATAGACACTAATTCTCCTTCAAGAGTTAAATTATTTCCTTCTCGACTCCAAGCTCCTTCCGTTTCATAATTATCTATTGGCACAGTTTGAACGGTTGTTTGTCCTGATATATCATAAGAGAAAGCTCTACATCATAAGGTCCTTCATTCCTATAATTGTTAGGGCTTTCAAACACCATAACGGCATCAATGTTAATTCCTGTACCATTATAATCTGAACTAATAGAGGTTCCTTGTACTGTTGTAGTCGTAGAGCCTGTATAGTTAACCGAGCTTAACTACCATGTGACAGCTAAATTTCCATCTGTAGAAGCTCCAGAAGAATCGTCGTCTTTATCGCAACTTGTTAACATTAATACACTAACTAATACTAAACTTAATACAAGTAATTGTTTCATAGGTTATAATTATTTGGGATTAATTTTTATTTATTATCTGGCAAAAAAAAACAAATTTAATACTACTAAAAGGCTAAGAAATATGCTGTACAAAAAAACAACATAGTCTAAGATTTAAACTAATACATTTATTTAATAAAATTTTGGAGGGAAACACTTTACGAACTCAAAAAAGCAATCGTAAAAAAGTAGTTTTTTTATTTTTAATATCCAAAAATAAAACTTACATCTAATTAATTATCAGCTACTTGATTTTCAACATCCCAATATGTGGTATACCATCCTCTAAATACTCCTCTCCTACTTCTTTAAAACCAAGATTATTATAAAATTGTTTTAAATAACATTGTGCAGATAAATGAATAAGTGTTTCGTTGTAGTGTGTTTTAATAGCTTTAATTGAGGCTTTCATTATATCATAACCGTATTGATGAGCCCTCTCACTTTTAGCAACCACCACCCTACCTATGCTTGCTTCAGTAAAATAACTTCCCGGTTTAAATAACCGGGTATAGGCTATAATTTTTCCTGCCTTTAAACCTATAACATGCAAAGCTTTGTCGTCTTTACCATCTAGGTCTTGGTAAATACAGTTTTGCTCTACAACAAAAACCTCACTTCGTAATTGCAATAAAGCATATAATTCGGTTGTAGTTAGTTCTTTAAATGTTTTGGTTATAATATTTAACATAAGAATATTAGTTAATCTTGTACAATAACCTCTTTTGAGTCTGTTTTTCTAAATTCTGGCTGAATATTAACATGATTAATTTCAAATTTATCTAACAGTAATTTTTCTATTGTGTTTAATGTTTTATCAAACTCTGAAAGCCTTATATCTTCATTAAAATCGATATGAGCTTCAAGATGAATTTCTTCTTCATTTAATTGCCAAACATGTATGTGATGAACATTTTTTATTCCCTTTAAGTTATTAACTTCTTTTATAATATCTTCAACAGGAATATCGTCTGGTGTAAATAGCATTAGGACTTTTGTTGATGCTTTAAGCAGGTCGTATCCCATCCATATTAAATATAAAGCTATAGCTAAAGTGAGTAAGCTATCTATCCAAAAAATGTTATAATACATCATTAAAATACCTCCAATAAGCACAGCTACACTGGCCATCATGTCGGTTAATAAATGTAAATAAGCACTACGCATATTCATATTAACATTAGAATCTTTCTTTAACAATAAAACACTAAAACCATTAGCAATAATACCTAATAAGGAAAGCCATATTACAATAGTCGATTCTATTTTTTGAGGATTTTGAAAGCGCTCTATTGCCTCAATTATTAATAAAAGAGCTACAATAATAAGTGTAGCTGCATTAATAAAAGCAGCCAAAATTTCAGCACGCTTATAACCAAATGTTCTATGTAATGAGGCTTCTTTTTTTGACAACCTGTTAGCTATGTAGCTTATAATTAATGAGATAACATCACTAAAATTATGCAATGCATCACTTAATAAACTTAAACTACCAGAAACCACACCTCCTATGGCTTGAGCTAGCGTTATTAAAATATTTAAAAAAATTGAAATAAAAAGATTGCGTCCTTTTAAATCGCCATGGCTGTTGTGTGAGTGGTTATGTGTATACGAATGCCCCATTTAGCATTGTGCAGGTATTTTATTAACTCTGTTTAAATGTCTTCCGCCTTCAAACTTAGTTTCTAAAAAAACATCGACCATTTGTATAGCTTGTGGTATTGAGGTATAACGAGCCGGTATACATAATATATTAGCATTATTATGCTGCCTTATAAGCGATACGATTTCTTTAGTCCAACATAATCCTGCTCTAACTTTTTGATATTTATTGGCAGTCATTGCCACACCATTAGCGCTACCACATATTAAAATACCTAAATCTACTTTTTTATTTTCTATATCTTGAGCTACAGGGTGCACAAAATCTGGATAATCTACACTATCGCTTAAATCAGTACCATAATTTTTTATTGTAATTCCTTTTAGTTCTAGATGCTTTAATATCGCAAATTTATAATCGGTTCCTGCGTGATCGTTTCCTATAGATATTGTCATAGATACATATGTGTTATTTACAAATACAAAGTTAGTTATATAATAGAGTTGTTTACCTTAAATATAAAAAAAATACAAGTCTGTATCTTATATCATTTTTTTTATATTTCTATTAAGACTTTGTTTTATAAACGATTATAAAAAAACTTATAAGTATAAGTAAACAAAAACAATTTTTTTAAAACCTATAAAAATAAGAAGATATAGTATTGTTCATTACTTACTATTATGTTATTGGTAAGTTGTTAATATCTAATTATTATTATTAAAAACTTTTATTTGTTTAATTGAATTAATTTTTAAAACTAAAATTGGGTTTTAATAACCAAAAAAGTTAATCCTTTTTTTTGGTTGAGTTATCATATAAAAAAGAAGAGATACTAACATTTTATTTTAAAATATTTATTAAAACATAGCGGTTAATATAAGTTGTAAACAATTGTGAATAGTAAAAACAAAACACCTAAAAAATAACGATTTATACTTTTAATAAGTTGTTAATAGAATAGAATAAGTAACATATCCTATATATATATATAAAAGTTATACCGCTATAAACAAACAATCATAATCATCATTTTTTTTAAATTTTTAAAAGAAAAATAATAGTATATAATATAAATGTGGATAACTCAAATAACTTATAATTTGAAATAAATTTACTTAAGTAATACTTTTCAAAAGTAATAAAAACATCGATAAAAAGCAAATAAAACTGATTAAATGTTTTTTTGTTATTATAGAGTATAAAACAATTTATTTTAATATTAAAAATGTAACTTTGCATATAACTTACTTTAAACTTAATAGCTAAACTTCTTCAATTATTAAGTGATAAATAAACAGATTCCCATTATCTTAGGGAATGAATATGATTAAATAATAAATGACAAAAAAGAAAAAAAGGAAACCGTCTCATAATAAGATTCCTAACCTGACCAATACCATTCTAAGTATTTTAAAAAAAGAAAGAAACCAAAGTTTTAATTACAAACAAATTGCAGCTAAATTAGGTGTAAATGATGCGAGTAGTCGTAATCAAATTATAAAAAAACTAACTCAACTTAAAGCTAAGCAAGAAATTGAAGAAACAGACCGAGGTAAATTTAAAGCTATAGTAAATACAGAATATCATAAAGGAATTTTTGATGCTACTGCAAAAGGGAATGGGTATGTTATTTGTGATGAATTTGAAGACGATATTTTTATTGCATCAAATAATGTAAATAAAGCATTAAATGGTGATGAAGTAGAATTATACATTTATAAACGCAGGAAAAAAGGAAAGTTAGAAGGAGAAATTACTTCTATTATAAAACGTGCAAAAACAGAATATGTTGGTGTAATACAAATTCATGATAAAAATAATTATGCTTTTGTAGTACCAGATAGTAATAAAATGTACAAAGATATTTTTGTACCTATAAATAAAACGAATAGAGCAGAAGATGGTGATAAGGTATTAGTATCTCTTGAAGATTGGCCAGAAAAATCTGATTCGCCTAACGGTAAAGTACTTCAGGTATTAGGAAAACCTGGTGAGCACAATACAGAGATTCATTCTATTTTAGCTGAGTATGGTTTGCCTTATGAGTTTCCTCACGAGGTTGAAACATATGCTAATAATATAGATACTTCTATTAATGAAGAAGAAATAGCGAAGCGTAGAGATATGCGTAAAGATTTAACTTTTACCATAGACCCTAAGGATGCTAAAGATTTTGATGATGCTTTATCGTTTACCGTTTTAGATAGTGGATTGTACGAAGTAGGGATTCATATCGCAGATGTTTCTCACTACCTTAAAGAAGGAACAGTTCTAGATGATGAGGCATACGAACGTGCAACAAGTGTATATTTGGTAGATAGAGTAGTACCTATGCTGCCAGAAGTGTTATCTAATAACGCATGTTCATTAAGGCCGCATGAAGAAAAATTTACTTTTTCGGCAGTATTTCATTTAAATGATAAAGCCGAAATAAAAAATGAATGGTTTGGTCGCACAGTTACATACAGTGATGCGCGTTTTGCTTATGAAGAAGCACAAGCTATTATAGAATCTAAAACCAATATAATTCCTGCAGAAGTATCTTTAACAGGAAAAGAATATAAAGCAGATCAAGCTGTAGCAGATGCCACATTAAAATTAGACGAATTAGCTAAAATAATGCGAAGTAAACGCATGCAGTCTGGAGCTATTTCTTTTGATAAAGTTGAAGTGAAATTTAATTTAGATGAAGAAGCTAATCCTATAGGTGTATTTTTTAAAACTTCGAAAGATGCTAATAAATTAATTGAAGAATTTATGTTATTAGCTAATAAAAAAGTTTCTGAATTTATAGGTAAACAAAAACCAGAAAAAACCTTTGTTTATCGTGTACACGATGAACCCGATGAGAGTAAACTAGAAGCTTTGCAGGGTATAGTTTCTAAATTTGGACATAAATTAAATTTTGGAAGTAGAGATAGTATTTCATCTTCATTAAATAAATTATTGGTTGATGTTAAAGGAAAAAAAGAACAAAATTTAGTAGATACCTTGGCAATTCGTACTATGAGTAAAGCAGAGTACACAACTAAAAATATAGGCCATTATGGTTTAGCATTCGAGCATTACAGTCATTTTACTTCACCAATTAGACGTTATCCAGATGTAATGGCTCATCGTTTATTGCAGCATTATTTAGATGGAAATAAATCTGCCAATGCTGAGGTTTATGAAGAAAAATGTAAACATTCTAGTAATATGGAATATTTAGCAACTAAAGCCGAAAGAGATTCTACAAAATACATGCAAATTCGTTTTATGCAAGATCATCAAAACGAAGAATTTTTAGGAGTAATATCTGGAGTAACCGATTGGGGAATTTATGTAGAAATCATTTCTAATAAATGTGAAGGAATGGTAAGAACTAGAGATATAAAGGATGATTATTATGAATTTGATCAAGATCAGTTTGCTTTAGTAGGCCGTGAAACTCAAAATAGATATCAATTAGGAGAAGAAGTAATTGTAAAAGTAAAACAAGCCGATTTGGTTAAACGTCATTTAGACTTCGATTTAATAGGTAAAGCTATTATAGAAAAATAATGATGTAACAAACCAAAAATAAAATCTACTTATAAGAAAATTGTAATAATGATTTTAACAACAACAAGTTCAATAGAGGGTAGTAAAATAGTGGAATACAAAGGTATTGTAACAGGTATTGCTTATAATACTACTTATTCTTACAAAGGAAAAAAAGTATCATTTAAAGACATGTTTAGTATGTCTAAATATTACGAATCTTGTGCTAAAGGATTAGAACAAGTAAAAGAAGAAGCCTTTCAAAAATTAAACGAAAATGGAAAAGCTTTAAATGCTAATGCTATTGTTGGAATTAAAATAGATATAGAACCTTTATCTAACACAAATACACTAATTGTTTCTATAACAGGGACTGCAGTAAATATAGTTTCTGAAAAATAATTTGTATAAAAAATAACATATTTAGTGTAACAAAAGATAAAAAAACATCTCTTTTAAAGAAAAACAAGAGAATTATGCGAACAATTATTCAAGTTATACTATTATTTTTTACAGTATCAATTTTTTCACAAAACCCTATAGAAAAGGAAGTTGACGAGTTTCATACAGTTAAGGTTTATGATTTAATTAAAATTAGCATAGTAAAATCTGATGAAAATAAAGTTATTATTACAGGCGATGATGTTAATAATGTAGAGGTTATTAACAAAGAAGGAAAATTAAAAGTACGTATGAAAATAGATAAAAGTTTTAATGGTGAAAAAACTTTTGTTGCTGTACATTATAAGAATTTAAGTGTAATTGATGCTAATGAAGGTGCAACAATAGTTGGAAATGAATTAATTGAGCAAGGTAGAATAGAACTTAGAGCTCAAGAAGGCGCACAAATACATGTAGGGTTAGATACTAAAAGTGTAAATATTAGAGCGGTTACTGGAGGAATAATTAAAACACGAGGTAAATCAGAATTTCAAGAAATTGTTTTAAATACAGGAGGAATATATGAAGGTAGAGAACTTGAAACTAAAGATACAGATGTTACCATTAGAGCAGCAGGTGAAGCAGACATAAAGGCATCGAATATTGTTAATGTAAAAATTAGAGCCGGTGGCGATGTTATTATTTATGGCAATCCTAAAACAGTAAATGAAGATAGAATGTTTGGAGGAAGAATAGAGAAAAGAAACTAATTTTTAAAAGTCAACTTAAAATTTTCTAACTTTGTTATTGTAAACGCTACATTAAATTATGTTAGAAGATATTCAGGCTGCCATTCCCTTAGGTTTTTTCTTAAGTTTTATGATTGGTCCTGTTTTTTTTGTACTCCTAGAAACAAGCGTTATTAAAGGATTTAGAGCTGCTATAGCTTTTGATTTTGGAGTAATAATAGCCGATATATTATTCATAGCTGTAGCCTATTTTTCTAGTTTTCAATTACTTGAAAATTTAAGTAACCAACCAGGACTTTATGTTTTTGGTGGGATGATACTGGCGGTTTACGGCATTATAATTTTCTTAAAAAAAGAGAAAGAAGACATAAATACAAATTCTAAAGAAATAGTTATTCCTAAAAGTAATTATATAGGCCTTTTCATAAAAGGATTCTTCTTAAACTTTATAAATATAGGTGTATTAGTATTTTGGTTAGGTGTTATTATTGTAGTTAGCCCAAATTTAGGAAACGATTCAACCCGATTTATTACTTTTTTTGGTGCAATGATAGGGGCTTACTTTATTACTGATGTATTCAAAATATTATTAGCAAAACAACTTAAAAGTAAATTAACCCCTTCAAGAATTATTAAAGTAAAAAAACTATTAGGACTTATATTAGTTGTATGTGGAATCGTTTTAATAACAAAAGGGTTTTTACCAAAAGACCAGCTTAATCCAAAAGATATCATTGACGAGTTAGAGCAAAAAACCTTGGAATGATAATATATATCAAATAAGCTTCGTAAATCCTTGCACTATACCTTTATCTTTTATCTGATAAAAAAATCAAATCTAAATAACTATTTATAAATTCATTAGGTATTATAAAAAACCTCCAAGTAATTGCTTGGAGGTTTTATGAGGCGTCTAGCGGATTCGAACCGCTGTACAAGGTTTTGCAGACCTCTGCCTAGCCACTCGGCCAAGACGCCATTATTTCTTGAAAACTAAAAAATATTCAGTTATCCGAATAAGATCACAAATGTAAAAAAAAGAATCTCTTCTACAAGGGAATAAAATGTAAAAAAATAAGATTTAACGAGTGTTCTATTTCTTTTTTCTTTTTTCTGTCATTTTTATAGTAACCAACTCAACATCTCCTCCTATTGGTGGATTTAATTTACTTACCCATATACTAGCGCTACTAACGAGTTTATCTTCTTTAAGTATACGATTTAATATGCGTTTAGCAACCGTTTCTAATAAAGCAGAAGCAATAGCCATTTCTTCAACAATAACTTTATTTATAAAAACATAGTCTACAGTATGTTTTAAATTGTCAGTTTTTGCACTTTTTTTAAGGTTAGCTTTTACTTCTATATCTACACGGTAGTCGCTCCCTATTTTTGTTTCTTCTTTTAAACAACCATGGTAAGCATATACCCTAATGTTTTCTAATTTTATGATTCCCATTTCAAATTTAAATATAGGACAAAGATATTACTTATTGTGTTGGTTTTTGGTAAGTACATAATAAATAAAAACTTGTAAAAGCTAGATATTAAACCTAGATTTTACAAGCTTTTTATAAGTTAATAAAGGTATTATTCAATCAATACCTTTTTAGAAATAATTTCTGTAGCAGTGTTAATCGTTAAAGTATAATTACCAGAGCTTAATTTATTTGTTTTTAACGAAAAATGATTTTTTGTTTCTATTTTATTGAAAGTTATTATAGGTCGTCCTAGTATGTCATGTAATTCAACTGAGTTAATAGGCGTTAATTTTGGATTATTAATTACAATGTTACTATCGTTGTTTGAAAAATAAAACTGTAAATTTTCTTCTTCGTTAACTGTATTTTCTTCAGTGATAGTATCTTCAATTCCATTATAAAATCTTAATTCAAAACGATCTGTGTATGAACCTGAATTTAAGTTTATTGAGAAGTTTCTATTGTTTTTTATATCGTGATATGTATCTGTACTAGTATCAAAAATGTAAATGTCTAAATTATTTGGTACATTTATTAATTCATCAATTTTAAAAGAGTAATCACCTTCCGTGTCTATATCTAATCCTAAAGGAATAATAGTTGCGGAGTTTATAGCATCTATTCCCTGAATAATAAACTTTTTTTCATCAATTACCCAATAGATATCAGATTTCTGAGTTTCTATTGCTTCTGCATCATAACCAAAATCAATTGAAGGTGTTGCATTTTTATCTTCAGTTATTAAAAGTTGTCTATGTAAATTATTTAAAGAGTTAAATCCAAGACGAATTTTCATTCTATTGTCTTCTGTAGTTGGATTATTAGAGTCGGTTTTCATAAAAACCGAATCACTTCCTTCGGTTTGAAATATACGTTGACCGTTATTAAAAACAATATTACCGTTTGAACTCCCTTTTACAAAGAAACCTTGAGAAACTGGCACGAAGCGCCCAGGCAATTTAGTTGCTTCACTTGTGCCAGTATCTCCACCAGATGAAAAATCGTATTGCATGGCAGGAGTAGCACCAGATAAATTATAAACGGCATAACCACCTTCATAAGTATTAAGCGTATGCGATCCACCACCCCAATGTTCCCAGAAATAAAGAGCTCCAGTTGTATTAGTGTTGTCTGTAATAAAGACATTAGCATCTATAGCCGAAGGATAAGGGTTACCTACTAAATATTCATTATCTGTAGATATAGGTAGTGAAATATTACCATTATTTGGTTTTCCTACTAATACATAGTTTTGTTCCAAAGCAACACTACCGTCAGTACTATTAACACCTTTCATGGTAAACCCCTCACCAGCCTTTAAAATACCAGTGCTTCTTACATGCTCCCAATTACTATAATTGGATGCTAAATTTGTGTATTTCCATATCCAGTAATCTGCAATTGTAATTGGGGGTCCAGGACTGCCATTATAACCTGAAGACGTAAAGTTAATACTTATAGGATTAGCTGGATCACTACCATCTTTTAAAACATCAGCAATCGTATAGTCATTATTATTTGTGGTAGAATTTGCTATTCCAACCGGAGAGGACCAATAGTTGTAGGTATATAAATCTTGTGTACCTTGTTGATCTCTTTCTAAAGTCCCTGTACTAGATGGATCAAGACTAGAATTAGTTGTTTGAATTAATTGAGACTCGCCTTCTAAGTCTATTTTTCCATCCAATTTTAGATACCAGCTTATATTAAGCTCAGAGTCATTGTTAATTGTCAATTCTTTATTGCTATCTACAATTATAGCTAAAGCGTTAAAGCTTGTCGTTGCAGACATGTCTTCGGTTATTTTAACTATTCCTCCCCAGCTAGGATGGTTATAAGAAATATCCCATACATCTCCATGTAGCCAATTATTTGCATTAGACCAATCTCCATCACCTCCCGATTTTGTTACATAAGGTAAGGGTGCTGTTCTTTCTTGGTTGGTTTTCATATTGTTTAAATCGCCATTTATACTTAGTACAGAGAAATCTGTTGTATACCCAGCATTTGCAACATCCATTTTATAATATAATTCTAAGTCGCTCCATAATAAACCTTCTATATCCTTAGGGATTATAGCGCCTCTTACATTGCCCGAATTATTTTCAATTTCTTGATAAATTTGCTGTTGTAATTGATTTTCGCTTATGGCTTTGCCATATACTCGCGTTTCGTATATAGATCCTTCAAAATAATTGTTTTTTAATTCAGAATTTCTACCTATTTCAAAGTCATTTGAATTTGTACTTAAAGCACTGTCTATGCCTGTTCGCGTATCTTTTAATTCGCCGTTTAAATACAGTTTCATTTCTCCAGTAGCGCCGTTATAGGTACTAGCAACATGATACCATAGGTTTTCTGTTAATATTGGCGAAAGACTAAGAGGTGTTGTTGTTGTTGTTACGTTACCCGTACAAGAGCTGCAAGATGCTGTTATATCTGGAAGCACTTCTGTACTGTTATTATATCCATAACTATGGTTAGCAATTACATAAACCGAATCGGTCTCGTTTATTAAATCCCAACTCATCTCATTGGCCCAACTATCTGTGGTGTAAGTAATTGATATTATATCACCTTCATATGCTGAAAAACTTATTGTATTAAATGTATTAAAGTTTGGCACGGTATAAGGAGTTCCTCCATTTAGTGGCACGCCATTAATTGTAATATGTACACCCTTATTGCTCCACCCGTCACCGTAAGTATCATACATATCTAAACGATAATTAATTGCTGATACAGTTCCGGTTTGTACTTCGGCTCTTAGTTTATTAGAGCTATCTACAAAAAGTCTATAATTTTTTTGACCCATAATATCTCCGCCATCAAAGCCACTATCTAGTTTTACCCAAGACATCATTGAAGATTCTGTTTTATTGCTTAACAACGATGCTCTATTTATATAATCATTATTTCCGTCAAAGTCTAAAGTTTGAGGAATACAAAAACTAAAATCACCTAATCCAGA
>JAHDGB010000069.1 GCA_020627885.1 Flavobacteriaceae bacterium | reverse complement strand
CAATAGAAATATCAATAACATAAAAATTAATATTACCTAAATGCACAACGGGTTTGCCTACTATAAACTATAAATAATTTTATTAAAAAAACATTTTCAAACTTTAAATCTCTTTTCGTTTTAAGGATACTCAATTCAAAAATATGCACTGTATACTAAATATTAGTAGTAAAAAGTTGTTTTATTAACTTTTTATTATGACTTTTGATGTAAGACTAATTCAAATAAAATTAAAATATGAAAACAAAGTTTAGTGGGATTTTGACGCTATTACTAGCGTTTCTTGTGCAATTCGCTTTCGCACAGGAAAGAACAATTTCGGGAACTATTGTAGATGAAAACAATCTACCTATGCCTGGAGTTAATGTTACAGTAGAAGGGGAAAGTACTGGAACTCAAACAGATTTTGATGGTAACTACTCTTTAAATACAGCTAATGGAGCTGTTTTAAATTTTTCTTTTGTAGGCTACAAATCTATCCAAAAAACAGTCGGGGCTTCTAATACAATTAGCTTTGCAATGGAAGTTGATGTAGAAGCTATCGAAGAAGTTGTAATTACTGCTCTTGGTATTAAAAGAGAGGAAAAAGCACTTGGTTACTCGGTTCAAACAATAAAGGGTGGAGGAATGACCGAAGCCAGAGAGAGTAACATTTCTAATGCAATTAGTGGTAAAGTTGCAGGTGTTCAAGTTACTAGTGCCTCAGGTAGTGTTGGTGCCTCCTCAAGAATTGTATTAAGAGGTAATTCATCCATAACAGGTAATAATGAACCGTTATATGTTATTGATGGAGTTCCTATTGATAATACATCTAGAGGTAATGCTGGTTCTGGAGGAGGCGTTGATATTGCCAATGGAGCGGCAGATATCAATCCTGACGACATCGAATCTGTAACCGTATTAAAAGGACCAAATGCAGCAGCATTATATGGTTTACGAGCAGGTAATGGTGTTATCGTAATCACAACTAAAAAAGGAAATAAAAACAAAGATTTTTCGGTAAGCCTAAATTCTAATGTTACATTTGCTAATCCTTTAATTTTACCTGATTATCAGAACTCATATGGACAGGGTGGAGACACCACATATTTCGAATATGTAGATGGAGCAAGTGGTGGAACTGGAGATGGTGTAGATGAAAGCTGGGGACCTCCTTTAGATGTTGGTTTAGAATTTATTCAGTGGGATTCTCAATTAACTAATAATGGAAACCCTACGCCATGGATATCTCATCCAGATAATGTAAAAGACTTTTTAAATACTGGAGTAAATATTGCAAATAATGTCTCTATAGCCTCTAAAGGTTTTAGACTTTCTATCGGTAATAATGACGAAAGCGGTATGATTCCAAATACCGAGTTAAAGAAAGTAACCTTTTCTGTTAACGGAACAAAAGAAATAGGCAAAAGAATGACTGTGGGAGCATCTATAAATTATTTTAATATAGATAGTGATAATTTACCCGTAGCTGGTTATAATAACGAAAACCCTTTTCAACAGTTTATATGGTCAGCTAGAAATGTTAATTTTTCAGATTTAAAGTATTGGAGAAATCTTCCAATGGCGCCAGCTGGTACTGCAGCTGCAGGAACACCTTTAAACTGGAATCATAACTTTCAAAACAACCCGTACTGGGTCTTAGAAACGAATAGAAACACTTTAGAAAAAGACCGTATCATTGGTGGTGTAGATTTAGCTTATAAACTAAATGATTGGGCTACTTTAAGTACTAAAATTGGTGCAGATTCATATAGCCAATTAACAACAAGGCGTCAAGCAATAGGTAGTAATAGCGCAGCTGATGGGAGTTATTACGAAGGACAAAGACGATTTGAAGAAATAAATGCTAGTTTCTTATTAAGCATCAATAAAAATATTAGTGAGGATATTTCTTTCACTTTTAATTTTGGAGGAAATAAAATGAGTAGAGAGTTTAACAGAACTCAAGGTTCACTTCCTGCATTGGAATTACCTGATCTTTATACTTTAGGTAATATTAAAACAGGCTCTACAGCTGATATTTCTACTTTTGATGAAAATCAAAAAATTAATAGTTTATACGGCTATAGTCAAATAGGCTATAAAAATTTCTTATTTGTGGATTTTACAGGCAGAAATGATTGGGCAAGTGTATTACCTATAAATAACAATTCATTCTTTTATCCATCTGTTTCTGGGTCTTTAGTTCTTTCTGAGTTTATGGACTCAGCTAGTACTAAAGTAGATTTCCTTAAATTAAGAGGTGGTTGGTCTAAAGTAGGTAGTACTGGAGCATTAACTCCTTATAGAGTAGGTACCACATTTGGTTTGTTTAATACAGGATTTGGTAATCAATCATTTGTACCAAATGAAGTATCTAATCCAAACTTGAAAGCTGAAGATGTTATAGGTCTTGAATTTGGTTTAGAAGGGAGATTCTTTTCTAATAGGATACGATTAAGCGCTACGTATTACAACCAAGAAAGTAACGATTTATTAGTTCCTATACAAGTATCTGCTACAACTGGGTCTGGTAGTAGATGGGAAAATATTGCCAATATGACTAATAAAGGAATAGAGTTGCAATTTGGCGCCACAGTTTTAAGAAGCGAAGACTTCTCTTTCGACGTGGATTTAAACTGGGCAAAAAATGAAAATATTGTAGATTCATTAGAAGGATTAGATAGTTATGTATTAGGTGGCCAATGGGGGGTTAGTTTAGAGGCTCGACCTGGTTTACCTTATGGTGTAATAGTTGGTAGAGATTTTGAAAGAACTTCAGATGGACAGGTAGTATACTCTAACGGATTACCAGTTATAGATCAAAGCCAAAAAGTATTAGGTAATATTACTCCAGATTGGACAGGAGGTGCAAATTTTAGTATAAGGTATAAAGACTTTAGTTTCTCTACTCTAATAGATGCTAAAATTGGAGGCGATTTACATAGTATGACTTATTCTTGGGGTAGATACGCTGGTACATTAGAAGAAACCTTAGTTGGTAGAGAAACTGGAGTTGTGGGAGATGGTGTAATGTCGGACGGTAACGGTGGTTTTGTTACTAATAATGTTGTTGTTCCTGCAAAATCATTTAACCAAGCATCTTATAATAACTCTGTAGAATCCAGTGCTATTTTTGATGCTTCTTATGTTAAACTAAGACAAATGACTTTAGGATATTCGCTTCCTAACAGATTTTTAAAGAATACAGTTGTAGATGCTTTAAAGTTTTCTCTTGTAGGAAGAAATTTAGCTATTCTTCATAAAAAGGCACCACATATTGATCCTGAAACTGGTTTTAGTAGTTCTAATGGAAACCAAGGTCAAGAATTTGGTCAGTCGCCTTCTGCAAGAAATATTGGTTTTAACATAAACATGAAATTTTAAATTAAAGAATAATTATGAAAAATATAAAAATAATTTTATTTGCTTTTTTAAGCTTAGCACTTACAGTAAGTTGCGACCAAGGCTTTGAAGAAACAAATACTGATCCAAATAGACCTGTTTCTGTCCCTGCTCATTTAATGATGGGTTATGCACAACGAAGTTATGTTAATGCGATATACGGCATGCAAAGAGGTGGCGACATGGGAGGCTGCTGGGCACAGCATTGGGCTAAAGTTCAATATAACGATGAAGCAAGATATGTTCCTAGAAGAGGAGTTATTGATGCGGTATGGGATGAAATCTATACTAGAACCATCTCTGAAGCTAAATCAATGTATACATTGGCTGGGGAAGAAGGCAATACGAATATACAAGGAGCTGCTTTAGTTATCCAAGCACTAGGATTTCAAACATTAACGGATATATACGGTCCTATTCCCTTTACTGAAGCAATAAACCCTAGCATCTTAAAACCTAAATATGATAACGAATCGGTTGTTTACGATGGTATTTTAAATTTACTAGATCAAGCTTCTGCTCTTTTTGCTAATGGTACAGGAGAAATTACAAGTACATCAGATTTATTTTATAGCGGCGATGTCAGTAAATGGGCTAAATTTGCTAATTCTTTAAAATTCAGAGCTTTAATGAGAATTTCTTCAACAAGGAATGTGAATAGCGAATTACAAGCCTTAGTAAACGGTGCTAATATGTTTAGCTCAAATGCTGATAATGCTCAACTTGCATACGTTTCTAGTCAACCAGACGCTAATCCAATATATGAAACTATAGATTTTGGTAACAGACCTGAATATAAAATCTGTTCATCTTTAAGTGATCGACTAGTAACATTAAATGATGATAGATTGGCTGTTTATGCTGCACCAAATGACGCTGGCAATATCGTAGGAAAACCTGCTGGTTTTGGAAACTTAACCACCTTACCAAATAATGGTTTAGGGTATACTTATGCAAATATTTCTGGTTTAGGCAGCTTTTTCCTAAATCCTGAATTACCAGGAGTAGTAATGTCGTACGCTCAATTAAACTTTTTATTAGCTGAAGCTGCTAATGAAGGGTACATTTCTGGAGGTATTACTGGTGCTTTAAGTCATTATACAAACGGTATTACTGCTAGTTTTGAAACTTATGGGCTAAGCGCAGCTTCTTATATCACTCAAGCCAGCGTTACGTTTTCTTCTCAAACTGATGCAAGAGAAAAGATTGCAACTCAAGAGTGGATTGCTCTATATGGCCAAGGTATTGAAGCTTGGACTGAGTGGAGAAGAACAGGTTTTCCTGCCCTTACTCCTGCGGCTGAAGGTGCTATAAACCAAATTCCTTCTCGTTACTATTATCCAACTGGTGAACCTTCTTTAAATGGCAGCAATTATACTAGTGCCTCTCAAACTATTGGAGGAGACGAATTAACATCGCCATTATTTTGGCAATAACTAAAAAAATGAAAGAAATGAAGAACATTAAATTTATTCTATTAATACTATTATCTTTCAGTACTATTTTTTCCTGTATTGATGAAGATAACGATGAATTGACTGGTACAAAAGTAGAAGGTGGTTTACTAAATATTAAAAGTAAAGCAATTTCTTATGTTGTAGGCGACAATAAAACCTATGCCGCTTCTGGTAATATATACCAAGGTAAGGTGCAAACAAAAATGGTTGAAGTATATAAAAAGTTCACCAATTCTGTTACTGGAGATGAAAGTAATGAAGTTTTATTTGCTACACTTCCTATTACAAATACTACAATAAGTGAAACTGTAGATTTTAGCCAAGACTTTACCTATGCAGATTTAATCTCTGGTTTAACCGTTGGAGGAGCACCTATGTCTGCTAGCGATACCGATTTAAATATTGGTGATTATTGGACCTTAAGATATGTTGCAACTACTGCAGATGGTAATGTACGACCTAATACTGTTACCACTAAAGTTTTAGTAGGAACCCGTTTTGCTGGTACTTATAAAGTAATTGCTAGTGATTATTGGAGAATTGGTGTTCAAAGTGGAATAGCCAATTGGGTAGGAGAAGAAAGAATAATAGAATCTGTTGACGCAACAACATACAGACATTTAGGTGTTGGTCCTTTCGATCCTGATGAAATAACAGGCGCATTTAACGAGCCTATTGAAGAAGCTCATGTATATTTCTCTTTAGCTACTGATGATACTATAGACTATGAAAATGTTGGAAATACCACTTGGTTAGGACAACCTTACATGACTTGTGTAAACAATCCTACTCAGTTTACTAATGTTCCTTGCGGTGCTACTACTAATTATGTTGTAAAAGATGATGTAGATGGTAAAGACCTTATTTATATGACTTATGGTTATTTAACACCAGGATCTGGGCCTAGAGAGTTTTATGAAGTATTAGAGAAAGTAGTAGAATAATTTAAAAAAATATATCATGTTTAAAAATAAAATATATAAAATAGCTCTAGTCTTAAGTGCTTTTATACTGACTGTTGCTTGTAACAATGAAGATGACGCTACTGATTATAGTACCGTTAAACCATCTTCAACCGCTTTAAGCGTTTCTTTAGATTTTCCTAATAATCAAACCTTTGTAGAAACAGATGCAACACATGACTTTACAGTAACACTTAGTAAAGCTCAAGTTGTAAATGTTATTGTTTATTTATCTCAAACTGGAGGTACTGCCACTAATGGAGAAGATTTTTCTATGCCTGCTAGTATCACAATACCTGCTGGCCAGACATCTGCTACTGGTACTATAGAAACCTTTGCAGATGATTTACTAGAAGATACAGAAACTGCTGTAATTAAAATCGCAACTTCTTTAGAGTCTAATGTTAATTCTATAAGTAGCGAAACCGTAACATTTAATTTACAAAATGTTACTGCAGATGATTTAGTGATCGATTTATCTTGGCTTAATACAACTGATGTTTATTATACTGATGGTAAAAAATATGCCGCTGAAGACGTTGCAGATTTGAAGCTAATACTAGCAAATACTACAATACCATATACTACAACATATGCAACTGTAGATAATGCTGCTGGCTTTGAAAATTATGTGTTTTTAGGGTCGTACCCAGATGGTGAATATCATTTATTAGTGAATTTTTATTCTGCTGTTGAATTTAATGACCCTGTGAGATATACAGATTTAGACATCTCTTTAGAATTTAACCAGGTTGGTACGATTAATTCACACATAGTAACGGCTCCTGCGGCTTTAAATACTGAATATGCAAATTGTCAAACAACTGCTATTGCTAAAATAACAAAATCTGGTACAAACTTTACTATTGAAGATCTTGGTGGAATACCAAATACAGATGGCCCTTTTGATAACACAACCTATTTAGGAGATTACAATGTAACAACTACTGTTGCTGGTGCTGGTGGTTTTGGTAGCCCTCAATTTGAAGGTGCTGTAACTCTAGTAGATAATGGAAATGGAACAAGATCTTTCCAAGGCGATTGGAACAATTTTGGATCTGTTAGAACTTGGGTTATTGAATTTAATGATGCTTGTGGTACTACTACATTGGCAGACAGACAAAGTACTGGCCTAGCTTGTGCTGGTGGACCAACTATTTTATTAGGAAGAAGTACTGCTCCTGGTACTTTTGATATCGCAGATGACACTACATTAGTTGTTAAATATCAAGAAAATCAAGACAGTTCTTGTGGTGGTTCTCCTGTAGAATCTGAAATAACTTTTACAAAAATATAATCTCAATTTTTATATTATAAAAAAGAGCCTGATAAATAAATCAGGCTCTTTTTTTATACCTTTACCCCATGCAAAAAACAACACTACTTTACGGGTTAAGAGCCATTATTGAAGCTATAAATGCCAATGAAACTATTGATAAGGTTTTTTTACAAAAAAGCTTAAAAGGAGAGCTTTTTAATGAATTAGAACATACTATCAGAAAATCTGGCATAAATGCCTCATATGTACCCATAGAAAAACTAAATAGGCTAACACCTAATAACCATCAAGGTGCTGTAGCTCAAATCTCTCCTGTTGCATTTTATGACTTTGAGGAACTCGTTAATAATGTTATGTCACTAGAAAAAACACCTCTATTTTTATTGTTAGATCAATTAAGTGATGTTCGTAACTTTGGAGCTATTATAAGAACTGCTGAATGTACTGGTGTTGATGGCATAATTATTCAAAAAAAAGGTGGTGCTCCAATAAATGGAGATACTATAAAAACTAGTGCGGGTGCTGTATTTAAAATACCTATCTGTAAAGTCGATCATATTAAAGATGCTCTTTTTTATCTTCAAGCATCTGGAGTAAAAGTTATTGCTGCTACCGAAAAAACAGAACAAACGCTTTATGACGTTTCTTTTAAAGAGCCTTGTGCTATTATAATGGGGTCTGAAGGTCGAGGTGTTAACCCTTCTGTTTTAAAATTAGTTGATGATAAAGCAAAACTACCACTCTATGGGGAAATAGAATCTCTGAATGTTTCTGTAGCTTGTGGTGCTTTTCTTTATGAAGCAATAAGGCAGCGTCTATAATTATTCGCTACTATCTGGCTTATACGTATATTTAATTGGAGGTGGCCTATTTTCTTCAGGTTCTATATCTTCGTCAAAACGGTTTTCTATAAAATTTCCATCTTTGTCAAAATGCTGTAAAAAATAGTCTTCATCTTCATTATAATTAGGGTCTTCCCATGCATATGTTTTTGGTTTAGCAATCTCTTTCTTGAAGATATAAGCAAAAATAATTCCTGTAATCATCCCAGATAAATGGCCTTCCCAAGACATACCATCTTTTATTGGTAAGGTATACCATATCATACTTCCATACAAAAAAACAACTAATAGTGATAACGCAATTAGCCTGTAATGTTTTGCAATTACCCCTTTAAAAAAAATAAAACTTACTAAGACATAAATTAAACCACTGGCACCTATATGCGTAGATGGTCTTCCTATACACCAGGTTAAAAATCCTGAAAATAAAATACCATACAGAATAATTTTCCAGGCTATTTTATGATAGAAATAAAAAAGCGCCGCAGATAAAACGACTAATGGTATTGAATTGTGGTATAAATGCGTAATCCCAGAATGAATAAAAGGGCTAAATAAAATACCCCTTAATCCTTTAAGACTATGAGGTTGAACACCATATTTATTTAACCGAAAACCATAACGAATCTCTAGAGCAAAAATTAACCACAATAACAAAACAAATGAAATTGGGTAAATTATTACATCTAAAGAAAATTTAAATTGTTCGTTTTTAACCATATATTACTATTAGTCGCAAATAACTCTCCAAACTAATAAATATGAAATATTGTCAGTTATAGACAGTTATGAGTTAAAAATTGTGATTTTCAGATTCATATTAATAAAATTGCAGCAATTGTTATTCCTGTTTAAAAAGAATTAAATTAATTTTACCAAATGAACACACCTTTAGCTGAACGTTTAAGACCAAAAACACTTGCCGACTATATTAGCCAAACCCATTTAGTTGGTGAAAACGGAGCATTAACAAAACAAATTGTTCATGGTCTAATTCCATCGTTACTCCTATGGGGCCCTCCTGGTATCGGAAAAACAACATTAGCAAATATTATTGCAACAGAATCTGGTCGGCCGTTTTATACCTTAAGTGCTATTAATTCTGGTGTTAAAGAGGTTAGAGAAGTTATAGAAAAAGCAAAGCAAAATGGAGGTTTGTTTACCACAAAAAATCCTATTCTATTTATTGACGAAATTCATCGATTTAGCAAATCGCAGCAAGATTCATTATTACAAGCTGTTGAAAAAGGATGGGTAACACTTATAGGTGCTACAACAGAAAACCCTAGTTTTGAGGTTATTCCGGCCCTATTATCGCGTTGCCAAGTTTACACCCTTAATCCTTTTGAAAAAAGCGATTTAGAAAACTTATTGCAGCGCGCCATTAATGAAGATGAGATTCTTTCTAAAAAAAAGATACTCCTAAAAGAAACAGAAGCTCTACTACGTCTTTCGGGAGGAGATGCAAGAAAGCTACTTAATATTTTTGAATTAATAGTAAATGCAGAAAACACAAACACCGTTACGATTACTAATGATGATGTTTTAGACAAAGTACAAAACAACATGGTACGCTATGATAAAACTGGAGAGCAACATTACGATATTATTTCTGCTTTTATAAAATCGATTAGAGGTTCAGATCCCAATGCTGCAGTATACTATTTAGCACGAATGGTTGAAGGGGGAGAAGATGTTAAATTTATTGCAAGACGATTACTTATTTTAGCTAGTGAAGATATTGGCAATGCAAACCCTACTGCTTTAGTTATAGCAAATACAACGTTTCAGGCAGTAGCGACCATTGGTTATCCAGAGTCTCGAATTATATTAAGCCAATGTGCAACATACTTAGCTTGTTCGCCTAAAAGTAATGCAGCATATGAAGCCATTAGTAAAGCGCAACAATTAGTTAAAGATACTGGAGATTTAAGTATACCACTCTCAATTAGAAATGCCCCTACCATGCTTATGAAAGAAATTGGCTATGGAGAAAATTACAAATACTCACATAATTATGAAAACAATTTTGCTAATCAAGAATTCTTACCTAAAGAAGTTATTGGAACTACGCTTTATAACCCAGGTAAAAACCAACGAGAAAATGTTCAACGGGAGTTTTTAAGACAAAGATGGAAAGAAAAATATGGATATTAACTATTTATCCTCTAAAAAACCACTTTTAAAAACTATTCAAACTTAAATGCTATTAAAAATATAGATTCATAGAATAATGGGTTATCTCCCTAAGTAAGTCACATTAATTTCGCATAAATTCCCTAAACTTCCAGAATCGCCAACGATATGAGGAGTAAATGAATCTATATTATCATCATAATCTCCCATATATGAGGCATTTACTGTACAGACCTGTCCCGCTACTAAGTTTACAGTAGCTATAACTGTAATTTCATTAAATAATTGAAAAACACTAAGTCCATCAGCTCCATTTACCCCATCACCAGACCTATAAAAACTTGTAGAGTATGAATATTTATCATAATATGAGCCATTTACATTTAATTTAAATATTCCTTCTACGTAGCCAACCGATGCATAACCGCTTATATCGTTGCCTAAATCTAAGCTCGTTTCCTGATCATAAACCTCATCTGTACCCAAATAGCCCGAGAAAATAATTTGATATTCTCCACTATAAGGCGCTGTAAATGTTTTTGAATTTAACCCTGGTATATCTGTATAACTTGCGGAACTCACCACCGATAAACCAGTAGTCTGT
This sequence comes from Flavobacteriaceae bacterium, assembly GCA_020627885.1. Lineage (GTDB taxonomy): Bacteria > Bacteroidota > Bacteroidia > Flavobacteriales > Flavobacteriaceae > JAHDGB01. Next base: position 1,693 of record JAHDGB010000069.1, on the reverse strand, counting down.
GTAAAGTTTGTTTTGTAATACTGGTGGGAATTAGACACCCAAAAAGCACCATCCCAAAAATACAACCCAGGCTGTACTTTATATGTCCCAGTTGTTGTTGCTGTATTAAAAACCATAGTACCAACCTCTAATGCACCTCCATTAGGATTAGTAACTGTTGGAATGTTAGTCGCTACTAATGCTATTCTTGGCATTAAAAAACCGTGTGATGAACTTGAAATATCTAATGCAGCTTCAGGACCTGTTGTTCCAACTCCGACTTGAGCAAATACATTTAATTGATTTATAAAAATAAATAATAGTATGAAAAGTATACTCTTATTAAAAGTTGTTTTTAGATTTGGCATAGTAGGTTAAAATTTTAGGTTTAGCAATATTCAAAGGTAATATTCCTACTACAAACATAACATACTAATAATCAGTATTCTACATTTATCGATATAATATCATTTATGATCGACGAAATACCTAATTTAAATTAATTAATCTACAAAAAAACATAAACCACTCACTATCAATTTAAAAATAGTCTTAAAAGAAGTACTTTATGTATACTTCTAATTAGCCACAAATGTAGCTTGAAAATTATCCGTTAGCCTTTCTTTTTTTGATTAAAAATATAATTGAAGCCCAATTGAAAAGAAACGCTTCTAGCTTTTGCTAAATTTTGATAATAGAGTAAATTATCTGCTATAATATAAAAATTAACTTTTCCTATGTGGCTAGATACTCCCATTCCTATGTTTTTAAAAGAAAAAGAATCTATAGTATATGTTCCTTTTAACTTTAACGCTCTAAACAATTTTCTATAGTAATAAAAAGTAAGAGCCCCTTGGACTATTTTTGGTCGTGAAATACTATATAGCTGTACTCCAATTTCATTTAAATCCCCTATATCATTATCGACACAATTACAGGCTTTATTAATGGATTTTCCAAAAGCGTAACGCAATGCTGCATTAAATTTAACTGGTCTAAAAGTTGTATAAGAATTATTAGTTATGGTTTCTTTAAATAATTCATCAAAATTATTTTTAACCTCATCCCAATATTCTTGAGCTGTATCTGTATTACTCCCTTCTGGAAAAAAAGGGTTTATTCCAGAAAAGGTATACTTATCTTTTATTTTATAATTTTCTACATCTTTAAAATGCCTTATAAAACCAATATCTTGTATACTAGCATCAATCGTGGTTTGGTTTGTTAATTTATACGTTAGCCCAATATCTACTCCCACCCCTAAATTTCCTCCTTTAAAAATTGCTCCTATACCTTTAGCTTGTATAAAATCTTCATCAGATACATCAATAATCGTAGCATCCTGAGCTTGAGAAACCTCTCCTCCTACATCGTTTACGAAAAAAGTATAGCTGGCTCATCAAAATGTGCAACACTAACAGCCATAACAGGCGCTATGGTAAAATCGTTAGCCTGATCGAAATTCACATCTTTAACACAAGATGTAGCTATTAATAATAACAATAGTATTTATATAAATTTCACCCTTTTAATTTTTATTGTAAAAAATAAAACGAACTTTTATAATTGAAAAATTCGCACACTTACTATTTATACACCTAGATATTAAATATTTACATTAAAAACGATGAAATAGAAAAAATTATTATTTATAGCATGTTTTTTAATTCCATTAGACGACTCACTTGTTTAATATTTCTACATAATGGTATCT
>JAHDGB010000068.1 GCA_020627885.1 Flavobacteriaceae bacterium | reverse complement strand
CCAAATTAATGATGATGAAAGGCGATGTGCTTTCTGGTTTTAAAACCTTAAAAATTGCTACAGCCTACCAATATAAAGGAAAAACCATTACGCATTTACCTTATAATATAGAGCCAGAAAGCGTAACACCAATATACACAGAGTTTAGCGGGTGGAAAGAAGATTTAACAAAAATGACCGAAGCAAGCCAGCTTCCTAAAGCGCTAAACGACTATATCGATTTTCTAGAAAAAGAACTAGAAATTCCTATTCATGTCGTATCTGTAGGCCCAGATAGGAAACAGACTATTTTTAGAGATCAAGTAAAAGAATTTCAAAATTAAATACCTTTAAAATTTAAATAATAAAAACCTGCCAAATACTAATTGGCAGGTTTTTCTATCTTAAAATATTTATAAACCTTAATAAAAAGACATATTAATGTTTATTTTTGCTCAAACTCATTATATTGAATTTATATAAACGCATACCTATTACACTATTTTTCTTGTTTTTTACTTTACTTACGGTAAATGCACAAAGAAAAACCATTGAAATTCGCCCTACAGGTGCCTTTGGCGAAATTGATGAAGAAAAATACCCTGGCGCAAAAATACTAACACGAAGTCAATCTGGCCAAGTACATGTGTTTCATGATGGCATAGATCTATGGTGCGACCAAGCCATTATTTATAGTAAAGATGATTTTGTAGAGGCCTACGGTAATGTATTAATGAAACAAGGTGATACCATAAGTATGGTTTCCAAATATGCCGAGTACAGCGGTAAAACCCAATTGGCATATGCCAAAGGCGAGGTGGTGTTAACCGAGCCCAGTTCTGTACTTACTACCGATAAATTATATTTCGATCGTGCCAAACAACAATCGCATTACAACACAGGGGGTCAGGTGGTTAGAGATTCTTCAGGTACAATTACAAGTACAGTTGGGCGGTATTATATGAAAACAAAAAAATACCGATTCCTAAATGATGTAAAACTGGTTAACCCAGAATATACTCTTAATACCAAGCAGCTCGACTTTTTTTCTGAAAGCGGACATGCTTACATGTATGGGCCTTCAACTATAGAAGATAAAACCAGTAAGATATACTGCGAACGCGGCTTTTATAATACGAATAATGATACCGGATATTTTATTAAAAACTCAAGAATAGATTACGAAAATCGCATTTTTGAAGGCGATAGCATGTATTTTGATAGAAATAAGAGCTTTGCCTCTGCCACAAACAATATAAAAGTTACAGACACTATAAATAATAGTGTTATAAAAGGCCATTATGCCGAAGTGTACCGTGCAAAAGATTCGGTTTTTATTACCAAACGCGCCCTAGCCATTTCGGTACAAGAAAAAGATTCTGTATACCTACATGCCGATACTTTAATGGTTACTGGTAAAGCTGAACACCGTATTACCAGAGCGTATCGTAATGGAAAAATATACAAATCGGATATGAGTGGCAAAGCCGACTCTATATACGTAGACCACAAAACAGGCTTAACTAAGTTTATTAATATCTCTAAACCCCAAGAGAAAGGTGCTTTTAAAGTGCGTAGAAAACCAATTCTTTGGAATGCTGGTAACCAAATGACTGGAGATACCATACATTTAAAATCGAATCCTAAAACCGAAAAACTCGATTCTCTTATTGTTTTTAATAATGCGTTTTTAATTAGCAAAGATAGCCTGCTTAAAGATGCCTATAATCAAATTTCTGGAAAACGACTTATCGGATTGTTTGATAAGGCCAACCAATTAAAACAAGCAAATATTTATAAAAACTCACAGTCTATTATATATACAAGAAACGATATTAATGAGCTTATAGGTATAGATAAAGCCAAATCGGCAAATATTGAAATGTATTTTGAAAATGGCGATATTTTAGAGTATAGACGACTCATACAGTCTGAAGGGCAAACCTACCCAGAAAGCAAATTAGCAACTAAAGATAGAATACTCTCGGGTTTCGACTGGAGAGGAGACGAACAACCCAAAAGCATAGAAGATTTATTTAGTGAAGATGAGCCATACGTTCCTGTAAAAATAAAAGGGCTTGCTCCTTTTGTTCCTGAAGAAGAATTCTTTGACGAAGCCTTACTAAAACGTGTAGAAGAAGCAGATAAAAGTGAAACACAAAAAATAAAAGATGGTGAAAAGGAAAAACCATCTCGAGCTTCTAGGCAAATTCCAAAAAAGGCCATAAATACAAAACCTAATAGTAAAACACTAAAAAAACGTCGCCCAAAAGTAAAACGGCATATAGCCAATAAAGATGACAGATGATTTTTTTAAATACCAAGCGCAAACAACTCCTCACCCGTTAGCACTAGAGGTTTCTCATGCAAAAGGAAGCTATATATTCGATACTAAAGGTAAAGCCTATTTAGATTTTGTTGCTGGTGTTTCTGCATGTACCTTAGGGCACAGCCATCCTAAAGTAATAGCTGCTATAAAAAAACAAATAGACCGCTATATGCATGTTATGGTATATGGCGAATACGTTCAAAAAACAGCTGTAGAGCTAACAAAACTCTTAGCAACGCATTTACCTCAACCGCTTGAAAAAACTTATTTGGTTAACTCTGGGACCGAAGCTATTGAAGGCGCTCTTAAATTAGCACGCCGAGTTACCGGTCGTAGCCAAATTATTGCAGCTCATAATGCCTATCATGGCAATACTATAGGCGCTCTTAGTTTAATGGATTATGAGGAGCGAAAAAGTGTTTTTAGACCTTTATTACCAGATATTAGTCATATAGCATTTAATAATGTCTCTGATTTAAAATATATAACACACAAAACAGCTTGTGTCATTTTAGAAACAATACAAGGAGGTGCTGGTTTTATAGAACCAAAAAACAATTATTTAAAAAAAGTAAGACAACGCTGTAATGAAACTGGAACCTTATTAATTTTAGATGAAATACAACCCGGAATGGGCAGAACCGGAAAACTATTTGGTTTTGAAAATTATGAGGTTGTCCCAGACATATTGGTAACCGGTAAAGGCTTAGGTGGAGGGCTTCCTATTGGAGCATTCACAGCTTCAAAAACGCATATGGATATGTTACAAGACCAACCTAAATTAGGCCATATTACCACTTTTGGAGGAAACCCTGTTATAGCTGCCTCTGCCCTAGCAACGCTTAAAGAAATTATAACAAGTGACTTAATGTCACAAACATTAGAAAAAGAAATACTTATAAAAAAGCACCTTAAGCACCCACTAATTAAAGAAATTAGAGGTAAGGGGCTAATGCTCGCAGCTATTTTAAACACCTCAGAAACAGCCAACAAACTAATTATTAATACTCAAAATGATGGCCTTATATTATTTTGGTTGCTTTTCGAACCAAAAGCGGTAAGAATTACTCCTCCATTAACCATTAGTAACGAAGAAATTATAAAAGGATGTGGCATTATTATTGCCTATTTAAATAGAATTTAGTATATTGATTGGAGTGACACCCAAATCTATTGTAAAACTATCTTTAAATGTGCATCCTCTTTTAAGCTTGTTGATTACTTTGTTAAAAACATTTCAGTAACACTACCATTTTAGCTTAATATGTAGCTTACATTTATTATTAAAGTAATTCGTATTTGTGCCTATGGAATTTAGTCAAGAAGAGAATAACAGGTTACCAATAACCAAATTTGAATCAATGTTAAAAACAAACCGCGTTTTGTTTTTCGATTCTGCTGAGTTTGAAAGTATTATTCATCATTACCTCAACCAAGGGAAAGTAGCGCTTGCAAAAAAAGCTATAAAACTAGGGTTAGATCAGCATCCTTCATCTATAAACTTAAAACTCTTTAAAGTTGAAGTGTTTATTTTTGAAAACAAGCTAGATCAAGCCAATAAACTTTTAGAAGAACTACATATCATTGAACCCAACAATGAAGAAGTCTATATACAAAAAGCAAATATTTTATCTAAAGAAGACAAGCATGAACAAGCCATTGTAGTGCTAAAAAAAGCGCTTAACCTTGCTGAAGATAAATCCGATCTGTATTCGCTTATAGGTATGGAATATTTATTTCTGGATCAATTTGATGACGCAAAAAAAAGCTTTATGAAGTGTATAGAAATAGATCCTCACGACTATTCTTCTCTTTATAATATTGTGTATTGTTTTGATTTTTTAGATGAACACCAAAGTGCCATTGAGTATTTAAATAAATATCTTGATAACAACCCTTATTCGGAAGTTGCTTGGCATCAATTAGGAAAACAGTATTATTCTTTAAAACAATATGATAAAGCTCTAGGAGCCTATGAGTTTGCTATTATATCTGACGATACTTTTGTAGGAGCCTATCTTGAAAAAGGAAAAGTATTAGAAAAATTAAAAAGCTACAAAGAAGCTATAGAAAACTATATTATTACGCTTTCTTTAGACGATCCTACTTCATTTGCTTTATTAAGAATTGGATCTTGTTATGAAAAACTAGGTCAAAACGACTTAGCGGTACAATATTACTATAAAACTGTGCACGAAGACCCTTTATTAGATAAGGGTTGGATTGCTATTACCCAATTTTATTGCAAAAAAAAGGATTTTCAAAAAGCATTATATTATATAAACAAAGCAATAAATATTGATACAGAAAATGTTGTATACTGGAAACTTTATGCGCAAATAAATCATCGTCTTAATTTTCTTGAAGAAGCCGAACGTGGACACAAACGCTCGTTAGAGTTAGGAAATTACGAATTAGAAACATGGCTGGTCCGTGGAGATTTATTAGCAGAATTAGGAGAGCCAGAAGCAGCAACCTTTAACCTTATACAAGCAGCCGAGTTTTATCCTGAGAATGCAGAAATAGAATTTCGTCTTGCGGGTCTATACTTTCAGCTTTTAGAAACAGAAAAAGCAACTTATCATTTAAAAAATGCAATGCGTTTTGATGAAGAGCACCTTATGATTGTTGAAGAATTATTTCCTGAAGTATACAAATCGGCAGTTTTTAAAAGAGTACTAGGGAAATAACACCTATTTATTAATGCCGCTTTATTGATACAATATCTCTTTTAAAGTCTAAGTACACTTATGCAATAAAACGAAATAGTTATGTCTTTTTTTGATAAAAAAGATATAATAATCTAAAAACTAGTAAGTTTTAAAAACCCACAGTGCATTTAAGCTTTATCTCGAATTTTTATACCTTTGGTAATCGCAAAAAAACAAATCATGCAAAGACGACTTACCGATTATTTAATTATTGCATTAAAAGGTATAGCAATGGGAGCTGCCGATGCTGTTCCGGGTGTATCTGGAGGTACAATAGCATTTATTTCTGGGATTTATGAAGAATTAATTACAAGTATAAGCTCTATTAATTTATCTCTATTTAAGACACTAAAAACACAAGGAATTAGTGTTTTTTGGAAAAAAATAAACGGTAATTTTCTTTTAGCCCTATTTACTGGGGTAATTATTAGTTTTCTTTCATTTATGAGATTGGCTAAATACCTTTTAGAACACCACCCCATATTAATATGGGCCTATTTTTTCGGGTTAATTATCGCCAGTATTTTCTTTATTGGTAAACAAATAAAAAAATGGAATATCGCAACAATTACTAGTCTAACAATAGGAGCCTTAATTGCTTTTTACATTAGTAATTTGCCTAGTTTAGCGGCAAATAGCAGCTCATTATTTTTACTCTTTGCTGGAGCTATAGCAATATGCGCAATGATACTTCCAGGTATTTCAGGATCTTTTATTTTATTAATTTTAGGGGCCTATAAAACGCTTAGTAATGCGCTGAATGATTTTGATATAAAAAAAATAGTCATTTTTGCTACTGGTGCAATTATCGGGTTATTAAGTTTTAGCCATATTCTAAAATGGTTATTTAAAAACTACCGAAATGCAACCTTAGCGGTATTAACAGGTTTTATTTTTGGCTCTTTAAATAAAGTATGGCCATGGAAAAAAACCATTACAGTTATGAATGATAAAACAGGAAATATCATTGCTTTTGATTCTGTAACAGAACTCGGAACATTATCTGTTTACCAAGAGCAAATTAATAATTTTAAATCTTACAAAACTATAGTAGAAGAAAGCATATCTCCATATAGTTATTCCGAATTAAACAACAATATTGTAGATCCCCAGATATACGTTTCTATTGCATTAGCTTTTATAGGTTTTTTAACCATTTTTATTTTAGAAAAAATAGGAGCAAAAAAAACAACATAATGGAAAGCACAAAAACCTTTACAGATAAAGTGCTTTTAATCCTTAAAGGGTTAGCAATGGGAGCTGCTAATAAAGTTCCTGGTGTTTCTGGTGGAGTGGTTGCTTTTGTTGCTGGTTTTTATCAAGAATTTATACATTCACTTAAACGCATAAACTCGACATCATTTAAATTATTAATTAACGGCCGTTTCTCTTCTTTTTTTAAATACATAAATGGTCGTTTTCTAAGCTTACTTTTTTTTGGTATGCTAGTAAGCTATTTTAGTATTTCCAAACTGCTAGATTACCTTATTATAAATTATGAACTCTATGTATGGAGTGCTTTTTTTGGAATGATTTTAGGATCCATATACTACATTAATAAAGATTTTAAAGACTGGAAACTGACTACTTACATTGCTTTGTTAGCTGGAACAGCTATAGGATTAAGTATTAGCTTTATGACGCCTGCTACTCAAAACGACAATCTGTTTTTTGTGTTTTTTTGTGGAATAATAAGTGTTTCAGGAATGACCTTGCCTGGCCTATCTGGCTCTTTCATTTTAATATTACTAGGCAACTACGTTTTACTGCTAATAGACTCTGTTAATGCACTGTATGATACGTTTTCAGAAATAGTTAGAGGCAACTTTAGTTTTTTACAAGATTCTGAACGCCTAAAAATGTTAAAAGTGTTATTTAGTTTTACTTTTGGCTCTGTTGTTGGATTAATTACTTTTTCTCATATACTAAGTTATATATTAAAACACTATAAAAGCATCACTTTAGCTTCTATTATTGGCTTTATTACAGGGTCTCTTGGCGTGGTATGGCCTTGGAAAAAAACAATATACAAAACTAGTGAAACTAATGGTTCTTTTATATTAGACACTAATGGAAAACAAATTATAGAAAACTACAAACAATACATTCCTGAATTTAATAATGAGACTTTTCTTGCTATTGGCTATATTACCATAGGAATTTTAATTGTTTTGTTTTTAGATGTTTACGCAAAAAAAATAAGAGGAAGCCATGCATAATTACGGATTAATAGGTAAAAATATAAATTACTCTTTCTCTAGAAACTATTTTAAAAATAAATTTCTAAAAGAGAGTATTACTAATTGTAATTACAAAAACTTTGATATCGATACTATTGAAGCTTTTAATGGCATTATAAAAGACACTCCTAATTTAAAAGGCCTTAACGTTACTATTCCTTACAAAAAGAGTATTATTCCTTATTTAGATAAATTAAGTAAAAAAGCCAAAATAATAGGAGCTGTAAACACTGTTAAAATAACAAAAAAAGGCAAGTTGGTTGGCCATAATACCGATTATTATGGGTTTAAAAAATCATTACAACCACATCTTTTACCCTGCCACTCTAAAGCTCTAATATTAGGAACAGGAGGTGCTAGTAAAGCCATTTTATATGCCTTAAAAAAATTAAATATCGATTATACATTTGTTTCTAGAAGCATAAAAAAAGATGATACTTTATCATACAATTCTTTGACCAGTTCAATAATAAAAAAGCATAAATTAATTATTAATTGTACACCATTAGGTACTTTTCCAAATATAGAAACCTTTCCTGATATTCCTTATAAAGGGATTACAGATAAACACTTGCTTTTTGATCTTGTTTATAATCCTGAAGAAACTATTTTTTTAAATAAAGGTAAAAAACAAGGCGCCAAAATTGTTAATGGCTTTAAAATGCTAGAACTACAAGCAGAAAAGTCATGGAAAATATGGAATAGTTAAGTTTTATATAATCATCACTGAAAAAGATAAAAACTGGTATTTTTTGTAATTCTTTAACTTGTTAGTATATTTAATGCCTTATGTATAAATTATAATTAATAAATATATTATGTCACAGACGGATAACCTGCCAAATGCAGATGGAATTGAAAAACCATTAACGGATTCTCATAAAGAAATAGCAACCCTAGAAAATACTGAAGAAGTTATGGAAAAGGCTGAAGAAATTGAAAGTGCTCTACAAACCAAAGAAGATGATAAGCTTCTTAATGAGATAGAGGCCTCAAATGCTGAAGATGCTGAAGATGCTGGTAATCAAGAACGTCATACTATAGAGGAAAAAGACTACCACAGTATGTCTTTAGATCTGCTAGTATTAGAATTAGAAAAACTTGTTAAAAACGAAAAAGTACAAGCGATAAAAAAGCATGTCGATGAAATAAAAAACGAGTTTAATTTAAAATTCAATGCACTTTTAGAAGAGAAAAAAGAAGAATTTATTAGTAATGGTGGTAATAGTATTGATTTTCATTATAGTACACCAATACAAAAAAGCTTTAAAGAAGCATATAACGATTTTCGATCGCGATTAAATGCACATTATAAGAATTTAGAAAAAAGCCTTAAAGATAATCTAAGCATTAGACATACAATTATTGATGAAATAAAGGCATTAATGGATGATGCTGAGGATAGTATTAATACAAAATATAAACAATTTAAAGACTTACAAGACCGCTGGAAAAATGCTGGCCCAATTCCTAGAGATAAATACAATAATGCATGGAATAGCTATCATTTTAATGTTGAAAAATTTTATGATTTACTTCACTTAGATCGCGATTTACGTGATAAAGATTTTAAACATAATCTAGATAAAAAAACAAAAATAATTGAACGTGCTGAAGAATTAGCTGAAGACGACAATACTAATAGAGCATTTAGAGAACTACAAATGCTTCATAAACTATGGAAAGAAGATCTTGGCCCTGTTGCAAAAGAACATCGAGAAGTTATTTGGGAACGTTTTAGAGCTGCCACTAAAACAATTAACAATAAACGACAAGAATATTTTTCTCAATTAGATGCAATCTACGAACAAAACTTAGAACGCAAAAATGACATTATTAGCAGAATAGTTGAACTGTCGCAAGATACTATTACCTCGCATAGCAGTTGGCAAAACAAAATTAAAGAAATAGAAGAGTTACGCGATCAATTCTTTAAAGCAGGAAAAGTGCCTTTAAAAGTAAATGAAGCAACTTGGGCAAAATTTAAAGAAGCTGTTAGATCTTTTAATCACAAAAAAAATGGATTTTATAAAAACTTAAAAAAGGATCAATTTGAAAATCTGAAAAAGAAAATAGAGCTTATTAAAATAGCTGAAGAAAATAAAGATAATGACGATTTTGAGACGACCACCCCTCTAATGAAGAAAATCCAAAACGATTGGAAACAAATTGGACACGTCCCAAGAAAAGAGAGCGACAAGGTCTGGAAACAGTTTAAAACGGCTTGTAATGGGTATTTCGATCGTATTAACGAACAACGCAATGCTGCTAGTGAAGAAGAAGAAAAAACATTAGTTAAAAAAGAAGACGCTTTGGCGGAGTTAAAAGAAATTAAGTTATCTGGAGACCAAAAAGTCGATTTATTAACAATTAAAGAACATATAAATAACTGGAAATCTTTAGGTAGAGTACCATTTAAGAAACGTAAAATTGAAGCCAATTTTAATAAAGTTTTAGATGGTCTTTTTAAAAACCTTGATCTTAATAAGACCGAAGCTGAAATGATTAAATTTGAAAATAAGCTTCAAGACCTTTCTAATACAGAAGACTCTAGAGTATTAGATAATGAACGTTCGTTTATTAGAAAAAAAGTAGATGAAATTAAATCAGAAATAAATCAATTAGAAAACAATTTGCAGTTCTTTAAACATGCGGATGATTCTAACCCCCTTGTTAAATCTGTACATGCCAATATAAAAAGACACAAAGATGATTTAATGATTTGGGAAAGCAAATTAAAGAAAATAAAAGAGTTGTATTAAATACAACTCTTTTATTTTCTTTAATTTGGAGTAATAAAATTAACACTTCAGTTATCCTTTAATCACCGCTACTACCATCTATATCAATTGAACGTGTTTTTTCTCTATAATTAAAATAGTATAATAAAAAGCAAAATCCAAATACCAATAAAAAAGAATAAACAATATTGAAAATGTCTGATTTATCTACATAATAATATATTATTTGTACTAACTCAGACATAACAATACATAAACAAGCAAGAAATAAAATTAATGCCTTTCTTAAATCATGGTATAAATAATTTATAAAAGAAAAAATAAGCACCAAAATAAATAACAAATTGTAAATTGTATATACTAAATAATCCGAAAGCACATAACCACTTGCATCAGGCAATTCTTCCATAGTAAACAATAAATACCCTCCAAATAAAAATAAAACGACTAAATGCATTGAGAAATGCTTTACTATTTTTGAAAACTTCATTTTTAAAAGAATAAAAACTAATAATGTGGTATAAGCTATACAATAAAAAGCTTCAGATTTATAGTAATTTAAATATCCAGCTATAGTAATGTTTTCGGAAAGGCTTCCTTCAGTAAAAATGGTTTCCCCTAGTGTGTAAAAAATTAAAAATAGAACAATTAAAAAAGATTTTTTTTGCCTTCGCGTAAGATAACACAACAATAATAGTGGCGTTAATAAAGATCTAGCATTCTCAGAAAAATCGTAACCAATAAAGATGACGCTGCTTAAGTAAACAAAACATGTAATAAGAAATAGTCCTATTATTATTTTATTGAAAAATGACTGTTCCTTAATAATCATAAATATTTTCTTCCTAGACACATCTTACCATAATAAATATAAAATAACATTACAGATAAAAGCAGCTTTACTTTGGGCTTTAAGTTAATACATCAAATATAAAAAAAATAACATATAATCGATAAAAATAAACTTTTTACCGAAGCAATATTTTATAAACTACTCATATTTAGGCAATAAAATTTCCATGCATAATCTGTTTGTTAAGTAGAAATCTTTATTTGTTTAGCATCATATTTAATATACATTATCATAAAGAAGAGTCCTAACCATATAAAAATAGTATCTAATAATCCTATAATATATTTCTCTTCTAAATGCAAATATACTAATTGAGATAGTTCTGAAAAGACAATAAACAAACAACAAAGAAATAATAAAATTGTTTTTACATTATCGTGATATAAATAATTTAAAAGTGATATAGGTAAGATTAATATAAATATTACATTATACAAATTTTCAAAGATTGCATCTAAAAGAATTAATTCATCACCTAACATTAATTTGGTTTCGTAAAAAGTATAAACAGAAAACAAAAAGAATACTAATATATGAATTGGAAATCGTTTAATAACAACTTTTAAATTCATGCTATTAATCATAAATACTAGCAAAAAGGTAAAAGCCATATAGTAAAAAAGAAATCCTACGTAGTAACAAAAATTAATTAATAGCTCAGTCTCTTCAAAACCAAAAAAGACAAACAACTGGTAATCACACAAAAATTCTGCGATGGCAAAAAAGACCAAAAACTTAAAAAACAAACTCGTCGATTCTTTCTTTTTTAGATAAAAATATGCACATAAAAGTGGATTAATTAGCATTCTATAAAAATTAGCATTACCATAATTATCAAAAAATGCAAGAATGAAGAAAGTTAATCCTAAAAATATAATGCAAATTTCTATTATTTTATAATTAAGACCTTTCAATTTCTAATATGCTTAAATACTTAGTAGAGCCTAACTTAATAAAAAATTAATGAAATATCGATAAAAAACACATTTAATCGATGAAATACATATCTGAGAAATATGCACAAAAAAAGATGGAAACTAGCGCTAAAGTTATTGAATCATTTTTATAGTACTACTTCTAATATACAGAACCATAAAAAAGAGGCCTAAACAGAAAAAAATAGCTTCTAATATTCCTGGAATAAAGTTTTGTTCTAAAAACAAGTATGCGATTTGTGAAAAATCGGAAAACACAATAAATAAACAACTAAGAAATAATAGTCCTTCGTTTTTAGTATCATGATATAGATAATTTATAAAAGAGACTGATAAAACCAAAACCAATAAAACATTATATATATTCTCAATTAAAACTTGAATAAGGTCAAATTCATAGTTTATTAAAAAATTTGTTTGGTAAATAGTGTATACTGAAAATAAAAAAAACACTACCAAATGGATAGAAAACCGCTTTACAACTTTTCGCATAGTCATTTTCTTCATCATAAATGCTAACAAAAAGAAGTAACACAAACAAAAAGAAATAGAACTTACGTAATAACTAACTTCAATAAGCATATAGTTTACCTCTTCTTCTAAAAACAATAGTGAATTATAAATTCCCACAATTTCTGCAATTAAATAAAATACTAAGAAGTAATAAAAAAAAACGTTCCTTTTTTTATTAGTTAAATAATAGTATAACAACATTTGGGGCATTATAAATAACCTTATCGAATCAGCCGTATACTTAACATTTAAAAAAGTAAATGCTAGATATACTAAGCCTGTTATTATAAGGCAGAGTTCTACTATTTTATATAAGGACACCTTCATTCTCTACAAACAATTACCATCATACTATAACAAACATAGCAAAAACAAACACATAATCAATTATCCCTCCTTTTTTATTGCTAAAATGAAAGATTATTCCTTCTCATTTTAAAAATTATATTGTATATCCGCTTAATGTCCATTAGTAGTGATACTTGCTATCACTAGCCTAT
>JAHDGB010000067.1 GCA_020627885.1 Flavobacteriaceae bacterium | reverse complement strand
CCTACTAATAAAATAAAGAACTGCATTGGGATTTTTAAAAGACCATTAAAAATTAGGCCCATTTGCATTTCTTTTACAGATTTCCCTGAAAGATAGCGTTGTACTTGGCTTTGGTCAGTACCAAAGTATGATAACATTAAAAAAGTACCACCTATAAGGCCAGTCCAAACAGTGTATCTGTTATCTAAACTGAAAGAAAAATCGAGAATATCCATTTTGTCACTAGCTCCAGCTATATTAAGAGCTTTGGTAAATGTAATGTCATCAGGAAGTTTATCTATAATTAAAAAAAAGGCAATAAACATTCCTGTAAAAATAACCGCCATTTGTTGTTTTTGGGTAACACTTACAGCTTTGGTTCCGCCGGAAACAGTATAAAGGATTACTAAAAGGCCAATAACAATATTTAGTATTAATAAATTCCAGCCTAAAACAGCAGAAAGAATAATAGCTGGAGCAAAAATAGTTATACCAGCAGCTAAACCACGTTGAATTAAAAATAAAACAGCGGCAAGTGTTCGTGTTTTAAGATCGAATCTGCTTTCTAAAAATTCGTAAGCGGTATATACTTTTAATCGATGGTATAAAGGAATAAATACCATACAAATTACCACCATTGCTATTGGTAAACCGAAGTAAAACTGAACAAAGCCCATGCCATCATTAAAGGCTTGTCCTGGTGTAGACAAAAAGGTGATGGCACTGGCTTGAGTAGCCATTACCGATAGACCGATAGTCCACCATTTTGATGAGCTACCACCTTTTATGTATTCTTCAACATTTTTGCTTCCTCTGGTTTTCCATGTTCCGTAACCTACAATAGTTGCTAAAGTTCCTATTAAGACGATCCAATCAAGTGTTTGCATATTAAAAAACTTGCATTAGTATATAGAAAACAATAATATAGGCTGCATTAGCTAGTAAAACAAGAGTATATAATTTATTCCATTTGTAGTTTTTCATTCTCTAATTTATTTTTTAGATTTAAAACTAATCTGACAGTTGTTTATTTTTTCCTATTGACAACATATTTGCAAATAACCTGTAAGCGCCGGGTACACCAGCAGGAAATTCTCTAAAGAAGCTCAAACCGGTGTATATGTAATATCCTTTTCCATGTTTGGCAACTAGTAAGCTTCCTTTTTTTGCAGGTTCCCCTTTGTCGTTCATAGATAAAATGGGGGTAAAATCATTGCTCCACTCATTTGGGAAATAAAGACCTCGTTCTTGTGTCCACCCTTCAAAATCAGTTTTTGTTATTTTGTTGGGAGAAGTCATTAAAGGATGTTCTGGTTCTAAAATAGTAACTTCTGCAAACTCATTGGTAACTCGATCTCTCGATAGGTTTAATTTATAAGGAGCTATTTTATCAACCTTAACACGATGACGTGTATTATATTGTACAATCATGTTTCCGCCTTGGGCTACATAATCAAATAATATCTGTTGCTTAAAATTTAACGCTTCAACAGTATTATAAGCTCTAATTCCAATAACTATAGCATCGAATCGTTTTAAATTATCAGGGGTGATTTCTTCAGGTTTTATAGTTGTAACATCGTAGCCAATTTGTTGTAAACTTTCAGGAACAACATCGCCAGCACCTTCTATATAGCCTATGTTTTGTCCGTACTTTTGTATATCTAAACGTACGACTTTACTTTCTGAAGGCAATAACACTGTTTGATATTGAATGTGGTTGTAATCTATTTCAATAAGTTCTTTCGAATAGGTTTTATTGTTAACATTTATTATTGGCATAATAGAACCTTCACTCTGATTTTTTGGAGGAACTATTGTAAAAACCAGTTCTTGTTCTTGCCCTTTGTTTTTAATTGAAACTTTTTGCTGTTCAGGATATATTTCCCACCCTTTAGGGGAGCTAAGCTTAATACTACCTTCCAAATTATTTCTCCCAGATTTTACTATAACAGGAATTTCTTTTTCTTTATCGTTTTCAAAAATGATCACTTTTTCAGAGATTTTAGCAGAAACTTCAGGAATAATCTCGAAAGGTTTATAAACTTCACCTTTTACCGGGTCGTTAGTTTTATATACTATTGGTTTCTTGTACGATAGCCTAATGTTTTCAATAACTAAATTAAATAAAATAGTTATTGTACGAGGAGTTTCAGGCTTACCAATTAATTGAGGAGAAGAAACATTATACATACCTAATGTTCCTTTTTTGGTTAGCCAATATGGAGTAGTTGGTAATTGATTTTTATTAATTTTTAGCGTTTCTTTAAAGTTGAATTTTTTATTTTCAGGGAGTAGAATGTTTTTTTCAATACTTACGCCATCAGCATTTTTAATACTAGCTAAGGTTATTTCTGAAGCACTTCTATTTATAACTTCAATTTCTAGATTAACCGTTTCATTTGCTGTTGCATGATTAGTATCTACAACTGCTTCTAGATATAAGCCAGCACAAGCAGCTATAATTTCTTTAATTTCTTTTGTTTTAATTGCTTTCCAGTGTATGTCTTTTAGTTCTTGTATTAAAAGATATGCTCTTATTAATTCTTTTATACTAGTTGAAGGATTTTTAAAATCAAAATTATCTTCAACTTTTTGTAAAATATGGCCTATTTGTTTCCCTCCAGGGATTCTATTCCATGAAGTATCTATGCCTTCAAATACATTAGATTTATCATTAGGCATGTCTCCTTTTAATAATTCAATATATTCTATTTGAGAACCACGAGTTCCTGTATTTCCAAAACCTTGTGATTTATGTTGGCTGCGGCTTAATGAAGCAATTTCAGTATTGCTTAGTCCGCTATGCGGATAATACGCACCAACATCTAAGCTTAAAAGGTTCGTTTTATCTGCTTTTTCAAATTTCTCTTTGCTTCCATAAAACCACCAAGAGGTATTAAAGAACAAACGTTTGGGTTGCCAAGTGTTAGAGTTTTGTAGTTGTTTAGGATATGCTTTTTTATCGTTAGCCAAAGCAAAAGCTTCTAAGCTTAATACGGCAGAACTAGTATGGTGACCATGAGTAGTTCCTGGTGTTCTATGGTTAAAACGATTAATGATGATGTCTGGTTTAAATTGACGAATGGCCAGAACCACATCACTTAAAATTTCATGCTTATTCCAAATAGCTAAAGTTTCATCTGGGTGTTTTGAGTAACCAAAATCATTGGCTCGTGTAAAACGCTGTTCCCCACCATCTATTTGTCTTGCTGCTAATAACTCTTGTGTACGAATAACTCCTAAAAGCTCTCTAATTTCTGGGCCAATAAGGTTTTGGCCACCATCGCCACGTGTTAACGATAAATAGGCTGTTCTTGCTTTTACATGATTTGCCATGTAGGAAATTAATCGTGTATTTTCATCGTCGGGATGAGCAGCAACATACAGAACAGATCCTAAGAAATTAAGTTTTTTTATAGATTCATGAATCTCAGTTGCATTAAGTTTTTTTGGCTGCTGTGATTTTGCTGTATATGAAGAAAAACACGATAAAAAGAGGAGTGCAATTATTTTTTGCATTATTTTAATTCGTTTAGAATGATTCTCAAATATAAACAATCAATTATTTAATTATAGATATTAGGATTTCTTTAACTATATAGTGATTAACCATGCTGTAGTATTAATTATCGATAGTATCTTCAATCGCATTTTTTTCAATTAAAGTTACTGCTTTTTGAAGAAGTAAATTATTGGGGTAGGTAATTAAATCCCCATTATTTTTTCTTAAATGAATTTGAAACGATCTAATATCTTCAATAATAGCGATTATTTCTAAATCTTTATCATGATGAATACTAATTTTATCGCCAATTTTATATGGGAATGAAAAAAACATAACAATGCCAGAAGTTACGTTACTTAGTATAGACCAATTAGCAAATAAGGTAATTCCTAGTATTGCAAATACAGAGGAAAATAAAACGACGAGTTCTTCAATTTTTACACCTAAAACAAAAGCCTCAACTAGTAAAAAAACCAAAAAAAAGGTAACAATAACATAACGACCTATAAGCTTTACACGTCCTTCATTTTTTCTTTTAGAATTCGCAATTCGCTTAATAATAGAGCGAACGGTTAATTGTAAAATAAAAAAGAGAATAAATACTATTAAAGAGTTTATAGTTTCACTACGATAGGTATTAAAAAATTGCTGCATAGGGTATTATTTATCTATAAATAAGCTACTATATTTTTATAAAGAGGTTTTATGTGTAAATTTAATATTTTATTCTTGCTAAATATTTTTACTTATAATAGTATTTAACGTTTCATATACCAGGTGGGTGGGTAGCCCCATAACATTAAAATGTGATCCTTCAATTTTTGTAACTCCAATTAAGCCAATCCACTCTTGGATGCCGTAAGCTCCAGCTTTATCCATAGGTTTATAGTTTTTAATATAATGCCATATTTCTTCATTTGTTAGCGACTTTATGGTCACTTTAGTTACAGCATGAACTATTTTTTTTAATGTAGAATAACGAAAACAAACCGATGTTATAACTTCATGAGTATTGCCACTTAATGATTTTATGATCTTAAAAGCATCTTGCTCGTCCTTTGGTTTTCCTAATGCTTTATTATTATGCCAAACAATAGTATCGCTAGTTATTAGAATGTCTTTTGGTTTTAACTCTTTTAAAAAAGGAATAGATTTTAATTCTGCTAAATAATCGGTAATTTGAGAATGATAAAGCGTAGGAGGATAATTTTCCTCTATTTCCTTTAATCGAATTTCAAACTCTAAATCTAAATCTTTAAAAAACTGTTGTCGCCTTGGTGATCCTGAAGCTAAAATAAGATTTATACCTTTTAATTTTTCTTTGAGCATATTACAATATATAATAATAAAGAAGCATAGAAAACATACCGGTAAGCATTGTTATTTTTAAAAACAGACTAGTTTGTTTTAAATTTTCAGGGGTTATTTTTGATAATAATTTGATCACTATAACTACTAGTGGTGCAATTACAGCTAATAGAAAATAAATTACTGCAACTTTATGCATAAACACAAAAGAGTAGATATAATAAACAATAGATGCTATTAAAACAATTGTAATTACTGCAGCTAATTTAGCGGTTCGATCTTTACCAATAGCAATAGGGAGTGTTTTTATACCTGTTTTATAGTCGCCATTTACATCCTGAATGTCTTTTACAATTTCCCTAATAAGATTAATAAAAAAAGCAAACACAGCATAATCAAATAATATTTTAAACCGAATGAGTTGATTGTTTTTAGTTTCAGGAGTTATAGCGGGTAATAATTCAAAAACACCAACTATAAGTATACTTAACGCTATAGCAACAGAGACGACAATATTACCGACTAATATGACACTTTTTAAATATGTAGAATACACATAAAGGAGTGCCGCTGTTAAAATAAAAATTCCGAAAAAAGGATTTTTGTTTATAAGGTTTGATATATAAAACCCAATGCATGCTCCAGAAAAAGTTAAAATGATATAAAGTAAGTTAGCATTACTTTCTGAGATTATTTTATTTATATATACTTTATCTGGTTTGTTTATTCTATCGGCTTTAATGTCGTATATATCATTAATAATATACCCTCCTGCTGCAATACAAAGTGTAGCAAGAACTAACAACGAAAAATTAAAATCACTAAAAGTATCTTTTATACCAAAAGCAGGGAAAAAGGCATATTTAATTAAAATTTGCACTAAAGCAATCATTATTAGGTTTTTCCAGCGTATAAGATTAAAAATGCTAAGCATTTATTATAAAATTTAAAAATTGAAGTTTAAAGTTATAAGTTTTTTGCTAAATAGGGTGTTTTAGAATGATTTATTACTAATGTATAATATTAGTAATTTTATTAGTGAGCCTTAGCATCAAAATCAGGGTCCCATTTTCCTTGCACTTTTAGTACTTGTTCAATAACATCACGAACTGCGCCTTTGCCACCATGTTTATGCGAAATATATTTAGAATTTCCTTTTACTTCAATAACGGCATCTTGAGGACAAGTTGGTAAACCAACAGCTTTTAACACAGGTACATCAGGGATATCATCGCCCATATACAGTACATTTTTAAGATCAATTTTATTCTTTTGAGTATACTCAATTAATTGATTAATTTTTTGATGTGCTCCCAAATACACCTCTTTTATACCTAAATTATTTAATCGCTTTCTTACACCTTCATTGGTTCCTCCAGAAATAATACAAATATTAAAACCATTATTTAATGCTTGTTTCATGGCATAACCATCTTTCACATTCATTCTACGAAGCATATCCCCATTAGACATAATGGTTACTGTACCATCTGTTAAAACACCATCTACATCAAAAATGAATGTGGTAATATGCTCTAAGTATTCTTTATAACTTTTATTGTTTTCCATGTGTTTTTTTTATCGATTGAGTAAGCAATTCATAAATTTCTCTATGACCTTCTTTTTCCAATTGTTTCAGGTGCCTTTTTATCGTTTTTTTATCATTACGTATTGCTGGGCCTGTTTGGGCTAAATAAGGAGACAGTTCTTGAACTTTATTTGCGGTTTCAAGAATTAAAGGTTTTAAAATATCGAACTCCGCACCCTGAGACTCTGTTATTTCATGAGCAACTCTATAGAGTTGATTGGTAAAGTTGTTTACAAATACAGCGGCTAAATGTAATGCTTGGCGTTGATCGCTATTTATGCGATGCGTTTTATTAGTAATAGTCCTAGCTAATGTTTTTACAAATGCATAATCTTTTTTAACCAATGTTTCTAAACAAATAGGGACAGTAGAAAAATTTACAGCCGTAGATTTCGAAAATGTTTGTAACGGATAAAATACGCCTCGTCTATTTTTTTTGTCAATGTCGTAAGCACTTGTACTTCCGGAAGTATGAAGCACCAATCTGCCTTCAAAAGGTAAAGCTTTAGATAGGGGAGCAATAGCATCGTCACTAACCGCTAATATATAAACATCGGCTTCTACTAATTGAGAAACATTGTCTGTGATAGCTACTTGATTGCTAAAGCCTTGAATAGGTTTTAAAGTGCGATTATACCATTGTGCTATGGTTACGTTTTCTGCTTCATAAAAAGCGTTATATAAATGTGAAGCAACATTTCCGGCTCCTAATAATACTACTGAAATCATCCCGCTAAAATAGTTATACCAAATGAATTTATAAATAAATGGTTCGGCCAATTATAGATAATTGATTCGCTTTTTCTAATTTTTTTATGGCTCTAATAACAGTTTCAACACGTAAACCTGTTAATTCAGAGATTTGCTGCCGAGTAAGTATAACCTTGTAGGGCTCATTTTTATTTTCTGAGTTTAATTTAAAATAATTTAATAAAGTTTGTATGCGATGTTCAGGCGGATGGATGGAAACTTCCTTTATTATTGTTGCTTTGTACACCATTCTTTTACAAAGCAATTTTGTTATTGATAAATGTACTTCAGGATGCTCTTTTAAAAGGAGTAAAAATTGTTCTTTCTGTAATACAAATATATTGGTGTTTTCTAAACAAATGGCTGAAGCAGGATACTTAAAATCCCCAAACAAAGGGGGTTCTCCGAAAGAGTTGGTATTATTAAAGTGGCCTTGAACAAATTCTTTTCCATTCTCGGTTAAATTATACATTTTTACTTTTCCGGTCTTTATTTGATAGTAAAACTTTGGAGTATCTCGTTCATTAAATATAATTTGATCTTTGGCATAAGATTTTAATTGCATATTATATTTTTCAAGAAGCTCTATAGGAATCATTATGAAATATGATTTAAATCATAAAACAACAAAGATAAGTTATCGAATTTTGATGTATTAATTTAAATACACTAAATATGAGTTTATATAATAAGGCTTTTATGGATTTCAAAAAAAATTATATGTTATACGTTCCATTAAGTATTATACTACAAAGCTGCATTGGTTCTATTGCAGCCATGTATATATTAATGAGTAGTACTACTAATTCGTTCCCTTTTTTTCAACTTACACTTTGTGTTATAGTTACTATGCTATACAATGCATCTATTTTAGCTCAAATTAATTATAAAATTGTTTTCAATACTTTAATTTTGTCGCTATTAGTAAATATATTGCTAAGTATTATTTATATATAATAATTCAAATATTAATGTGTAAAAGAGATTTAAATACTCGGGAAGATATAATGTTATTAGTATCTACTTTTTACATTAAAGTTAAAGAAGAACCAACTTTAGGCCCAATTTTTAATAAGGCGATTAAAGATTGGGAGTCACATATTAACCATTTAACTACTTTTTGGGAGTCTAGCCTTTTTATGACTAGACCATTAGAAAACAGATATAAAGGGAATCCAATAGCAGTTCATAATAAAGTAGATAAAGAGAATGAAAACGTTATAACTGAATTACATTTTGGGATTTGGTTAAACTTATGGGCCCAAACCGTAAATGAACTTTATGAAGGTGAATACGCAGAGAATGCCAAACGTAGAGCGCGAAAAATGGGAAGTTTTTTGTATATGAAATTGTTTGAAGCTAGAACAAGTAAAAATTAGTTAAACTTGTCAATTTTCAGAGCGTTAAGAAGCGATAAACAAACAAAAACAATTATCTTTGCACGAGCTTAAAAAAGCACTTTGTTATGCAGAATAAAATTGGCAAAATTCTATTTTCTACCCGACTTACCGCTATACTCTTTATTACTTTCGCTATTGCAATGGCTATAGGTACTTTTTTAGATGCAGGTCAGGAAACTTCACCAACCCCATACTCTAGAGCATTAATATATAATACTTGGTGGTTTGAAGGTATAATGGTTTTTTTTATAATCAATTTTATGGGTAATATTTTTAGATTTCGATTGTATAAGAAAGCGAAGTGGGCCACTTTGACATTACACCTGTCTTTTATTTTTATTTTATTAGGCGCTTTTATAACGCGTTATATTGGTTATGAAGGTATGATGCCAATTAGAGAAGGGCAATCAGAAAAAGTTTTTTTATCTCAAAAAACATACATTTCTGGTTTTATAGATGGCGATTATAAAATAAATGGCGTAACAATGCGAAGACGTATTGAAGAGCCTGTAGATTTTTCCCCGAGATTGGATAACAGTTTCAATATTACTACAGATTATGATAAACAACCTGTTTCAATTAAGCTTGAGAAATTTGTTGCGGGTGCAGAAGAGGATATTATACCAAATGAAAATGGAGAAGCATATCTTAAAATAGTAGAAGCTGGAGGAGGGCAGCCACACAATCATTTTTTAAAAGTTGGGCAAGAGCAGTTAATTCATAATATTGTTTTTACTTTAAATAACCCCAAAAAAGGGGCTGTAAATATTACAAATAAAGATGGTGGTTTAAGTATTGAATCTCCTTTTGATGGAGAATATTTACAAATGGCAACCATGAAAACAGGAAAACTCATTAAAGACAGCGTACAACCTTTAATGTTAAGGTCTAGATATGTTATTGCTAATATGCAAATGGTATTTCCAAAACCAGTAATTAAAGGTGTTTTCGATGTTGTAAAAAAGCCTAAAATTTTAAAAAATGATGAAGATGGTGTTGTTCTCAACATCACAAGTAAAGGGGAGACTAAACAAGTAAAACTAATAGGAGGGAAAGGCACTAATAATCCTTATAAACAAGTAGAGGTCGGCGGATTAAAAATGTCATTTACTTATGGATCTAAAGTATTGGATTTACCATTTAGTATTAAGCTTAACGATTTTGTAGCAGAACGTTATCCTGGTACAGAAAAGAGGTATTCTGCCTTTTCTAGTCAAGTTACAGTTCAAGATAAAGAAAAAGGGAGTTTTGATTATAAAATATTTATGAATAATATTTTAGATCATCGGGGCTATCGTTTTTTCCAATCTGGGTTTGACCCCGACGAGAAAGGAACAATATTATCTGTTAATCATGATTATTGGGGAACTTGGTTTACTTATTTAGGCTATTTTTTGTTGTATTTTGGGTTAATGGCTATTTTGTTTGATAGAAATACCCGTTTTGCAAATTTGAAAAAAGCATTAGATAAGGTAAAAGCTAAGAAATCGAAGCTAACAACTATTCTATTACTGTGTTTTACACTTATAGGTATTTCTCAAGAAAAACACTCAGAGAATGATGGGCATAATCATACAAAACAAAGAGAAGTAGGAAAGACTCAGGTGGACTCTATTCTTAAAATGAATATCACACCTAAAGCACATGCCGAGAAGTTTGGACGCATGGTTATTCAAGACGTAGGAGGAAGAATGATGCCTGTAAACACCTATGCTTCAGAGTTATTACGCAAGATTAGTAAAAGTGATACTTATAGTGATTTTGATGCTAATCAAGTCTTTTTAAGTATACAAGAGAGTCCGTTATTATGGTACAATGTTCCGATAATCTATGTGTCGCCAAAAAAAGCCGATTCTATAAGAACAATTATAGGTTTGCCAAAAACAGAAAAGTATGCAACATTGGCTCAGTTTTTTACAGAAAGAGGGATATATAAACTTCAACCTTATTTAGAAGAAGCATACAAAAAAGAGGTTTCTACTGGTCTTCAAAAAGAGTTTAAAGAAACTGATTCTCGTGTTAATTTATTATATAATTCAGTTGAAGGGCGCTCATTAAAGATATTTCCAGTGCCAAATGACGATAATAATAAATGGATTTCTTCTATAGAGTATCGTACCGATGGGTATAAAGAAAAGATTAAAGATAGTACATATGGAAGCTTTATTAATGCTGGTTTTAAATGGTATTTATACACTTTAAATGAAGCAAAAAAATCGGGTAATTATAAAGAAGCAGATAAGTTATTGCAGTCTTTTAAAAAAACTCAAACCAGTCTTGGAGCCGATGTAATGCTAAGTGATAAGAAAATTGATACTGAGATTAATTACAATAAATACGATATTTTTAAGAAACTTTTTAGTTGGTACATGTATGCAGGAACATTACTTTTTGTTCTATTAATAGTTCAGATATTTAAAGATAAGAGTAAAGTTCTAAGAAAAATAATTACTATTTTAAAAGTAATTATTCTCCTTTTATGGATACTCCATACTTTAGGCTTAATAGTGCGTTGGTATATTTCTGGCCATGCACCATGGAGTGATGCTTACGAATCTATGTTATATGTATCATGGTCTACCATGTTTTTCGGTTTAGCTTTTGGTAGAAAAAGCGATTTAACAATAGCTGCTACAGCCTTTATTACTGCAATGATTTTAATGATTGCACATTGGAATTGGATGGATCCTGCAATAGCAAATTTAGTTCCAGTTTTAGATAGTTATTGGTTAATGATCCATGTTGCTGTTATAGTGGGAAGTTATGGGCCTTTAGCATTAGGAATGATATTAGGAGTTGTTTCATTGATGTTAATGATTTTAACGACTAGTAAGAACAAAGAAAAAATGTTCCTTAATATTAAAGAACTTACTATAATTAATGAAATGTCATTAACTGTTGGTTTAGTGATGTTAACAATAGGGAATTTCCTTGGAGGCCAATGGGCAAATGAGAGTTGGGGTCGCTATTGGGGCTGGGATCCTAAAGAAACATGGGCGCTTATTAGTATAATGATTTATGCATTTGTAATTCATATGCGACTTGTACCCGGGCTTCGTGGGCGTTGGGGGTTTAATTTAGCATCTATTATTGCTTTTTCTAGTATAATGATGACGTATTTTGGTGTAAATTTTTATTTAGCAGGGCTACATTCTTATGCAAGTGGTGATCAAATAGTAAGCGTGTATTTTATAGTTGGCGCATTTGCTATTATTGGTATTTTGGGTTTCTTCGCCTATTTAAAACATAATAAGTATTATAGAAAATAAAGTCATGATGTTTTTTAAGGAGTTTAAAGAGTTTGCTGTTAAAGGTAATATGATGGATATGGCCATTGGTATTATTATAGGGGCTTCATTTAATAAAGTAATAGATGTTTTAGTAAAAAAAGTACTAATGCCGCCATTATCATTATTAAGTGGAGGGATTGATTTAGAGCATATGCGTATTGTTTTAAAAGATGCAATTTATAATAAAGAGGGAAATATTATTGCTGAAGAAGTAGCAATTCAATATGGAGCTTTGGCCGAGGCTTTTACAGACTTTTTAATAATAGGCTTAACAGTTTTTATTGTGGTGAAAGGGATGAATCGATTAAGAGATCGTGCTCAAGATACTAAAGATATTACGGTAAAAACACCTAAAGATATAGAGTTATTAACTAATTTAACGCAGTTGATGGAAGAGCAAAACAAGTTGTTACGATCATCCAGTTCTAAAGAAATTTAACCCCTACTTAATATCTAGTTTTTTTGAAAACTCTAAAACAGTATTATATTTATAGTTTTTATTACTTTTTAAGATTGTTTTTATAGTATTATTTACCATTATATTGTCGTTTTGCTTAAGATAAATTAATAATTTATACCAATGCCCTTTAGAACGATCTAAACTATTAGAAGTAACTAAACTATTAAAAATGTTAATAGCGTTTTGATTGTTACCATTTTTAAAATAGGAAGACCCTAGATAAATTTGATCATGGGGTAATAATTTTTCATTTTTATTAATACGATTTTCATAGTGCTCAATAATTGTAGAGTATTGTTTAGAAAGATAAAGGTCTTCTATGTTCAGCTCATTATTAGAATTGCCTTTTTCAATTAAAGACGGTAAATTATCCCAATTCGAATATTGATCGTAGATGTTTTCGAAAGAATTACTATTATTAAATAAAGTCGGCATACTTAATGCCAGAAAAAGAAGAACAGAAGCAGCTGCAGTAATTATATATAATTTGTTTTTCTTTCTTTTTTTATTAAAATAGGTGCTTTCTACATTTTTTATTTTATCAGATAGCACCTTGTTTTTATTACTTAAAATTTGTTTTTTTATTTTTTGAAAGGATTCAGAGTCGGTATCTATATCTATGGTATTCCAATTATTTTCATTAAAAGACGTTTGTAATGTTTTGTATAATTGTATTTCTTCTTTTAACAAAGCATTATTATCTAGCTCTTTTTCAAAAGCGATGCGGTTTTCTTTAGACATCATATTGTTTAAATAGGTGTCTATCGTTTTTTGCATTTTGTCA
>JAHDGB010000066.1 GCA_020627885.1 Flavobacteriaceae bacterium | reverse complement strand
TTATTCGCCAAGGCGGATTTTTTCTGTTTTTACCTGCCTTAAATAAAATTATATTGTTTCCATCTAAATCCACTAAATGAGCTTCTCGCCATAACCACATTTTATCTTCTGGAAGCTGAGAAAACGTTATGCCTTTTTTTTGAAGGCGTTTTACAGTTTCGTCTAAGTTGTCGTCTTCAAAATAAAGAATAATACCATGGCCATTTGGTCGTTTTTCAACCAAGTGTATTGATAGAGTGCTTTCTCCATTTGGGCATTCAAAACGAACGTATCTTGGTAGTGCTTCAACAATAAGGTGTAGCCCTAATTTTTTATAAAAGCCAACCGCTTTTTCTACATTTAACGATGGGATTGTGACTTGATTTAAATTCATGTTAACGTTGCTTTTTTAGATAATTTTTTAAAATAATTAACAGCATAACGCATAGTATAGCAAGGGCAGTCATTATTGACCATGTATTATCAAACCCTATTTTCCCAACTATTTGTAAACCGGCATTAAAACCAAAAATTCCAGCAATAGAAAATGCCATAACGTATAGCGCCATATATTCGCCTTGGTTACCTTTTTTAGCGCGTTCCATTGCAAATGCGTTTGCAAAAGGAAAAGCAATCATTTCACCAACTGTCATTAATACCATTCCAACAATTAAAACACCGCTCCATTCGGTGAGGTTGAGTACAATAAAACTTAGTCCAGTTAAAGCTGCTCCAAATAATATGAGATTAACTTTGTTGTATTTGCTGTCTTCCAGCCATTTTATTAAAGGCATTTCAAATAGGAAAATAAAGAACCCGTTAAAGCCTAATAACAAACCAACTTGTAATTCACTTAAACAATGAACGCTTCTATAAAATAAAGGCATTATAGAAAAATATTGTAAAAAGATAACACCAAAAAAGACTAATGCTAAAAAGAAAATCAAGAAAGCTTTGTCTTTATAAGCAGATTCTGGATGCTCTATTTTTATCTCATCTCTAATAATAGTATTCTTTGGGTTTAAAACATTTATTAATACTAATGTTGCTAATATGCAAGTAATACCGTCTACCCAAAATAACCCACCATACCCTAACATTGTTATAATTAATCCGCCAATAGCTGGGCCAGCAGAAAACCCTAAATTTATAGCCAGTCTTATTAGCGTAACACTTCTGGTTTTGTTTTCTGGCTTACTATAAGCACTTAAAGCAACAAACATTGCCGGTTTAAATAAATCAGCAATAATCATAAGCATAAATATCCCTATGCATAAAGATGTAAATGTTTTTAAATATTGTAATGCAATGAATAGAAAACCACTTAATAAGAGACTTGCTACCATTATTTGGTAATATCCAATTTTATCAGTTAATTTTCCTCCAAGCCATGTGCCTATTGCAGATCCTAAACCAAAACTAGTCATGATCCATGCAACATTAGATAAGGAAAGTTGTAAATCTTCTGTAAGGTAAATGGATAAAAAAGGAATAACCATAGTGCCAGCTCTATTTATTAAAGTAATAAGTGCTAACCACCATACTTCTCGAGAAAGCCCTTTAAAGGTGTTTAGATAATTGTTAAAAAGTGTTTTCATTAGTTCTGGGTTTATTGTATAAAAAAAGTCCAACTGTGAAGTTGGACTTTTTTTATAGTATATAATATTATTTATAGTGATATCATAGTAGTATAATAAGTCCGCCTTCTTTTTCTAGAAGAGGTATATTGTTTACAAATTATAACTACTGGATACATGTTTCTTAATTTTTGTTAATTCAAATCTAATCAAAATTATTAGAAATTGTACATTTACCTAATAAATATTATATATGAGGGTATTAATTTATTTAATAGTACTAGTTTCTATATCTAGCTGTGGACAAGAAAAACAGGTTTTATTGGGAGATACTGAGTTTCAAAAAAAACTAAATGCAGAATATAAAGACGCGACCAAATCACCTTTAAAAGAAAAGGATAGAAAAGGATTTAGAACATTAGATTTTTTTAAATTCGATTCAACCTATGTGGTAGTTGCTAAACTAAGACTTACTCCAAATACTAAGTTTTTTGCTATGCAAACTACCACATCTCGTGTTTCTGAAGAACGGATATATGGGGTTTTGTCTTTTAGTTTAAAAGGGAAAGATTTTCAATTAAATGTTTATCAAGGTAAAGATCTACAAGAAGGGTATGAAGATTATTTATTTCTTCCATTTATAGACCATACTAATGGTGAAACAAGTTATGGAGGTGGGCGCTATATTGATTTGAAAGTTCAAGAAGGCAATACTATGGTTATCGATTTTAATAAAGCATATAACCCTTATTGTGCTTATAATGAAAAATACTCATGCCCTATAGTGCCTAGAGAAAACTATTTAGGTATAGAAATAAAAGCAGGTGTTAAAAAGTTTAATAAACATTGAAATTTATTTAACCAGATAGAGTCCTAAAAAAACGGCTAAAAAACCTATCACAAAGCTACTTATTGCATATAGTGTAAAAGTTAAAAAATCTCCAGATTTTAAAAACAGATGGTTTTCATAAGCAAAAGTAGAGAAAGTGGTAAAACCACCACAAAAACCAGTAGCCAAGAGTAGGCTTTGGCTATGAGTAATAGTATTGTTTTTAGCAACTAGCCCCAAGATAACACCAATAAATAAGCTTCCTAAAATATTGGAGGCGAATGTACCATATGGAATTACTGTGTTTGGTGTATTTAAATAATTACTTATTACATATCTTAAAACACTTCCAAAACCACCACCAATAAAAACTAGCAAAATATTTTTCATAGCGTTTTTTTTAGCTAATTAAAAGTTTAAGTAAATTCATTTTAGATAGCCAAGGTTTTGGAAGTTGTTAGTCGCTTATTTTTTTACTGCTATATATATGTTTGTTAAATAATCTGCAGGGTTAGGCGTATTACTAGGATCTGTAGCATAAGATTCTAGCATGACCCCATCCTTAATTTGCTCGATATTATTTTTAGAAATATGTTGCATTGCTTTCTCCCATGCTTCTTTTAAGTTCGTGTAGTTGCCTTTTAGAGTAATTTGCAATGCGCTGAATGGTTTAAGTTCTCCCGAAAGAATATCTTTTTCTGTAGTAATAACTCTAGCTTCTGTAGGAATACAACAAGAGAACATAGCCGTGCCATTTTCATTATCCACTTTGTGATATAATACATACGGTGAACCAGCCATAGTTATATTGTTTTTCTTAGCATAAGCAGTAAGCTTTGGCATCATCTCTGCCATTTTAGTTGGTAAGTCACTTATTTTACAAGAGCTGGTATTATATAAGTAAAACCCACCTCCATGTTCTGTAATTCCTTGTGTTTTAATGGAATATTTTTTCATGTCTTGGAGAGTTACGCTGTCTAATTTAATAAGACCTCGTTCAAACTGAGGGCCAGTAGTTTTTTCAATAGTACCCATAAATGCAGTAAATGCTTTTGTCATAAAATCTTGTTCCCCATTCATAGCCCATGTCACTTTGGTTCCATCGGGAGAAGGTTCGAAACTCCAATTAATTTTGGCGCCACCTTCAAAAGGTTTAATAAAATTAATATCTTGAGCAATAGATTTATTAGGGGTAATTCCTGTTGTTTTCATATTACCTTCTCCTAAAATTTTTCCGCTCCAAGAATACCCCCCATCAATACCTTTTGTTTTATTATCGTATGTTAGAGTCGCATTTGGTTCCTGTTCTATCCAAGGCGAAAATTCTTTCCAATTTTTATAGTCATTAACTTTGTTGTATAGCATTGAAGCAGGTGCTTTTATAACTCGACTTCTACTAAAATCATAAGTATTAGGTTGTACAGCTACGTATATAGCTATTCCAATAATGAGTATTAATATTAAAAACAACAAATATTTAAGGAATTTCATTTATTCTAATTTTTTGGTAGTTAATATATTCAAAAATACAATTTTTTAGCTTTCTTTTTAAATGGTTACATTTGTTTTGAGAAATTAAAAAAATAAAAAATGAAATCAAAAATAGTATTAGCCATAATGGTTACTCTTTTTTTCTCTTGTAAGGATGTTAAAGAAGAGAAAAAAACAGATTCAACGCAAGTTAAAAAAGAAATCGTTCCCAATACAAATGTTGAGCAGTTTGCAGATATAAAAGTATTACGTTATCAAATTCCTGGTTGGGATAATTTAACTATAAAAGAGCAAAAACTGGTTTATTTTCTTACTCAAGCAGGTTTGTCTGGTCGAGATATAATGTGGGATCAAAATTACAGACACAATCTTAAAATAAGAAAAGCTTTGGAGTCTATTTATAAAAATTATAAAGGAAATAAGACGACAAAAAACTGGAAAGCTTTCGAAACTTATTTAAAACGTTTTTGGTTTAGTAATGGGATACATCATCATTATTCTAATGATAAGATAAAACCAGGTTTTTCTTCAGAGTACCTAAATGAATTATTGACTGAAACGGGAGCTGTTCTACAAGGAGAAGCGTTTGAGGTTCTTTTTAATGATAAGGATTCTAAAAAAGTAAATCAGGCAAAAGGTGTTGATAATGTAGGATTATCTGCAGTTAATTTTTATGGCCCTAATGTAACTAATAAGGATGTGGAGACTTTTTATAAAAAAATGAAATCTCCAAATAAGGATAAACCTTTATCATTTGGTTTAAACTCGCAATTAGTAAAAGAAAATGGTGTACTTAAAGAAAGAGTATATAAGTCGGGAGGTTTATATGGTAAAGCTATTGATGAAATTGTTAAATGGTTGAAATTAGCAAAGAATGTTGCCGAAAATGAAGCACAAGCCGATGCATTAGGGTTATTAATAAGTTATTATAATACAGGAGATTTACAAACGTGGGATGATTATAACGTTGCATGGACAAGAGCCACTAAAGGAAATATAGATTACATTAATAGTTTTATTGAAGTATATAACGACCCGTTAGGTTATAGAGGGTCTTATGAGTCTATTATTCAGATTAAAGATTTTGATATGTCTCAAAAAATGGAGGTATTATCTAAAAATGCACAATGGTTTGAAGATAACTCTCCTTTAATGGCTGCTCATAAAAAGAAGAATGTTGTAGGGGTAACCTATAAGGTAGTTAATGTTGCAGGGGAAGCAGGAGATGCTTCACCTAGTACTCCAATTGGTGTTAATTTGCCAAATGCAAATTGGATCCGTGCTGCAGTAGGCAGTAAGTCGGTTTCGTTAGGTAACATTATTCAAGCCTATAGTAAAGCAGGGAGTTCTGGTCGCCTAAAAGAGTTTGTTAATGATGCAGAAGAATTAAAACTAGAAGAAGAGTACGGGCAGTTAGGAGATAAATTACATACCGCTTTACATGAAGTAATAGGTCATGCCTCTGGGCAATTAAACCCTGGTGTAGGAGAAACTAAAGAAACACTTAAAAATTATGCTTCTACTTTAGAAGAAGGAAGAGCAGACTTAGTTGGATTATATTATTTGTACAATCCGAAGTTACAAGAATTAGGTTTGGTAACCGATTGGAAATCTGTAGGTAAAGCGGCTTATGATGGCTATATTAGAAACGGTTTAATGATGCAATTAATTCGTTTAAATTTAGGGGATGATGTAGAAGAAGCTCATATGAGAAATAGACAATGGGTGTCTGCTTGGGTATATGAAAAAGGAAAAGTCGATAATGTGATTGAAAAAATAACCAGAGATGGAAAAACGTATTTCAATATAAACGATTACGATAAGCTGCACAACCTTTTCGGCCAATTATTAAGAGAAACGCAACGTATAAAATCCGAAGGCGATTTTAAAGCCGTAGAGGCATTGGTAGAAGGCTATGGTGTTAAAGTAGATCAAAACATTCATGCTGAGGTGTTAGAAAGAAATAAACAATTTACATCTGCTCCTTATAGTGGTTTTGTTAACCCCGTATTAGTGCCAGAAAGAAATACTAAAGGTGTAATTACTGCAATTAAAGTTGTGCAACCAGAAACATTTTCTGGTCAAATGTTAAATTATAGCAAGAGGTATGGGTTTTTACCTGTAGAGAATTAATATAAGAATATCCTTGTAAAAGCCTTAACTGAATAAAGTTGAGGCTTTTTTTATTATAAGTCCGGAAAGTTTTAGGTGAAAATAACTTTAATAGCCACAATCATTCCAATAAAACCAATAAGAGCAAGTAAAACCCATAAATTACCCTTGTAGTGTATTTTATGAAGCTTTAAATCTTTTCTGTAAGTATACGCAATAATACATGTAAAGGCTATTGCAAATAAAATACCGAAAATTAATTGTCCTTTGGAAAACATACTGGTTAAAACTATGTAATGATTAAAGTAATACGCAAAAATAATGATTAAAAGCTTACTTCCATAATTTTTAAAGAGACATTAAAAATGAAAAAACAGAGATTGGGCTTACTAATGATAAATCTTTTTTATTGCACTTAAATTTTAAAAAATGTAATGTAATTTTGTATTACTAAAATGAAATAGAAAATATTAGAGAACCTAAATAAATAAGGTTTAAAATAAAATAAAATAATATGAAAAACAAAATAGAAGCAGTTAAAGCCTTTCATACAGCATTTAAAATTGGACATAGAGAAGCACCTAAAGCAGATTTAGGAACTGCTAAAAATAAACTTCGTTTTAACCTAATGAAAGAAGAGAATGAGGAGTATTTAGAGGCTGCTAATAATAACGATTTAGTTGAGGTGGCAGATGCTTTAGGAGATATGCTATATATATTATGTGGTACAATTATAGAGCATGGTATGCAGCATAAAATAGAGGAGGTATTTGATGAAATACAACGTAGTAATATGAGTAAGTTAGGTGAAGATGGGGAGCCTATATACAGGGAAGATGGTAAGGTTCTTAAAGGTCCTAATTATTTTAAGCCAAATATCTCTGCCATTTTAGAGCATTAAAAGGCTAATTAATGTAGTTGATAATTGTAAGAAATAAGTTAAACCGTTTATGGGGTAACAAGATATCTCCACTGGTGTTTATCTTCAGTTAAATTGTATTGAATGTTGTTAAGTTTCTCTTTAAAAAAAGAGGCGTAAGGTTTTTCTAGTTTAGGAAGTTCATGTTTAAAATCGCTATGTTTAAATCCTAAAATAGGGTTTATTACAGCTGCAGTGCCAGCTCCAAAAATTTCTTTTAGTGTCCCATCTTTAGCCGCAGAAATAAGTTCGGTTACTTTTATTGGTCTAACTTCAATATTTATATTATTATCTTTGGCAAGTTGAATAACACTTTTTCTGGTTATGCCATCTAAGATGCGATCATTATTGGGTGCGGTTATAAGCGTGTCATTAATTCTAAAAAAAACATTCATAGTGCCAGCTTCTTCAAGATAACTATGAGAATTAGCATCGGTCCAAATAACTTGTTGGTACCCTTCTTTATTTGCTAAACTTGTAGGGTAAAACTGCGCAGCATAATTTCCTGCAGCTTTAGCAAATCCAATACCCCCATCGGCAGCTCTACTATATTTTTCAGCAATAAGCACTCTTACTTCCCCAGAATAATAGGCACTGGCAGGAGAGAGAATGATCATGAATTTATAGTTTAAAGAGGGGGAAGCAGAAATTACGGGTTCATCAGCAATAATAAAAGGTCTAATGTAAAGGCTGTTACCTTTTCCTTTTTTTATCCATTTTTTATCAAGATTTAATAAAGTCTTTAAGCCTTCAAAAAAAACTGATTCAGGAACCTCTGGCATAGCCAATCTTTCAGCAGATTTATTTAGGCGTTTAAAGTTTTCGTCTGGTCTAAACAACCACACTTTATCATCATTGTCTTTATAGGCTTTCATACCTTCAAAAACAGCTTGACCATAATGAAAAACACGAGCAGAAGGCTCTATGTTTAAAGGGCCGTAAGGCATTATTTCTGGAGTTTGCCATTTTCCATTACTGCAATTACACACAAGCATGTGGTCTGTAAATACCGTGCCAAAACTTAAATTGTTAAAGTCTACTGATGGTAATTTAGAAGATTCTACTGACGTAATTTTCATGGAAAAAGGTGTTGTAACTGTTGGTTTCAAACTCAGAAATATTTTTTTGATAAAAGTACAGAATAATGAAATATAAAGCCCTATAACATCACTTAAAAATGTGTTATCTTTACGTTTAAAGAAACAAAAGTCTATTTTAGTTTTTAATAAAATGAAAAGAAATCTTTTTCTTATTCTGGTTATTTCAATAGTACTTTCTTGTAAGAATGATAAAACTATAGAGATAATCCAACCCGTTGAAAAGGATAGACTTAATAAAAAACATTTCGGAAATTTGATTACTCTTAATAATGCTGTTACTATTGATTCTTTACAGAGTCAATACGATACTATTAAAATAGGAGATAGTGTTACTGCAAAAGTTATAGGGAAAGTGAAATCAGTATGTAAAGCTAAAGGATGTTGGATGATTTTAGAAATGAAAGAAGAGGAAGTAATGGTGAAATTTAAAAATTATACTTTTTTTGTTCCTAAAAACATACAAGAAAAAGAAGTTGTTATTAGTGGGAAAGCTTATATAGAAGAAATCTCAATACAAGAACAACAACATTATGCAAAAGATGAAGGAAAAAGCGAAGAAGAATTAGCTCTTATAAATACGCCTAAGAGAACTTATTTATTTGAAGCTGATGGTGTTTTGTTAAAATAAAATAAGCGTGCAAAGAAAAATAATAACAACCAATGATGGGTCTACATCTATCCATATTGTAAATTGGGATGAGCAATACCATTCTAAGCATGGTGCAATACAAGAAGCTAAACATGTATATATAAACTCTGGGTTAGCTTATTTTTTGTCAGCTAAAAAAGAGCGAAGTAATAAAGGTCTTTCGATTTTAGAAATAGGATTTGGAACAGGATTAAATGCATTTCTAACGCTTATAGAAGCAGAGAAAAGGAACGAATTTGTAAATTATACAACGGTAGAAGGATTTCCGGTATCAATTGAAGAGGTAAAGCAATTAAATTTCATTTCTAAACTAAAAGCAGAAGAAAAAGCGGATTTGTTTACAAAGATGCATCATTTACCTTGGAACGAAATGTTTAATATTTCTGAGTTGTTTTTAATAAAAAAAGAAAAGAAACAGTTTTCAGAAATAAAAAACAGTAATGAATTTGATATCGTATACTTTGATGCTTTTGGCCCTAGAGTTCAGCCAGAATTATGGACCGAATTAATGTTTGGTTTAATATACAAAGCAATGAAAAAGAATGGGGTACTGGTAACTTATTGTGCGCAAGGAAATGCAAGACGAGCGATGTTAAAGGTTGGATTTGATGTAGAAAAAATTGATGGGCCTCCAGGAAAGAGGCATATGTTAAGAGCGACCAAGCCTTGATAAAATTTTAAGCTCTTAACTTTAAGATAAATTTTAGAAATTAATGCGAGTTTTAATTACAGGAGCAACAGGTTTAGTCGGTAGGGAGCTCGTTATACAATGTGAAAAAAATAATATAGCAGTAAACTATTTAACAACGAATAGATCTAAGCTTAGATCTATCTCTAATTGTCAGGGGTTTTTATGGAGCCCTTTAAAAGATGAAATCGATGCAAAGTGTATTGTAGGTGTGGATGCTATTATACATCTTGTTGGAGCTAGTATTTCTAAACGCTGGACCAGCCCATATAAAAAAATAATCAAACAAAGTAGGTTACAACCTACCCGTTTATTATTAGAAACTTTAAAGCATAATAACCATTCTATTAAACATATAATATCTGCTAGTGCAATAGGCATATACCCCACTTCAAACACGAAATATTATAAGGAAACTGAGCATGAGAAAAGCAATTCTTTTTTAGGAAAGGTTGTTGAAAAATGGGAAGAAGAAGTTCAAGCATTTGAAAGTTTAAATGTAATGGTTTCAAAAGTAAGAATAGGATTAGTGTTATCTTCAAAAGGAGGAGCTTTTCCAGAAATTGTAAAGCCTATAAAATATGGGCTAGGTGCGGTTTTAGGAAAAGGAAATCAATGGCAATCATGGATTCATGTACAAGACTTAGCTAACCTTTTTTTACACCTATATGCCAATAAGTTAGAAGGGGTATATAATGGTGTGTCTCCAAACCCAGTTACAAATAAAACATTAATTAAAGCGATAGCTAAAATTTTAAAAAAACCATTAATACTTCCAAATGTGCCTAAGTTTATAATGAAAATAATACTGGGGGAAATGCACATTTTATTATTTGAAAGTCAAAGAGTAAATGCATGTAAAATAGAAGAGTCTGGGTTTGAATTTAAATTTAAAAATCTTCAAAAAGTCTTAGAGAATTTGTTGTAAATAAACAAAAAGGAGTACCATTGGCACTCCTTTTTTGTTTAACATATGTAAGCTTACTAAGCCTTTATAGCTTTCAGCATAATTTTTAATTCGACATCATCTTTAATTAGGTAATCTCCCAATTTAGCAGGGTCGGCAAACTTTCCAGAGTTATATTTAATATCCCATTCTGTTCTATCAATAGTAAAAGTATCGCTAGATATGGTAAGTTCGTCTCCATTAACAGATACATTTGCAGGGAAAGTAATATTCTTTTTAATCCCTTTAATAGTTAGGTTTCCGCTAACATTATTGCCAACAACATTGGTAATTTGGAAAACAGCATTAGGGTGGTTTTCAACATCAAAAAAATCGGCACTCATTAAGTGGCCAACTAATTTAGCATTTCCTTCGTCGTTAGCAGGGATATCAGTACATTTTAAAGAACTAATATTAAATATAAAGTTTCCACCAACTAAAGCATTTGCTTTGTTTTTGATGATGCCTTTTTCTAAATGAATAGTGCCTTCATGGCCTCCTACAATTTTATTTGCTTTCCAATGAATCATTGATTCAGCAGGAATTGCTTTATATTTTGTTTCAGCAACGACTTGAGTTACTGTTTTAGCAGCTTCGGTTGTAGCTTCTTTAGTTTCCTTTTTACAACCTAAAACAGTAAGTCCAAGAGTAATTATTGCAAGACTGTTTACTATTAGTTTTTTCATAATTATTATATAGTGTTAATGATTTGTAGGTAAATTTAGCATTTTTGTAAGCCAAAAAGATAAAAAAAGCTTAAAAAATTTCAGTGACATTTTGACATTTTTGTAATAATGGCAGTACTTTTGACATCCATGTCAAGAAGTGTTTAAAACAATTAATGCATAATGAGTAAAAAAAATAAAAAAGAAGATAACATTGAAGATACAGTTGAAGCGGTTCAGGAAACTGTTGAAACAATTGAAGAACTAAGTGTTGAAGAGCAACTAAAGGAGCAATTAGGGCAAGAAAAAGATAAGTTTTTACGTCTTTTTGCCGAATTCGAAAACTATAAAAAAAGAACTTCAAAAGAGCGTATAGAGTTGTTTAAAACGGCTAATCAGGATGTTGTTGTAGCATTACTACCAGTTTTAGATGATTTTGAGAGGGCTTTATTGCATATTGAAGACGATAAAGAAGCAGAAGAATTAAGAAAAGGAGTATTAATAATATATAATAAACTATTACAAACATTACAGCAAAAAGGGTTATCTAAAATTGAAATTAGTAAAGGAGATGCTTTTAATGCAGATGATCATGAAGCTGTAACTCAAATTCCAGCTCCTAGTGAAGATATGAAGGGGAAAATTTTAGATGTAGTAGAAAAAGGGTATAAATTAGGAGACAAGATTATTCGTTTTCCGAAAGTTGTTATAGGGCAATAATTTAAAATATGGCAAAAAGAGATTACTACGAAATATTAGGTGTTGGAAAAAACGCTACAGGAGCAGAAATAAAAAAGGCCTATAGAAAGAAGGCTATTCAATTTCATCCAGATAAAAACCCTGATGATAAAGGTGCAGAAGCTAAGTTTAAAGAAGCAGCTGAAGCCTATGAGATTTTAAGCGACGAAAACAAAAAGGCGCGTTATGATCAATTTGGACATCAGGCATTCGAAGGCGGCGGCGGCTTTGGTGGTGGAGGGATGAATATGGATGACATATTCAGTCAATTTGGAGATATTTTTGGCGGCGGCTTTGGCGGCGGCGGATTCTCAGGCTTTGGAGGCGGAGGACAGCGTAGAGTAAAAGGAAGTAATCTTCGTATAAGAGTTAAATTAACACTAGAAGAAATCGCTAATGGTGTTGAGAAAAAAATAAAAGTTAAACGAAAAATACAAGCAGAAGGCACAACATATAAAACATGCTCTACTTGTAAAGGTTCTGGGCAAGTTACAAGAGTAACGAATACAATTCTTGGCAGAATGCAAACAGCTTCCCCATGTACTACCTGTGGTGGCGTTGGGCAAATGATAGATAAAAAGGCATCAAATACAGATAATCAAGGATTGAAAGTCCAAGAAGAAACTATTCCTGTAAAAATACCAGCAGGAGTAGTAGATGGGATGCAATTAAAGGTTTCAGGAAAAGGAAATGAAGCTCCAGGAAATGGAATATCTGGAGATCTTTTAGTTGCTATAGAAGAAGAGAACCATAATACCCTGCAAAGAGAAGGTGATAATTTACATTACGATTTATATGTAAGCCTGCCAGATGCTGTTTTAGGATCCTCTAGAGAGATAGATACCGTAACAGGCAAAGTGCGCATAAAAATAGAGGCAGGAGTGCAATCTGGTAAGATTTTAAGATTACGTGGAAAAGGAATTCCTTCTATAAATGGTTATGGTAAAGGCGATTTGTTAGTTCATGTAAATGTATGGACTCCTAAAACATTAAATAAAGAGCAAAAAACGTTTTTTGAAACCATGAGAAATAACGAGCATTTTACTCCAAAACCAGAAAATTCTGACAAATCATTTTTTGAAAAAGTAAAGGATATGTTTTCTTAAACGTTGATTTTAAAGGGAAGTTGTTTATTAATAAGGGGTTATATTTTTTTTAAAAAAATTACTTAACTTATTTTTAACTTTTCACTTTTTATTAAAAATAAAAGATTATATTTGGTATATCACCGAATTTATTTGGTGATAATTTTTCTTTTTCATAGCAATTTTTTCCCATCCTTTATTTATTTAAAGGGTGGGTTTTGTATTTATAACGTAAACCTTACCTTTCAGCGATTAGGCGCAAAATTTTAAAACAAGTTTTTTTTGAATTTTAATTAAATA
>JAHDGB010000065.1 GCA_020627885.1 Flavobacteriaceae bacterium | reverse complement strand
ATTCATACTTCGAATCAAAATAAGGTTTAATATACATATCCGAGTAATATATTTTCCCTCTAAATGAATCTATAACTACGCCAATAATTAAAGCTATTAACAAAGTGGTAACTATAAGTTTAATATTTAAAAACACTGCTTTTGCAATTGTAATAAATATAGAATATATTTTTATAAATACTGATTTAGTTAATCCAAGTAAACGATTAACCCCCCGCCCTATTAAATTAAAAAAAACGACTAAATCTATTTCTTCAGATTTATTGTTTTTTGGTAATTCATTATTCATAATTTGTTGTTTCTATTATTTAATGTTATTTTCTCTGAAAATTTGCTGTAAAATGGTTCTTGTTATTAAATAAGTTGGTCGCACTCCAGATGTTCCTAAACCTCCTGAAGCTAATGTGCTTCCTGTTTTTATAGGGTTATCACTAGCATAATAAGCATATCTTACTTTAACATCCGTCTTAATGCTTCCTCTAACCTTTGAGGCTGCTTGAATGGCCTTTTGATAATGAGCGCCTTCCATTTCTAACCCAATGACGTTCCATGTCGAATCGTGAAAAAACTTTAAAACATCCTTATTTTGAAGAGACGTCCCTAATACAGAAATCATCGCTCCTTCGTAAACATCTATACCTTGCCCTTCTATATCTTCCTTTCTCAATTCATTGTTAAAAGGGTAATTATCTGCAGTACCTTCAAATATATGGGCAGAAGGAATCATTATATCTCCTTTTTCACCATTCAAAATTCCTGCTTTACCCATTATTGATATAGATTCAACGTTAAGATGTGATTTCTTATCTTCATAATCATAGGGTTTTAACAATTCGTCTATTGTTTCATAGGCTTGCTCTCCAAAAGCATAATCCATTACGAGTATAACTGGTAATGAACTATTCTTTGTATTAGAAGTAATATTTAAATCTGATTTATCAGAGTTTAACTTTGAAGTATCAAAAATTTGTACATCAATGTTTGTTCCCGATGTATCTTTAATAGTAATCATTCCTTGCTCTAAAGCCTTTTGCTTTACTTTATTTCTTAAGGCTTCATTTGTGTCATCACTTAAAGCTTCATAAACTTCAAAAACACTTTTTTTAACCATCAAATTTTTAAGAGCCAACGGCGCGTACAGTGTATTCATTACGCTATGTAAATTTGCGCTAATAATATGAATTGGCCGATTCAATAAATCATTCTTGTATAGCGTCTCTTTTATTTTATTAGCCCATATTTCTCCATGAATATGGTGCCCTAAACGCTCTCTTAGCACCGGACTAAAAGTTACTGTTCTTTTTTGGTTGTTTATTATTTCATCAATGGCTAATTTTCCTAACCAATAAATAATGTGCAAGAATCGTTCTGGTTGATTTTTAGTGGAAAAATTACTATAAACATTCAATATCTCATTAAATGTTCTTCCTAAAATATTTGCCACATGTGTTATAGCAACTTCTCTTTCTTGTTGCGTTAATTTAGTTTTTGATAAGACTGTTTTTTCTAATTTAATCCAATCTCTATTGGTGTTTCCTTTATCGTCTATTATAATACGCCGACTAATCTTATGAGATTCAATAAACAAAAAAGTAAGATGCGTTAAAATATCATATATTTCCGATCGCCCTCGAGTAATCTCAATATTCATTTGCTCGCCATCTATTCTATAACAATTGCGCCTTCTTTTTAGAGGTATTATTACTTCAAAATGTGAATCTCCATAGCCTTCATCACTAGTTAGATTAATAAAACGACACTCTTCCAATCCTTGGGGTAAACGATCTATAACATAAGAAAGCCCATTTAATTCTGTTTTTTCTTCTGCTATAGAGCCGTATATTTCGGGTCTTAATACTAACAATGAAGTCCTTAATGTTTCGCCAGAAACCCCCATAGGCTTATAAAACCCACGATTAAAAAGATGTCGCATTGTTATGTACATTCTTTCAATTGCATTTGTGCTTTCTTGCGCTCTTGTTCTTTCGTGACTTTTAATTTTATTCATTTAGTATTTTGTCGAACAAATATACTACTATTTGATTAATCCTAATTGATTTAATACGTCTGCAATTTTTCGATCATTTGAAAGGCGAGGTATTTTATTCTGCCCCCCTAATTTCCCTATAGATTTCATATAATCTTGAAATCCATTTTTTTTAACTGTCGATATTTTTAATGGTCTTAATACTTTACCAATAATTAAATCATAATAGTAACTATTTTGAACCTGTAAAGACTCGTCTATTTTTCTTGCGAATGTAACAATATCTTTGGGCTCATTTTCAAATTCTATAAACCATTCATGATAAGGCAATCCTTTATCTGGATTAATTTGAGGTGCCACTGTAAATTCATTAATTTGAGTTGTTGTATTTAAAAGAGCTCTATTTAATGCCTGTTCTACCTCTTTACCAATGACATGCTCCCCAAAAGCAGAAATAAAATGCTTTATGCGTCCAGAAACAATTATTTTGTACGGTTTTAAACTTGTAAACATTACAGTGTCTCCAATATTATACACCCAAAGTCCTGCATTAGTAGAAATTAGCATGACATAATTTATATTAAGTTCAACCTCTGCTATTGTTATTCGTTTAGCATTTTCATTAAAAAAATCGGCAACTTTTACAAACTCATAAAACATTCCTGAATTAAGCTGTAATAACATACCTTTGTCTTTTTGCGAATTTTGGAAAGCAAAAAAACCTTCACTTGCAGGATATAATTCTATACTATCTACTTTTCTTCCTATTAGATTTTCAAATTTTGCTCTATACGGCTCATAGTTAACTCCTCCAAAAATAAATAAGTTAAAATTCTTAAAAACATCTCCAATTTTCTCACCAGTTTTCTCTTGTAACTTTTCAAAGTACATTTGCACCCAAGATGGTATTCCTGAAATAATTGTCATGTCTTCAAGTAAGGTCTCTTCAACAATTGCCTCTACTTTTGCCTCCCAATCGTCAATACAATTTGTTTCCCAGGATGGCATTCTGTTTTTTTGAAGATACTTAGGAACATAATGGGCCACTATACCCGATAATCGCCCTATTTGAACTCCATTTTTTTCATTCAAAATCGGACTCCCTTGCAAAAAAATCATTTTGCCATCAACAAATTTAGAATTACCTGTTTCATTTATATATAATAATATAGCATTTCGAGCAGCATTAACATGGCTAGGCATGCTTTCTTTGGTTATTGGAATGTATTTGGCCCCAGAAGTTGTTCCAGATGTTTTAGCAAAATATAATG
Source organism: Flavobacteriaceae bacterium (assembly GCA_020627885.1). Taxonomy (GTDB): domain Bacteria; phylum Bacteroidota; class Bacteroidia; order Flavobacteriales; family Flavobacteriaceae; genus JAHDGB01. The sequence continues at coordinate 10,001 of JAHDGB010000065.1, read as the reverse complement.
GCTTTCCACTCCATAATATATTTTCTTCGCCTAAAACTACTTTATCTATATATGGTCTAAGCGCTTCATAGTCTCTTATTGGCACTTGCCTTACAAAATCATTATAAGATTTAATGTTTTTAAAATTATGATCTTTTCCAAATTGAGTATTAGTCGCTTTATTTATTAGCTGTTTAAATATTTTATTTTGAGTTTCTATTGGGTTATTTGCCCATTTCTGAACTGATTTATATACGCGTTTAGCAAATAGTTTGGCTAATATCGATTTAATAGACATTATATTTATTTAAAATCTATAAAATTAGTTGGGTTAACAGGGTATCCATCGCTCCACAATTCAAAATGCAAATGTGGCCCAGTCGTTAATTCCCCTGTATTCCCGGCCATAGCAATAACTTCTCCTCTTTCAACTAAATCTCCTTGAGACTTTATTATAGAGGCATTGTGTTTGTATACAGATATTAACCCTTTTCCATGTTCTATAATGACAACAAATCCTGTTTCTGTTGTCCATTCGGCAAATATTACAGTGCCATCTGCTGTTGCTTTTATTGGCGTATCTTTTGAAACAACAATATCTACCGCATAATGCTTCCCTTCTAAATCATAATGATCGCTAATCACTCCATTAACGGGGGGAAATAAAACAAAATCGGCTTTAGATGTAGCCGTTTCGAAAAGGTTATACTTATCTTCTTTATCTACTTTTGCTCTTAAAATAGAATCTTCTTTAGTTGGAACCAAACCATTTTCTGAAACCTCAATTTTTGCTGCAGATATGATTGAGTCCCTATTAAATTTTACTGTTTCTACTTCACCTTTAAGTACTTTTTTTATAGACTGAAAGTATTTATCATTTAATGTTAGTACACTCTGTAAAGAATCGGTCTTATAACTAAGCTCTACCGCTTTCTTTTTTAAAGATGTAGAAGAATAACCAGGAATATACTCTCGCATAGGCGTGTAAGCAATAAGCAAGGTGGTTAAACCCGTTACTATTAGCCACGATAAAGCAACTAAAACAAATACGTTTAATCTGTTTAATTTGAAAGATAAGCGCTCTTCAAACGTGTCCTCATTAAGTATAACAAGTCGATACGTATTAAGAAGCTTCTTTCTTATTTTTTTTTCTTCTTTTTTTTCCTCGGCCATCATTAGAAAACAAAAATAATTAAAATTATTACTATAGTATAGCATCTAGCCTCTAAAAGTTAATTTTAAACACATTTATTAAACTTAAATTATTAACTTTGTACCATAAACATTGATTATTATGAGCTTATATGTGTTAGCGTTTGGACCATGGCAGATAGCCTTGGTTGTGGTTGTGGTTCTACTTTTATTTGGCGGCAAAAAAATACCTGAGCTAATGAGGGGTTTAGGCAGCGGCATTAAAGAATTTAAAGATGCCAGTAAAGAAGAAGAGGATTCTACTAATAAAGAATAAAACATATAAATACTAATTATTTTATTAAGTGCGTATTGTTTATAATTAATGCTCATAGTTTTAAAACTATGAGCATTAATTTCTTAAAAAAGACAGTTTTTATTTTGCTTTAATGTGTGTTGGAATTTATTTATTCTCTGAATTAAGAAGAATGGATGTGGTGCCTTTTGATAGTAAAAAATTTATTTTAAGCATTTTATATAATTTAGTTGTTATTTCTCTCTTAGGTTTTTCTCTTTTTAAATGACGTTTATTAAGATTCCCAAAAACAGCCTTAAAACCACTAACCCCCATTATTGCATTAGTATTTTATGAACCTGCACAATCAACTCATTATATTAACTCTAAACTAAGGTTAACATCACACTAATTGCAATTAGCTACTTTACTTTTTTAAACGACAACTAATACACCAAAATCCTTAATATCAAACAAACACATGTAATCAATACAACTTTTAACAATTGAGTTTTACATACTTTCACTTATTTACGAATTAAAGCCTTTGCTCTTATGCAAAAAAAACAATAACAACAATTTTTATCGATAAAATGAATAATTATTTCGTTTAAATGCAAAATATTTTTATATTAGCCTCATATTTATATGCTATGGATGTTGTTTTATATAAAAAGTTTAGCTTTTATTTTACCTTAGTCTGCATTGGTTTTGCCTTAAGCCATATACTAGGGCTTAAGAGTGCTCATTCTTTAATAAGATTGGCTACATTCCCTCTTCTTATAATTTACTATTATAAAATCCCATCTAATAAAAACAAATATTTATTATCATTTTTAGCTTTATATGCAACAGGTGAGCTTTTAGGTTATTTAAATTTTAATTATAAGCTTAGTATCTCTTTAGTCAATACAGCTAACGCCATTATTATATTAAGTTATATTAGTATAATTATTTTAATTATCTCTAAACTGAATATTAAGCGATTAATAAAACAATTTATAGTACAAATATTAATTCTGAGCGTTGTAGGCCTTTTTTTATTTTTAGAACTCAATGAAATGATGGGGCTAATGTATTTTAGCAACCCAGACAGAGTAGAGTTAACAGAATACACAATTGGTATTATATACAATCTGTCGATCGTAGTTCTCTTAGCAATTTCTCTATTAAATTATTTTTATCACGACTCAAAAACAGCATTAAAATTATTAATAGCCTGTGCATTATTAATATTCTCAGAGTTTGTGCAAATTGCCCGTTATGTGGCTTTGAGTCAAAAAATTCTACAAGAAGTTTATATCCTGCTTTTAGCAATTAGTTATTTTGTGTTTTTCTTATATCTAAAAAATTTAAAAAACACCTCAAAACCTATTAAATAATGACTATTCCCATTTATAAAAATTATAAGTATTTCTTTGCTGTTTTATGCATTAGTTTAATAATAACAAAACTACTTAATTATGAACTAATTCATAACAACTTAAGAGTAATACTATTTCCTTTACTTATTCTTTACTATCTAAAAAAAAAGAGACGCGTAAACAAATCGCTGTTTTTTTTCTTAGTTTCCTTTTGCTTAGCCGAATTATTTATTTATTTTATCTATACCGCAAATCCTGAAGATGGAATCGTTTATATTACTTGTAATGCTTTTTTTGTTCTAGGCTACATTTTCTTAATTGCCTTACTATTATCCAACTTAGATTTAAAACAATTATTAAGTCACTTTTATATTCATATACTAATTATAAGCGCTATGGGAGCCTATTTATTTAAAGAATTAAATTCTACCATTACCCCTTTTATATCGAAAGATATTCTAGATACATTTGAATATCTGTTAAATATCATTTATAATTTAGTAATTTTAATAGCTCTTGGTTTAGCTTTGCTAAATTATTTTTCCTATCACTCTAAAATAGCTTTAAAACTATTAATAGCATGCTCCACTTTAATATTTTCAGAATTTTTTCAAATATTTTATTACAATAATGAAAATTCAGGTTTTTTTAGCGCCTTAACAGATAATGCCTACATAGCGCTTTTAGCTATTAGTTATTTCTATTTTCTTTGGTATATAAATTCTTTAAAGGCCTAAATAAATGCGTAATTGTTTTTAAAGGCAATTACGCATTTATTTGTTATTTTTTAACGCCTTTTAAAGGCTCTATATCGTCAAAAACAGGAGGCAACGTTTCTTCTCCTTTAATATTTATTAGTCCATATTTGCCATTTAACACTACCACTGCTAAATTCTTTTTATGAATATTAAAATTTTGAATTTCATCATACTTAACAGGCACTACTAATACTCCATTTGTATCTATAAAACCATATTTATCACCCATTTTGACTCTAGCCCATCCACTTCTTATTTCATCAAATCTTTTTATTTCATCATAAACAGGTTTCACAATCTCTTCTCCACTTGCCCCTATAAAGCCTTGTTTTCCTTTTAAAGAGACCTTAGCCCAATTGTTTTTATATATATTAAAAGCTTCAATTTTTTCGTATTTAGGAGCCACAACCTCTCTCCCATCTTTATTAATATAACCATATAGACTATCTTTTATAACTACTGCCCAGTTCTTTTTTACGGCATCAAATTTACCTATAGTATTATACTTTGGTTTCACTATCTGTAACCCCTTAGAATCAACCAAGCCTTCTAAATTGTCTTTTTTTATAACAAAATATTCTACCCCTTGCGCATAAAAAAAAGTTTGAACGCCAAGAATCACCACAAAAATTAGTATTGTTTTTTTCATTTTTAAAATTAAGTTTAAATTATTTTGATTATATAACACATTTACTACTCATTTATTTTAACAGACTTAACAATTGTTTCTAGCTCAAACATTAAATCTCTTTTTGAAACAGAAGGTGCATAAGTAAATCCCTCTATAACGACATATCTATCATTAATTCTGTCTTTTATCATGTAATTATCAAATGGGCCAGCCATAAAAGCGTTTTCCACCTCCCACGTTCCTTTGGTATTAAACGTCTTTTTATTATCTATTATCGTTTCCCACATAAAAGGCGTATACGCCTTTTCTGTAATCATATGCGAATTTTCTGTTGGTCCAGGAATATGCTTTTTACCTATAGAGTCTCTAATTTTTATAATTTGAGAAATTGCCGTTTTTGATGTATCTATCTTAGTTAACGGAATTTCATAAATTATTATATTCATTGTCCCCGTTTTTATATCTCTTCTAATCCATATAAACTTGTCCTTTTCTTGAGCTATTCTATAATATGAAGGAAACTTTATTGTTAACCCCATATTCTTTCCAAGTGCTTTATTGTTGTATAGTACTTTATTAATCTTAGTTTGTTTAAAACGAAGCTCTTCCTTTTTAAAAATACTCACAATCTTTGTTTTACTTTCTTTTAATTGTTTACAAATTTGAGCAATTGTTTCTCCAGATATTACTACAACTTTTTGCGGTCTTGCAAAAGCATTTTCTAAGACTTTAATTCCTTGTTTTTTATTCTTTTCAATTTTTAATACTGTTCTATTAACTCGAGCAAATCCTGTAAAAACCTGAGTTGGTATTTGGTTTATTGAAAATAAGGGCTCTTCTTGAGGCAAACCATATACAGGTGCTGCTAGTATATTTCGAACTGTTTCACCAACAGCACCTTTCCAAAGTTCATTATCTACAACAACAGCTACATTATTAATTTTTCCAGATGATTCAGGAATAATTCTATTCTCTTTTTTTGACTTGCTTTCTTTACAGGCAAATGTTATAAATCCGGTTAAGAGAATCAGTACTATTTTACGCATAAGTCTTTTAGTTTATTCATAATTTCATGTCTTAGAAACCCTTAATTTCATTCCTGGTTTTAAAGCACTACCACTAATACCGTTCCAATCCTTAATATTCTGAACAGAAATACCTTCAAATTTTTGAGAAATACTCCATAACGAGTCTCCACTTTTTACAGTATATGTTTTTCCTTTATAATTATTGGGTATTGATTTTGCTGCCGTTTTTAATATGGCTCTTTTTGGTGCTGTTCCTCTAGAGTAAATTATAAGTCGTTGCCCTATTTTTAAGTTATTGCTACGTAACCCATTCCATTGTTTAATCTTACTAACGCGAACGCCAAACTTTCTTGCAATTTTCCCAAGATAATCACCTTGTTTAACCCTATAACGAGTGCTTGCGTTTTCTTTAACCAATTGTGGCAATGGTTTTTCTCTTTTATCAAATTCAGCTTTAGCTAAAGCATACATCTGCTGTTCGTTATTTACAAAACCACCAATATAATTTCTAGGTAAACGCAACGTATAATTTTTTCCTTCAATATAGGGAATTATGTCTAATTTATAAGATGGGTTTAAAAATTGGAGCGTTTCCATTTTTACTCCGGTAAATTCAGAAACCTGATCTAAAGTAATCATTTGCTTTACTTTAATTGTATCGGTTTCTACGTAATTAAACTTAGGTTTATGCTGAATAAACCCATGCTCCTCTGCGTACTCAAAAATATACATAGTCGCCAAAAAAGCAGGGACATAACCTGCTGTTTCCCGAGGAAGGTTAGGTCTAATATTCCAATAATTTTTATAACCTCCCGATCGCCTAATAGCCTTAGAAACATTGCCAGGGCCTGAATTATATGCAGCCAATGCTAAATCCCAATCTCCAAAAATCTCATACAATTTTGCTAAGTATTTTGCAGCAGATTTTGTGGATTTTATAGGGTCACTTCTCTCATCGACATAACTACTTACATGCAACCCATATTGCTTTCCTGTCGCATACATAAACTGCCATAACCCTGTTGCCCCAACTCTCGACCTTGCTCTTGGTTTTAAAGCGGATTCTACTATTGCTAGGTATTTCATTTCTAATGGAATATTGTAATTATCCATTTCTCTTTCAAACATTGGGAAATAATACTTGCTTAACCCCATTAAACGCTCTAAAGACTTGTGTCTTCGTTTTAAAAAACTTTTTATCACACTTTCTAACTGTGGATTATATTCTACATTAAATGGTGTTTTCGCATTTAATCTTTTTAACCTTGCTTTTAGAGTATCGGTAGATAATTCTGGGTAGTAAACGGCATCGTACTTTAAACTTGAAACATCTCTGTATATAGTATCAAATAAAGAAGCGCTATATAATTCTTCTAACCATTTTTTGTCAATATCAGCGGCTAATTCATTGTCTTTTAATCCATTTATTGGTTTTATAGGTAGAGGGATATTACTCGATAATTCTGTAGACGACCTAGTAGCAAGTGTTTTATTGTCACTTTCTTTTTGTAAAATTTCTTTATAATATACTTTATTGTTAATAACAGTATCTAAAGCATAGCTTATACCAGCAACAAGTTGATTTTCAATCAATCTTGTTTTTAATTTTTTATTTACTGAATCTGTATTAACCAAATTCACTTTTATAGAATCTTTTGGCTTTAACTTAAGGGAATCCTGAGCATTTGTTATACCAAACATCATTATTACTAAAAAACTAAATCGTATTTTTAATATTTCTTTCATCATATCTATACTGTTATTATCTAAAAATCATTACTTAAACTTTGGCTTTTACATAAATTAAAACGCGATAATAGTAGTATTATTCTGCAATAGCTGCAATTCCTGGTAACGTTTTACCTTCTAAACTCTCTAGCATAGCTCCTCCTCCTGTACTGACATAACTTACTCTTTTGTCAAAACCAAACTGTTTTACAGCCGCAACAGAATCTCCCCCCCCTACCAAAGAAAAAGCGCCCTTTTTTGTTGCTTCTACTATAGAATTTCCAAGAGCTATTGTAGCGTTAGCAAAATTTTCCATTTCAAAAACCCCTAATGGTCCATTCCATAAAATTGTTTTAGATTGCATTACGATTTTATGAAAATGCTCTCTAGATTTAGGCCCAGCATCTAACCCCATCCAACCCTCAGGAATATTATTTATATCGGAAATCTGTATGTTAGCATCATTACTAAAGTTATCGGCTATTATAGCGTCTACTGGAATATGAATCGTAACATTTTTCTCTTCCGCTTGTCTTAAAACATCTAGAGCTAAATCTAATTTCTCTTCTTCTACCAAAGAATTGCCAATAGCCCCTCCTTTAGCTTTAACAAATGTAAATGCCATAGCCCCTCCAATAATAAGATGATCTACCTTATCTAATATGTTCTCTATAATTGTAATTTTTGAAGACACTTTAGCTCCTCCTAATATTGCCAAAACAGGCTTTTCTCCTGTTTTAAGAACTTTATCAATAGCTTCTATCTCCTGAGCCAATAAAGCGCCAAAACATTTGTTTTCTGGAAAAAACTGCGCAATTACTGTAGTTGAAGCATGAGCTCTATGTGCTGTTCCGAAAGCATCATTTACATATATGTCGCCTAATTTTGATAGCTTTTCAGCAAAAGCTAAATCTCCTTTTTTTTCTTCTTCATGAAAACGCAAATTCTCTAAAACTAATAATTCACCAGGTTTCAAGTTTTCTGCGGCAAAACAGGCCTCCTCCCCTACGCAATCAGATACAAATATTGTTTCTACACCAATTATATCTTCTATTTTATCGGCAATATGCTTTAAAGATAGTCCTTCTTCAATGCCATTAGGCCGTCCTAAATGAGACATTAAAACACAGCTCCCTCCATCTTCCAATACTTTTATTAGTGTTGGTTTAGCCGCTTGTATTCTTGTCGCATCTGTAACCTGAAAATTCTCATTTAGCGGCACATTAAAATCGACACGGATTAATGCTTTTTTATTTTTAAAATTGAAATCGTTTAGTGTATTCATTTGTTTATTTTAAGTAGGTGTTTGTGCTCTTCCTCACACCTTTTTTTGCGGTTAATTTATTAAGATAATTTTTTAATCCTTAACCCAGTTATTTAAGAACCCCAAATATATAAATTACTAGCTTAAAAATTAGTTCGTTTGCTACAAATAATCTCTATTAATCACACAAATTTTAAGCTATATTTGCTAAATGATATTTAGTGATATAATAGGTCAAGAACACATCAAAAAGCACTTAACCTATAGTGCAAATAATGGTAGAATACCACATGCACAATTATTTATAGGCCCTGAAGGAACAGGCCCCTTGCCAATGGCTATTGCCTATGCTCAATATCTTTTATGTAATAAAGAAAATACTAGAGCCAATGATGCATGCAACTTAAAATTTAGTTCTTTTTCTCATCCTGATTTACATTTTGCTTTTCCTGTGGCTACTAATGAAAAAATAAAGAAGCATCCCGTCTCAAAATATTTTTTAGAAGAATGGCGGATACTACTTAAAGAGCAACCTTATGGCAATTTATTTGACTGGTATAAACGTCTTGGAATCGACAATAAACAAGGGCAAATAGGTGTTGATGAAGCTCAGGATATTGTAAAATCTCTTGCCTTAAAATCCTTCGAAGGTGGCTATAAAATAATGCTTATTTGGATGGCTGAAAAAATGAACATTGCCGCATCTAATAAGCTCTTAAAGCTTATAGAAGAACCTCCAAATAAAACCCTTTTTATTTTAATTGCTGAAGATGAAGAGCAAATTATAAATACAATACGCTCTAGATGCCAAGTCTTGCGCTTTCCTCTTTTAGCTGAAAATGATATTAAAAATGGGTTAATTAATAAATATAGTATCCCAGAAACAGAAGCAATAAAACTGGCTCATCAAGCCAACGGCAACTTTAATAAAGCTTGTAACTTATACCTAAACCCAGAAGATTCGCAATTTGAAACATGGTTTATTTTTTGGGTTCGTACTGCTTTTAAGGCCAAAGGAAATAAAAGTGCTATTCATGACTTAATTTCTTGGAGTGAAGATATTGCCAAAAAGGGGAGAGAAACACAAAAACAATTTTTACATTTTTGTTTAGATTTTTTTAGGCAAGCACTCTTACTTAATTATAATACCAAAGATTTAGTTTTTATAGAAACGAAAAACTTTAACCTTAACAAATTTGCTCCTTTTATCCATAACAATAATATTTTGGATATTTTCAATGAATTGCAAGAAGCTATTTATCATATTGAGCGTAATGGAAATTCTAAAATTATTTTAACAGATTTGTCCATTAAACTAACTCGATTATTGCATAAAAAAAGTAATTAATGCTTATAAAAAAGCGTTTGTATTTCTTAACACAAACGCTTTTTTATTTATCTGCTTATTGCTTGCTACTGTTTCTTCTCTTCTACTTTTTTCTCTATTTCGGCATTAGGCTTGTACGCATCGTTTAAGGCTTTAGAAACGGCCTCTGTAATATCAAACTCATCTTTTCCATACATAACACTAGCGTTATTTTCACTTGTTCCTAAAACATAAGTATATCCATTAGTCTTTCCATATCCTTTTACAAACTTTCTTACCTTAGAAATTAAGGTATCAATCTCGGTTTGGTAACTTTGAGAAATGTTTTGTTCTTGTGCTTGAAGTTGGCGCTGCAACATTTGCTGCTTTTGCCCCAATTGCTGCCCTAATTCTCTCTTCTTTTTTTCAGAATAGGTTTTCTCTTTAGCATTATAATTTGCTACTTCTGCTTGAAACGCCCTTCCTAAACTGTCTCTGTTTTTTTGATAAGCTTCCA